>JAJQCJ010000134.1 GCA_021202775.1 Clostridiales bacterium | reverse complement strand
TCATCGCCGGCAAGGACTCCACCCAGGAGGAATTTTTTAACACCTTCAACAACCTGTACGAGGCGGGGAAGCAGATCGTCCTGACCTCCGACCGGCCCCCCTCGGATATGCCCAAGCTGGAGGACCGGCTCCGCACCCGCTTTGAATGCGGCCTGATGGCGGACATCCAGCCCCCGGACTACGAGACCCGCTGCGCCATCATCCGGAACAAGGCGGTGCTGCTGGGGCTGACCATGCCCAACGACATCATCGAGTATATCGCCCAGAACATCACCGCCAACGTCCGTGCCCTGGAGGGCACCATCAACCGCCTCATGGCCTACCGGGACCTGATGGGCAACGAGGTCAACGACGAGAACGCCTCCCGCGCCATCCGGGAGCTGATCCGTTCCAAGGACGAGTTTGCCCCCTCCCTGGACCTCATCGTGGAGATGACCGCCAAATACTACGACCTCGACCCCAAGCAGCTCATGGGCTCCAGCCGGAAGGCCAACGTGGTGCTGGCCCGGCAGGTGAGTATGTACATCATGCGCACCATGACGGGGCAGTCCCTGCCGGAGATCGGCAAGTACTTCAACCAGCACCACACCACCGTCATGCACTCGGTGGATAAAATCGAGCAGATGCAGCAGGAGAACCGGGAGCTGAACCACGCCATCAAGGATATTAAGGCGAATATCAATTCCAGGAGCTATTAGCTGCTGGTGGCTGGTGGCTAGCAACCCCTCAGTCTGGCCTTGCGGCCAGCCAGCTCCCCTTTCAGGGGAGCCAATGACGCAGTGGTTACAACAGCCTCCTGCCTCAGGCGGAAACGGAGGAGTTTGCACCCGCGTGTGTAGGGGCGGCCTTTGGCCGCCCACACAAACCATTTGCTTACCCCGGGCGGCCAAGGGCCGCCCCTACAAAAAAGCGAAGATTCAGTTTTCCCGCTCCAGTAGGGGCGCACAGTGTGCGCCCGGACGCTGCTCTCTTTAGCGGCGACAGGATAACAGAACTGCGTTTATACCACGGCAAGGGCAAAAACGTTTTTTCTTTCAGCGACCCTGCCTAAGGGACAAACGTTGAGCCGGGCGAACGCTGTTCGCCCCTACTGGATGGAGGAACACAGCGTTTCCGGCCACCACCAGTCACTAGCCGCTAACAGCTAGTATCACCAACCGGTGAAGGCGCTCCAAACGGTGATAAAACACGGCATTTTTCTGCAATTCCGCCTTCAAAACTTTTCCACATTTTCCACAGAGTTTTTCAACATGTGTGTTGCGTTGTGTGTAAAACATTTTTTGTCCCGACGGCCCTGTGGAAACCTGTGGACGGCTGTGGATTTTCCTGTGGACGTTTTTTCCTGAGAAATCAGGGGTTTTCCACTCTTTTCCACTTTTCCTTGGTCCCTACTACCACTACTATTTTATAGATCTCTTTCTTTTGCACGCAAACGGAGGTATCCCGCTATGAAGTTTTCCTGCGAAAAGGCATTGCTGCAATCCATGATCAACGTTACATCCCGGACGGTGGCGGTGAAAAGTTCTATCCCCGCGCTGGAGGGCATCCTGGTGGAGGCCGGGGAAACGCTCCGCCTCACCGGCTACAACCAGAAAACCGGTATACGGGGGGTATTATCCGCCGACATCCGGGAGCCGGGCTCCATCGTGGTATCCGCCCGACTTTTCGGTGAGATCGTCCGCCGCCTCCCCGACGACATGGTGACGGTGGAGACCCAGGGCTACAATATCCATATCACCTGCGGCATGAGCGACTTCCACATTCTGGGCACCGACGGGGAGGATTTCCCGGACCTGCCCACGGTGGAGTATCAGAACACTATCCTGCTGCCCCAGCGCACCATGCAGCAGATGATCAACCAGACCATTTTCGCCGTCTCCACCAACGAGAGCCGCCCCATCCACACCGGCACCCTGTTTGAGCTGGACGAGGAAGGGGTGCTGACCATGGTCAGCGTGGACGGCTTCCGGCTGGCCCTCCGGCGGGAAAAGACCGACCGCCTGCCGAAGAAGGACCCCTTCTCCTTCGTGGTGCCCGCCGCCGCCCTCAGCGAGGTCAGCAAGATCTGCGGCGACACCGACGAGCCGGTGGAGATCGTCCAGGGCATGAAGTTTATTATGTTCAAGATGGGGGACATTATGCTGATCTCCCGGAGGCTGGAGGGGGAGTTCCTGAACTACCGCCAGGCCATTCCCCGGAACAACCCCATCTGCCTCACCGCGGAGCGGCGGAAGCTCATCGCCTCCATTGACCGCTGCTCCCTGATCATCTCCGAGCAGCAGAAGAGCCCCCTGCGCTGCACCTTTGGGGACAATCAGCTGGAGATCCGCACCACCACCGCCGTGGGCAGCGCCTACGACAGCTGCCCCATCGTGGGGGACGGCGGCGGGCTGGAGATCGGCTTCAACAACAAATACCTGCTGGACGCCCTGAAGGCGGCCCCTGCCGACTTCCTCCGGGTGGAGCTGAGCCGGCCCACATCTCCCTGCATCCTCCTGCCGGAGAAGGAGGAGGCGGAGCATGACTTCCTCTATATGGTGCTGCCGGTGAGGTTGTCGGGGAGGAGTTGATGGGAGCTGTTAGCTGCCAGTCGCCCCTCTGCCTCCTTCGGAGACAGGCAGGTTATCATACCACGTTCCGGTTCTCTGTAGGGGCGCACAGTGTGCGCCCGGCGAACCTTCCGGTTACCACTGAGTTTGACAGAGGAACAGACTTTTCCGCGGGCAGGCGCAGCGGAGAGAAAAAATGTTGTCACCCATACAGACGATTTCCTCATAGCAGGCTTATGTAAGGGGCAAACGGGCGGGCGCACACTGTGCGCCCCTACAGCACAGGGGGAACCGCTCATATCCCGACTAAAGGTGCCACCCCTCCGCCCCCGGCGGGGGCACCTCCCCTTTCAGGGGAGGCAAGTGAGCTGCGGGAATCACCACGTCACTGGCTCCGCCGTCAGGCGGCATTTCCGGCGCTTTGCGCCTGCCTCCCCTTTCAGGGGAGGCAGGAAGGTTATCATAAAGGAGCATCCCATGAACACCGAAACCATCAAAATCACCACCGACTATATCAACCTGGACGCCCTGCTGAAGCTGGCCGCCCTGGTGGGCTCCGGTGGGGAGGCCAAGGTCCGCATCCAGGGGGGCGAGGTGCAGCTCAACGGCGAAACCTGCACCATGCGCCACAAAAAGATTCGCCCCGGGGACACCGTCCGGATGGCAGACACCCTGATTCGGGTGGAATAACGGCCCTATGTATGTGAAAGCGCTGCAGCTGGAGCGGTTCCGGAGCTTTGACCGGTTCTCCGCCTCCTTCTGCCCCGGCATCAACGTGATCTGGGGGGACAACGCCCAGGGCAAGACCACCCTGCTGGAGGCCATCGCCTACCTCTCCGCCTGCCGGAGCCACCGGGCCAGGTACGACCGGGAGATGATTCAGTTCGACGCCCCCTCCGCTACCATCGACGCCCGGCTGGAGAGCCGGAACCGGGATTTCCACCTGGAGGCCAAGCTGAACCGGAACGGGCGGCGGCAGCTCCGCTCCAACGGGGTGACGGTAAAAACCGCCAGCGGCCTGGCCGGCATCCTGAACACCGTGCTGTTCTGCCCGGAGGATTTGAACCTGATCCGTTCCGGGGCGGCGGAGCGGCGGCGGTTTCTGGACGACGCCATCTGCCAGATGCGGCCCCGGTACGCCGCCGCCCTGGCGGAGTACAAACGCCTCCACGAGCAAAAGACCCGCATTTTGAAGGACTGGCACGACAAGCCTGACCTGCTGGGGCCCCTGGACGACTTCAACCTGCGGATGTGCCAGACCGGGGCCATCATTGTCCACTATCGGGCCCACTTCCTCCGGCGGATGAACCAGTTTGCCCCCGCCATCCACCGGGAGTTTTCCGGCGGACAGGAGGAGCTGCGGCTGGACTACCAGACCGTGAAAACCGTCGCCGACCCTCTGGCCTCCCCCCAGACGATTTACGGCCAGCTGATGGACCACATGGCGTCCCACCGCACAGCCGAAATTGAAAGCGGCAGCTGTCTCTCCGGCCCCCACAAGGACGACATGGTGTTCACCATCAACGGCCAGCTGTGCCGGAGCTACGCCAGCCAGGGCCAGACCCGCACCGCCGCCCTGAGTCTGGAGCTGGCGGAGCGGGAGCTGTTCCGGGAGCAGGACGGGGAGTATCCGGTGCTGCTGCTGGACGACGTCCTCAGCGAGCTGGACGCCCGGCGGCAGGAGTTCGTCCTGAACCGCATCACCGGCGGGCAGGTGTTCATCACCTGCTGTGAGCGGGAGCGACTGGGGGCCTTGCAGGCCGGGGAGACGCTGGAGATACGGAAGGGCTGTTAGTGGCTGGTGGCTAGTGGCTAGCAGACGGTAGTGACCGGAAACGCTGCGTTCCTCCATCCAGTAGGGGCGCACAGTGTGCGCCCGGCGAACCTTCCGGTTACCACTGAGTTTGCCGAAAAAACGGCCTTTTCCGTGGGCAGGTAAAGCGGGAAGAAAGGACTGCTATCATCCAACAGACCGGTTCCGCCTGGCGGGCTTATGGAAGGGGCAAACGGACGGGCGAACGCTGTTCGCCCCTACGGGTGACGGAAAAACAGTGGTGGAATCTGCGACATGGCGGTTATCACAACCTCTTGCCTCCCCTGAAAGGGTAGGGAGGCGCAACGCGCCGGAAATGCCGCTTGACGGCGGAGGGGGGACCGGCGTTAGCCGGTGGAGGGGCTGAAGCACAGCGTTCCTGTTCGCGGGATGCCGGGCGGCCGAGGGCCGCCCCTACAAAAGCGATTGCAAACTGTAATCTCCACTTGAATCTATACAATATGTACTGTCAGGAACGGCAAATTTCCCGCCTGAAAGCCTTCTCCAAGGCGCAAACGGGCGGGCGCACAGTGTGCGCCCCTACGGAAGACTTGCCACCTTTGAGTGAGAGGCACAGCGCAGATGTACAGTCAGATTTCAGCGACCAACGGGCAACAAAATTGACGCCACGTTCCGCCCGCCTCTGGCAGGGCGGAACGTGCGGCAATCCCCGCCAGCCGCCATCGGCGGCAGTCTCACCAGTTATCAAGTTACATCGTCTGTTGCCTGACAGACCACTTATAGATTGGGCAACGCGAAGCCCAGTGGGATACAGGGGAGGTTCTTAGGAGGGGACGCACAGCGGCCCCTCCTGAGCCGCCTTCTTTCCCCCATTTCTTGGCGGCGCAAGAAATGGGGCCCCCGGAGGGAAACAACGCAATTCCTTCATCATTATGACCATACCTTTCCGCTGCGCTCCAAGGTACCAAAGGGAATGAAACCCAAGCGCCTCTATCGCAGCAAGTCAACATTTGTTAGAATATGCTTGAGGAAGCAGGCACACTACAGAGCACGTGGAGGTGAGTAGGCTCAACCATGTGTTGGACTGAATGGCTATGTGTGCCGGGCGCTCTTTCAAGCACCAATGAGTAGGGCTTTGTACCCTGTAACCTTATCTTTGGAGAGACGGACTACTTCAATCTTTCAGCGAGCGTCCAGTCCCTGCCTGTTCCCTCAAATACTATTTTGAGGGGATGTGTTATGCTCAAAATCGTTTATCCCATCTGTTGTGGGATGGATGTTCACAAGTCTTTTCTTGTTGCCTGTATTGCATCCACAAATGGTCAGGGCGTCACCACTTACAAAAGCAAGCGATTTTCTACCTTTACAGGAGACTTGCGGCGGTGTGCCACCTGGCTTGCGGAAAATAACTGTAAGGATGTCTGTATGGAATCCACGGGAAAGTATTGGATTCCCATCTACAACGTTCTGGAGTCCACCTGCAATATCGTTCTTGCCCACCCCAAGTATGTGAAGGCGATTCGTGGCAAGAAAACGGACAAGAAGGACGCCAAGTGGATTGCAGATATTTTCAAACACGACCTTGTTGCCGGTAGTTTTATCCCTCCTGCGGATATTCGACAGCTTCGGGATTTGGTTCGTTATCGTTGGAAACTCACCAATTTCACCACCGGAGAAAAGAATCGGGCCCAAAACTGCCTCACGGTATCCAATATCAAATTGGACGATGTGTTTTCTGACGTGTTTGGCAAGGCTGCAACGGCTATTACCACTCATTTACTTGATAATCCTGATGAAAAGATCATGGATGTCTCCGCTTTCCGTACAAAGGGGTTGAAAGCAACCGACGAGCAAATTCTCGCCGCTGTGGATGGAGAGATGTGTGCCGAACAAGCTGAAAAGCTCCGCATCATCCGTACCCACATGGACAGCCTTGAACTGTGCAAGACGAATCTGGAATCCCTGATTCTTGCTACTGCTGAGAAATACCTTCCCCAACTCAACCTTGTTATGACGGCTCCGGGTATCCAATCCTTTTCTGCGATTGCAATCATCTCAGAAATTGGTGTGGATATGTCTGTGTTTCCCACCTCGAAGCATCTTTGCTCCTGGGCTGGCCTTACGCCGCAAAACAACGAGAGCGCTGGAAAGAAGAAAACTACCAGAATCAGTAGGGCCGGTGCTTACATCAAGCCACTGCTTGTGCAGTGTGCCCTGGCTGCCGTGAAAGCAAAGAAGAAACACCCTGAAATCTTTCACCGTTATCAGAATCTGAAAAAACGCCGTGGACACAAGAAAGCAACCATCGCCATTGCCAGAATGCTGCTTACGGCAATCTACAATATGCTCAAGAAAAATGAGCCGTACAACCCCGAACTTTACCGCAAGGCTGACCGGCCTCCCGTACACCGTGAGGTTTCAGTGGAGGAAGCGGTTTTTATCCTGCAAAGGCAGGGGTATCTTGTGACCGCTCCCACTTCTGAATAACTCAACAGCAACTAAAGCCCGTTTTTTCGCTCCCTTTCAGGGGGCTTGGTTTTGTGCGCCCTTTTGGGTATTACGCTTCGATTATAATGTTTCAACCTTTTCCTGCCCTTTCGTCAAGTGGGATTATTGTACCTGATTTTCAGGAAAAGCACAAGCTGTTTTTGCGGAGGGCAATGTTCTTTCAGCTATGGCTGTGTTTTCGTCCTTCCTCAGGGGTGCACAGTGTGTGACCAGCCGCTTATCTACTTAGGCAAGGATATTGGAAGGAAATACGTTTTGCCCTCCGGGCGGGCCCTATTTCTTGCTCCGCCAAGAAATAGGGGAAAGAAGGCGGCTCAGGGGGAAGCTCGGGGCTCCTCCGTTATCAAGAACTTTAAGGCACTACCTACTCTTCTAAGTGGCTTCGCCAACAAGCTGGCTCAGGATTTTGCTAAAAATATGCCCCCGGCATATTTTTTACGCAAAATCCGCCTAAGAACCCCTCTCCTATCCCGCTGGGGCTTCGCGCTGTCCAATTTACAGGTGGTCTGTCAGGCAACAGACGATGTGACTTCCAACTGGTGAGACTGCCGCTGATGGCGGCTGGCGGGGATTGCCGCCCGTTCCGCCCCGCCGAAGGCGAGCGGAACGTGGCGTCAATTTTGTCGTCCTTTGGTCGATGAAATCTGACGGTACAACTACGTTATTCCCCTCAACCCAAGATAGATTATACCTGAAAGGAATACACCCCTCCACCGGCTGCCGCCGGTCCTCCTCCCCTTTCAGGGGAGGAAAAAGGTTGTTGTGACCACTACGTCATTGGCTCCCCTGAAAGGGTAGGGAGCGAAGCGGAAATGCCGCTTGACGGCGGAGCTGTCAGCGAAGCTGACTGAGGGGTGCTTAGCAACTAACAGCCCCGCCCCGCAGGGGCTAGACGCCCCTACACACCCGGTAGACCGGTTCCGCATGGCAGGCTTATGGAAGGGGCAAACGGGCGGGCGAACGCTGTTCGCCCCTACGGGTGACGGAAAAACAGTGGTGGAACCCGGAACATGGCGGTTACAACAACGCCCTGCCTCCCCTGAAAGGGTAGGGAGCGCAGCGGAAATGCCGCTTGACGGCGGAGGGGTTACGAATAGCGAAGGGCTAACAGCTTCTATGCGTGGAGGAAGATACCTTGAGTAAGAACAAAGATTACAAACCGGAAGACATCGCCTATCCGGAACAGAAAATCGTGGAGATCGACCTGGAGCACGAGATGAAAACCGCGTACATCGAGTACGCCATGTCTGTCATCGTGGGCCGGGCCCTCCCCGACGTCCGGGACGGGCTGAAGCCCGTCCACCGCCGCATCCTCTACGCCATGTATGAGGACGGGCTGGGCAGCGACAAGCCCTTTAAGAAGTCCGCCACCTGCGTGGGCGACGTACTGGGCCGGTACCACCCCCACGGCGACGCCTCTGTCTATGACGCCATGGTGCGTCTGGCCCAGGACTTCTCCATGCGGTACTGCCTGGTGGACGGCCACGGCAACTTCGGCTCCGTGGACGGCGACCCCCCGGCGGCCTACCGTTACACCGAGGCCCGGATGAGCAAGATCTGCAACGAAATGCTCCGGGACATCGACAAGGACACCGTGGACTGGGACCCCAACTTTGACGAGAGCCGGAAGGAGCCCCGGGTCCTGCCCAGCCGGTTCCCCAACCTGCTGGTGAACGGTTCCACCGGCATCGCCGTGGGCATGACCACCAACATCCCGCCCCACAACCTCCGGGAGGTCATCGACGGGGTGGTCTGCGTGCTGGACAACCCCAACGCCACCCTCTCCGACCTGATGGAGCATATCAAGGGGCCGGACTTCCCCACCCGGGGCATCATCATGGGCCGCAGCGGTATCCGCCAGGCCTACGCCACCGGCCGGGGGAAGATCATCGTCCGGGGCAAGTGCGAGTTTGAGGAGTTCGGCAACGGCCGCACCCGCATCATCGTCACCGAGCTGCCCTACGCGGTGAACAAGGCCCGGCTGGTGGAGAACATTGCCGAGCAGGTCCACGCCAAGCGGCTGGAGGGCATCTCCGGCCTCCGGGACGAGTCGGACCGGGAGGGCATGCGCATCGTCATCGAGGTGCGGAAGGACGCCAACGCCCAGGTGGTGCTGAACCGGCTGTACAACCAGACGGCGCTGCAATCCAACTTCTCCGTCATCATGCTGGCCCTGGTGAACAACCAGAAGCAGCCCAAGGTGCTGACCCTGCGGGAAATGCTGGACGAGTACATCGCCTTCCAGATGGACGTGCTGACCCGCCGCACCGTCTACAACCGGCGGAAGGCGGAGGAACGGGCCCACCTGCTGGAGGGGCTGCTCATCGCCCAGAACAACATTGACGAGGTCATCCGCATCATCCGGGAGAGCTACGACAACGCGAAAGAGAACCTGATGAACCGCTTCTCCCTGGACGAGGTGCAGGCCCAGGCCATCCTGGACATGCAGCTCAAGCGGCTCCAGGGTCTGGAGCATGACAAGCTCCAGGCGGAGTATGACGACCTGGAGGCGAAGATCGCCTATTATAACGAGCTGCTCAGCGACGAGGGCAAGATGAAGGGCCTCCTCCGGCAGGAGCTGCTGGAGATTAAGGACAAGTACGGCGATGACCGCCGCACCACCATTGAGCTGGTGGAGAACGAGATCGACGTGGAGGACCTGATTCAGGAGGAGGAGAGCGTCTTTACCCTGTCCCAGGCGGGGTATCTCAAGCGCACCTCCGTGAAGGAGTACCGCGCCCAGGGCCGGGGCGGCAAGGGGGTCAAGGCCCAGTCCTTCCGGGAGGAGGACTACGCCCAGAGCGTGTTCACCTGCTCCACCCACGACACCATCATGTTCTTCTCCGACAAGGGGAAGGTGTACTGCCAGAAGGGGTACCGCATCCCGGAGGCGGGCCGGACGGCCCGGGGGGTGAACCTCATCAACCTGCTGCCGGTGGAGCAGGGGGAGCGCATCGAGGCCATGCTCCACTTCCGGGAGTTCAGCGATGAGGAATACCTGGTCTTTGCCACCCGCAGCGGCACGGTGAAGCGCATGGCCATCAGCGCCTTGGCCACCAACCGCAAGACCGGCATCAAAGCCCTGACCCTGGAGGACGGGGACGCCCTCATCGCCGTCCGCAAGACCGGCGGGGAGGATGAGATCATCCTGGCCACCCGGAACGGCATGGCCATCCGATTCCCGGAGCAGGACATCCGCTGCATGGGCCGGGACGCCGTGGGCGTCCGGGGCATCAAGCTGCGGGAAGGCGACTATGTGGTGGGCTGCGAGGTGGCCGGCCACGGCTCCGCCCTGCTGACGGTGACGGAGCGGGGCTACGGCAAGCGTACCGGCGTAGGGGAGTACAGCCTCCAGAGCCGGGGCGGCTACGGCAACAAGAACTATCAGATCACCGCGAAAACCGGCCTGGTGGCCGGGTGCGCCATCGTCAACCCTGAGGACGATGTGCTGACCATCACCGACGACGGCACCATCATCCGCACCACCTGCGGCGGCATCAGCCAGTATGGCCGGGTGACCCAGGGCGTCCGCATGATGCACCTGGGGGAGGAGAGCCGGGCCATCGGCGTGGCCAAGACCAGGGCCGTGGACGTGGACGCCGGGGAGAACCAGCCTGACGAGGGCGGCGAGGCGCCCGGCGGTCAGGAAGAATGACAAAACACCCCCTCTCCCGCGCAGGCGGGGGAGGGGGTGACTGTGCTTTGTGTTATGTTCCGTTTTGTTTAGTCAAACGAATCCCCGGAGGATTCCGTATCATCGTCAAAAGGTTCCATTTCGTCATCATCGTCGTCATCATCGTCGTCGTCATCGTCGTCGTCATCATCGTCGCCGTCGCTGAGCCGCTCTGCCAGCCGCTGCGCCAGCAGGTCGGACAGCTGAACGCTTTCGCCGTCGCGCATGCTGTCAAGGAGCCTGCGGAGCTCGTCGGACGGAGACTTTTCGCACTGCCCAATGGCCTCCTTCGCGGAGCCTCCGGCGAAGAGAATGGAGGCGATGCCGTCGCCGTAGCGCCGGAACATGGCGGCGGTGCAATAGATGCTGTCCTTGATGACCTCCGCCGAGGGAATCACGCAGTCGCAGTCGATGAAGCTCTTAAACCGAATCTCGCCGTCCCGGAAGTCAAATTCAAAATTTCCGTTCCTCAGGCCGTAGTTCGCGCGGCAGATAAATTCTGCCATCTCTGCCATTTCTGCCTTGTCCTCCGGGTCCGCGCCGATGGGACAGATGCCATAAACGATGATTTCATCCTTCTTAATATCGATCAGATACCTGATTTTCCGCAGCCTGCTTTTGACGTTCAGATTGAAATCGAACACGCCCTTGTCGCTGTCAAAGGAATAGTTCCAATCGTCGTCGGTCAGGAACTGGTCAACAGCGTTTGCGAGTTCATCCGAGTATTCATACTTTCTCATGCCTGGCACCTCCTCAATCAATGATGGCATGGGGTGAAACAGACGCCTGCATTTCACCGAAAAAGGAAAATGCAGGACAATGCTTGTTTCACGATTCTGTTGTTGGCGCCCATTGGTCCGGGCGTCAGGAAACTGGTTTGGGACTGATCCTGAGAGGTAAGGAACACAAAAAGTTGTGTACGCCTACTATAACACAGGAAAACAGATTGTGTCAAGTAAAATGCTTAAAACCTTTAACATATTTCATGTGAAAAGGATGGGGTTTTTCATCATTTGGCCCAATTATTGTTTCCTGTTTCAGGAGACAGTGTTCGTTATAGAGACTTTGCCCGGCGTTTCCACCCCTCAGTCAGCTTCGCTGACAGCTCCCTCGTCGGCGTTAGCTCCGTATCGCTCGCATTCGTCTGTAAGCCGAATGCTCGTTCGCTCCGCAACGCCTCCTCTCAAAATCGAACCCACTTCGTTGGGCTTCGATTTTGTTTGAATGACGTGGTGATTCCCGCAACTCCCTTGCCTCCCCTGAAAGGGGAGGTGCCCCCCGCAGGGGGGCGGAGGGGTTACTAACAGCTAACGGCTACATCTCACACATTTCCCTTGTAAAACCGGCCCTTCTGTAGTAAAATAGGTGCAGACTGTATGGGGCGGCCCGCCGCCCCCAGGAATAGAGAAGGGGGATTCCCTGTGAAACGCACAACTGTAGCTTCCATCTTTGCCAGCCCCGACGCCTTTGCCGGCCAGACCGTCACCGTGGCGGGGTGGGTGCGGTCACTCCGCAATATGAAAACCTTCGGCTTCATCGCCCTGAACGACGGCTCCCACTTCCAGTCCCTCCAGGTGGTGATGGACAAGTCCACTCTGGAGAACTATGACGAAATCGCAAAACAGAACGTGGGTGCGGCCCTCGTCGTCCGGGGGGTGCTGACCCTGACCCCGGAGGCGAAGCAGTCCTTTGAGCTGAAGGCCGCGGAAATTCAGGTGGAGGGCACCTCCACCCCGGACTACCCGCTGCAAAAGAAGCGGCACACCACCGAGTACCTCCGCACCATCCAGCACCTCCGGCCCAGGACGAACCTGTTCTCCGCGGTGTTCCGGGTGCGGTCTGTGGCGGCCCACGCCATCCACTGCTTCTTCCAGGACCAGGGCTTTGTCTACGTCCATACCCCCATCATCACTGCCTCCGACTGCGAGGGGGCCGGGGAGATGTTCCGGGTCACCACCCTGGACGCCCAGGACCCGCCCCGGAATCCCGACGGCACGGTGGACTACAGCCAGGACTTCTTCGGCAAGGCCACCAGCCTCACCGTCTCCGGCCAGCTGAACTGTGAGAACTTCGCCATGGCCTTCGGCAAGGTGTACACCTTCGGCCCCACCTTCCGGGCGGAGAACTCCAACACCCAGCGCCACGCCGCCGAGTTCTGGATGATCGAGCCGGAGATCGCCTTCGCCGACCTGGAGGACGATATGGACCTGGCGGAGGACATGATCAAGTATATCATCCGCTTCGTCATGGAGAAGTGCCCCGACGAGATGAACTTCTTCAACAGCTTCGTGGACAAGGGGCTGAAGGACCGGCTCCTCCATGTGGCGGACAGCGACTTTGGCCGGGTCACCTACACTGAGGCGGTGGACATCCTGCAAAAGTCCGGCAAAAAGTTCGATTACCCCGTGTCCTGGGGGTGCGATTTGCAGACGGAGCATGAGCGGTACCTGACGGAGGAGTATTTCAAAAAGCCGGTGTTCGTCACCGACTATCCCAAGGAGATCAAAGCCTTCTATATGCGCCAGAACGAGGACGGCAAGACGGTGGCCGCGGCGGACTGCCTGGTGCCCGGCATCGGGGAGATCATCGGCGGCTCCCAGCGCGAGGAGCGGCTGGACCTGCTGGAGGCCCGGATTGCCGAGCTGGGCATGAACCCGGAGGATTACCGGTACTACTGCGACCTGCGGCGCTACGGCAGCTGCCGCCACGCCGGGTTCGGCCTGGGCTTTGAGCGGATGGTGATGTACCTCACCGGGGTGTCCAATATCCGGGACGTGCTGCCCCATCCCCGGACGGTGGGCAACGCGGAGTTTTAAGTGCAATCAATGCAAATCGGCGGCCCCCCGCCCCGGCCACAGACCGGGGCGGGGGGCCGCGCAGCGTTTCTCCTTAGAGAAGGAGACCAAGCCCAACCGTCGGGCAAAAACGTTGTTCCTCTATCATCCCTTGTTCCAGGAGGAAATGTCAGCCGGGCACAATCCCTCTGCATCCACTTTCAGTGGATGCAGAGGGATTGCTAACAGCTAACAGCTAACAGCTAACAGCCGCTAATCCTCCATCCCCTGCAAATACACCATCAGCGCCGCCACGTCCGCCGGGCTGACCCCGGAGATGCGGCTGGCCTGCCCCAGGTTCAGGGGGCGGACGGACTGGAGCTTCTCCCGCGCCTCCAGACGCAGACCGGAGAGCCGGCTGTAGTCCAGGTCAGGGAGGAGGGCGTGGGCCTCCATCCGCCGCTGTTCCTCCACCTGGCGGAGCTGGCGGTCAATGTAGCCCCGGTATTTCAGGCGAATCTCCACCTGCTCCGTCACCGCCGGGGGCAGTTCGGACCGCTCCCGGTCGAAGGGGGCCAGCGCCTCATAGCGCACCCTGGGGCGGCGCAGCAGGTCGGACAGCTTTGCCCCGTGAGGACAGGGCGGCTCCCCCAGCTGGGCCAGATAAGCGTCCAGGGCAGGGGAGGGGGCCGCGCCGCAGTGCTCCAGCCGCTCCATTTCCCTGGAAACGGCGGCGTACTTCTCCTGCACCGCCCGGTACCGTTCCCCGCTGACCAGGCCGATGCGGTACCCCACCGGGGTCAAACGCTCGTCCGCGTTGTCCTCCTGCTGAATGAGCCGGTATTCCGTCCGGGAGGTCATCATCCGATAGGGCTCGTTGGTGCCCTTGGTCACCAGGTCATCGATCAGCACCCCGATGTAGCCCTGATCCCGGCGCAGCACCAGGGGCGGCCTGCCCAGCAGCTTCAGCGCCGCGTTGACCCCGGCCACAAAGCCCTGCACCGCCGCCTCCTCGTAGCCGGAGGAGCCGTTGAACTGTCCCGCCCCGTACAGCCCCGGCACAGCCTTGCACTCCAGAGTGGGGAGCAGGCTGGTGGGGTCCACGCAGTCATACTCGATGGCGTAGGCTGTGCGGGTCAGCTCCGCCCGCTCCAGGCCGGGGATGGTGTGTACCATGGCCACCTGCACGTCCTCCGGCAGGGAGGAGGACAGACCCTGTAAATACAGCTCCTCCGTATTCAGCCCCATGGGCTCCACAAAGAGCTGGTGCCGCTCCTTGTCCGGGAAGCGGACGATTTTCGTCTCGATGGAGGGGCAGTACCGGGGGCCGACGCCGTCGATGGTGCCGTTGTACAGGGGGGAACGGTCCAGGTTGGCCCGGATGATGTCATGGGTGGCCTGATTTGTGTAGGTCAGGTAGCACACCGCCCGGTTCTCCGGCACGTCCTCTGTGGTGAAGGAGAAGGGCAGAGGCAGCTCGTCCCCTTCCTGAAGCTCCATCCGGGTGGTGTCCACGCTGCGGCGGTTCACTCTGGGGGGCGTCCCCGTCTTAAACCGGCGGAAGGGCAGGCCCAGCCGCCGCAGGCTGTCCGTCAGGGGCAGGGCGGCCTGGAGGCCGTCGGGGCCGGAGGTGCGCACCACGTCCCCCACAATGGTCTTGCCTCCCAGGTAGGTGCCGGTGGCGATCACCGCCGCCCTGACCTGATACACCCCGCCGTTGGCGGTCACCACGGCGGAGACGGCGCCCGCTTCGTCCGTCCGCACCTCCACCACCTCCGCCTGACGGAGATAGAGGTTCTCCGTGGTCTCCAGGGTGTGTTTCATCACCTCCTGGTAGCGGCGGCGGTCCGCCTGTGCCCGGAGGGAGTGGACGGCGGGCCCCTTCCCCCGGTTCAGCAGGCGGTACTGGATGCAGGCTTTGTCCGCGGCTCTGGCCATCTCGCCCCCCAGGGCGTCCAGCTCCCGTACCAGCTGGCCCTTGCCGGTGCCGCCGATGGCCGGGTTGCAGGGCATATTGCCCACCGCGTCCAGATTCACGGTGAAGCAAAGGGTGCGCAGCCCCAGCCGCGCGGCGGCCAGCGCCGCCTCGATGCCGGCGTGGCCCGCCCCGATCACCGCAATGTCATAGGTTCCCGCCTGGTATTCCATCGTGGGGTCATCCTCCCGTCTTACTTTCTTCTTTCTTTGGGGCGGCCGCCCCCGCCTGCTCCAGCGCCCTGGCCCGCTGCCGGGCGGCCTGCCGCAGCAGCCCCAGGGTATACAGCTTGTAGGCCAGGGTGTAGGCCGCCGCCCGGGTCACGGTGAGGGACTGCCCCTCATGGGGCTGGGCCTCACCGGTGAATACGCCCCGGAACACCTCCTCCAACTCGGCGCAGAAGGTGTCGTACCGGGCCGGAAAGTCCTCCGGCTCCTCCGCCACCCGGAGCAGGGCGGTGATCTCTCCAAGACTGTACACCTGCTTCAGCATACAAATCAGGTACAGCCCCGCCAGCTGGGCCCGGCCGTAGCGCTTTTTCTCCGGTGGGGGGATGGCCTTCACCTTCACATAGTTGTTCACCATGGTGGCGGTGATCTCGCCGCAGTGGAGGGGGGCCAGATAGCGGTTCAGCTCCTCCACCACCTGATCCTTATACAGGGGGATGGAGGGCAGCTCCCGGAAGCGGGGGCAGTGATACCCGGCCAGCCCCGTCTGCTGAAAATCTGTCATTTGCTGTGCCTCATCTTTCCGATTACGCAGGAAGTTTCATACAGAACCATTGTAACACCTTCCCGCCGGAAGTCAAGGGTGCGATGCGAGGTGACAGTTGGTGGAAAACGATTTTATCTGGTTTTGGACTCCACAACCGGAGGGAGGGGTGGTTTCCTTGGGCAAGGAAGGATGAAGGAACAATGTTTTGCCTGACGGTTGGGCCTCCTTAGAGAACGTTCGCTATAGAGGATTTGTCCGGCCTTCCCACCCCTCAGTCAGCTTCGCTGACAGCTCCCCTTTCAGGGGAGCCAAAGACGTGGTGATTCCCACAACTCCCTTGCCTCCCCTGAAAGGGGAGGGGGACCGGCGGCAGCCGGTGGAGGGGTGGTTTCCTTGGGCAAGGAAGGATGAAGGAACAATGTTTTGCCTGACGGTTGGGCCTCCTTAGAGAACGTTCGCTATAGAGGATTTGTCCGGCCTTCCCACCCCTCAGTCAGCTTCGCTGACAGCTCCCCTTTCAGGGGAGCCAAAGACGTG
>JAJQCJ010000009.1 GCA_021202775.1 Clostridiales bacterium | reverse complement strand
CCAACCTGGTGCCCTTCTGCATCGTTGGCGCGGACGTGAAGCTGAAGGACGGCCGCCTGGCGGACATCGCCCCCACCATGCTGGACCTGATGGGGCTGGAGAAGCCCGCCGAGATGGACGGGGTCAGCCTGATTGCCCGGTAAGAAATTCACAATCATGTCATGATAAAACCGACCCGCAGGTGGAGACACCTGCGGGTCGGTTTTGTGGTTGGGGGGCGCCCCTGCGGGGCGGAGCTGTCAGCTGTTAGCTGTTAGCGACCCCTCCACCGGCTAACGCCGGTTCCCCTCCGCCGTCAAGCGGCATTTCCGCTGCGCTCCCTACCCTTTTAGGGGAGGCAAGGGAGTTGCGGGAATCACCACGTCTTTGACTCCCATGAAAGGGCGCCACGAAGCGGCAGTGCTGTCAGCAAAGCTGCTTAAGGGGTGGGAAGTCCGGACAGCTCCTTTCTATCGAACACTGTCTAAAGAGAAAAACCGGCGGGCGCACAAAGCGCCCCTACTAACAGCTAACGGCTAACAGCTGTCAGCTGACATCCCCCTCACCCGGGCAGCTTAATGACGATTTTATCCACCTCACGGGCGCCGTCCAGCCCCAGACCGGGCATATGGCCGTCCTCCGGGAAGGCGATGTATACATAGCCGTCGGGAATGTGGATGGTGACCCCTTCGCCGGAGAGCTTCTCCACGTCCTTCACCTCATCGTAGGGCTTCACCGTGGTCAGGGTGTCCAGAGGGGCCCACTTCATATCCTCGCCCCCGCCGGAGACGATGTACTGCACATCGGCAAAGCGGCGGTGGGCCTCGAACAGCGCCCCCTCCTCCGGCTTGGTGGTGATGTGCTGCACCATGTAGCGGCCGGTGGGCAGGGGATAGTTGCCCACGGCGGGATGGTCCAGCGTGTTGACCAGTTCCACAGCCTCCTTCAGGCCGGGCAGGCAGCCGTAGTAGCGGCTGATGTCTTTCCAGGGACAGACGATCATAGGACATACGCTCCTTTAGCATAGCATTGCGGGGCAGGGGTTGGAACGCCGCCGCCTCGTCTGATATCATTATAAAGGAGTTTCCGGCTTTTGTCAATGATAAGCGAAAAAGGGGTGGAGAAAAGTTCCGTCCACGCCTGGACGCCTTTATCCGACACGGCATATATTGAAATACGATAAAACTTTATCGAATTTTGCCGTACTGGAGGGGTTTCGGGGGGATGATCCGCTGCGGCTTCCTGCGACGGAGCGAGGGCTGACTACTGCTTCCGGTTCTCAGTAGGGGCGCACAGTGTGCGCCCGGGCGCTTGTCTCCTTCCATAAGCCTGCCATGCGGAACCGGTCTGTTGGATGATAACATTCTTTTCTTTCCGCTTTGCCTGCCCACGGAAAAGCACATTTCTTCGGCAAACTCAGTGATAACCGAAAGGTTCGCTGGGCGCACAGTGTGCGCCCCTGCTGGATAAATGCAACGCAGCGGTTATAATAAGCGCCTGCCTCCCCTGAAAGGGTAGGGAGCGCAGCGGAAATGCCGCTTGACGGCGGAGGGGACCGGCGGCAGCCGGTGGAGGGGTGAACTTCCTCAGGCAGAAATTGAGAGGGACACACCCCTTTTCCCGTTGCCTGGAGGCTGCGCCTGCCCCGCCGCTTTGAAATTTTTCCGTCTTTTTGCGCGAAAATGATTTGAATCCTGCAATTACAGTGCAGGAAGATTGACAAAAGCCGGGGAAAACCCGCCGTAGACCCCATTTTTGCAAGTTGACATGATTTTTTCATTTTCCTACTTGCAAAATCCTGGAAAATAGTGTATAGTGAACAGGACGACAAAGGGGTCACCAAAATGCCATTTTGTGCTGTGCCCTTGTGCGGCGCTCTCAGGGAGAAGGAGAGTGCGCCGCACACCCGCATAGCCCTTTCCTTTCCTGGGAAGGTGCAGCTCTGTCCTGACGGATTGGATGCGCAAGATGGGGGTAAGGCCCCGTCCTGTCCCGGTTCCGGCCGGTGTGATTCAATCGTGCGGGGGCTTGCTCCTTCGCCAGGAAAGGATTTGTGATTATGGCAATCAAAAATGACTATCTGAACAGCGTTTATGAGGATCTGGCTGCCCGTTATCCGGAGCAGTCTGAGTTCCTGGAGGCTGTCCATGAGGTGCTGGAGACCCTGGTGCCCGTGGTGGAGGCTGACCCCCGCTATGAGGAGCAGAACATCGTCGGCCGCATGGTGGAGCCGGAGCGCATCGTCATGTTCCGCGTGCCCTGGGTGGACGACAACGGCAAGGTGCAGGTGAACCGTGGCTACCGCGTCCAGTTCAACTCCGCCATTGGCCCCTATAAGGGCGGCCTGCGGTTCCGTGACAACGTGAACCTGTCCATCATCAAGTTCCTGGGCTTCGAGCAGATTTTCAAGAACGCTCTGACCACCCTGCCCATGGGCGGCGGCAAGGGCGGCTCCGACTTCGACCCCAAGGGCAAGAGCGACGGCGAAGTGATGCGCTTCTGCCAGAGCTTCATGACCGAGCTGTGCAAGCACATCGGCCCTGACACCGACGTGCCCGC
>JAJQCJ010000126.1 GCA_021202775.1 Clostridiales bacterium | reverse complement strand
CCATCGCCCCCGCCCAGCCCCCGGAGCCGCGGGAGGACACCGCGGCGGAAAAGCGCTGCGAGCTGCATTTACATACCCGCTTCTCCACCATGGACGGCCTGACCGATGTGAAAGCGGTCATCAAGCAGGCCATCAAATGGGGGCATAAGGCCATCGCCATCACCGATCACGGCGTGGCCCACGCCTTTCCGGACGCCCACAACGCGGCGGGGGGTAAAATAAAAATCCTTTACGGCGTAGAGGCCTATTATGTGAACGACGTGGACGACCGGGTGGTGGTACACGGCGACAGCACCGCCAGCCTGCTGGATGAGATCGTCTGTTTCGACCTGGAGACCACCGGCCTCTCCGCCCGGCGGGACACCATCACGGAGATCGGCGCGGTCAAAATCAAAAACGGCGAAATCATCGAGGAATATGACACCTTCGTCAATCCTGGACGGCCCATCCCCCGTGAGGTGGTGGAGCTGACCAGCATCACAGACGATATGGTGCGGGACGCGCCGGGCCAGGAGGAGGCGGTCAGCGCCTTCCTGGACTGGGTGGGTGACCGGCCCATGGCCGCCCACAACGCGGACTTTGACATGGGTTTCCTCCACATGGCCTGTCAGCGCATGGGGCGGGAGCTGAACAACACCTCCATTGACACCCTGGTTTTGGCCCAGAATCTGCTGCCTCAGCTCAGCAAATTCAAGCTGGACGTGGTGGCAAAGGCGCTGAATCTGCCGGAATTCCACCATCACCGGGCCTGCGACGATGGCCGCATGGTGGGCTATATGCTGCCCCCCTTCCACGATATGCTGAAAGACAAGGGGGTGGAGCGCGTTGACCAGATCAACGACGCCATGCGGGAGCTGCGGAAGAACGGCAAACGCAAGCAGAAACCCCGCCACCTGATTGTATTGGCGAAAAACCAAAGCGGTCTGCGGAACCTGTACAAGCTGATCTCCCTGTCCCATCTGGAGCATTACGCCTACAAGCGCCCCATTATGCCCAAAAGCCTGATTGAGGAGAACCGGGAGGGGCTGATCATCGGCTCCGCCTGCGAAGCGGGGGAGCTGTTCCAGGCGGTGGTGGCCCACAAGGACTGGAGCGAGCTGAAACGAATCGCCTCCTGGTATGACTTTTTGGAGATTCAGCCCATCTGCAACAACCGCTTTATGATCGCGGCAGGGACGGCCAAGGACGATGAGGAACTGCGGAATTTTAACCGCACCATTCTGCGGCTGGCGAAGGAACTGAATAAGCCCTGCTGCGCCACCGGCGATGTTCACTTCCTGAACCCGGAGGACGAGATTTTCCGCCACATTCTGCTGAACGCCAACGGGTTCAGCGACGCGGACAAGGACCTGCCCATTTACTTCAAGACCACAGACGAAATGCTGGAGGAATTCGCCTACCTGGGGGAGGAGGACTGCCGGAAGGTGGTCATTGAGGACCCGGACCGCATCCAGCGGATGTGCGACACCTTCCCGCCGCTGCCCCACGGCCTCTACGCCCCGTCTTTGAAGGATTCCGACAAGGAGCTGGAATACCTGGTCTATACGAAGGCCCACGAGCTGTATGGGGAAACCCTGCCCCAAATCGTCCAGGACCGTATCGACCTGGAGCTGCCCGGCATCATCCAGCGGAACTACGACGTGATTTATATGTCCGCCCAGAAACTGGTGAAGAACTCGCTGGATCACGGCTACCTGGTGGGTTCCCGGGGCAGCGTGGGCTCCTCCATCGTGGCCTTCCTCTCCGGCATCACCGAGGTGAACGCCCTGAAGCCTCACTACCGCTGTCCGAAGTGCAAGTATTCTGACTTTACAGTGGATGAGGAGGTCTACGGCTGCGGCGCGGACCTGCCGGACAAGAACTGCCCCGTCTGCGGGACGCCTCTGGACAAGGACGGCTTCAACATCCCCTTTGAAACCTTCCTGGGCTACGGCGGCACCAAGGTGCCGGACATCGACCTGAACTTCTCCGGGGAGTACCAGGCCAAGGCCCACCGCTACACCTATGAGCTGTTCGGCAAGAACCATGTGTTCAAGGCGGGCACCGTGGGCACCGTAGCGGACAAGACCGCCTACGGCTATGTGCTGAAATACATGGAGCAGCGGGGGAAAACTGCCAGCCACGCCGAGCTGCAGCGTCTGGCCAACGGCTGCGTGAACATCAAGCGCACCACCGGCCAGCACCCCGGCGGCATGGTGGTCATCCCCGGCGACCAGGAGATTTACGACTTCTGCCCGGTGCAGCACCCGGCGGACGACCCCAACTCGGACATGATCACCACCCACTTTGAATATCATTCCATGGAGTCCAACCTGCTAAAGCTGGATATGCTGGGCCACGATGACCCTACCATGATTCGGATGCTCCAGGATGAGACGGGTATTGACCCCACAAAAATCCCCCTGGACGACCAGGACACCATGTCCATCTTCTGCTCCTCCCGGGTGCTGGGATATGAGGACGACCCCATCCTCGGCCCCACCGGGGCCTGCGCCATCCCGGAATTTGGCACCGGCTTCACCCGGCAGATGCTGATCGATACCCAGCCGAAGAATTTCAGCACCCTGCTGCGGCTCTCCGGCTTCTCCCATGGCACCGACGTGTGGCTGGGCAACGCCAAGGATTTGATCACCAGCGGCACCGCCACCGTTACCCAGGCCATCGGCTGCCGGGATGACATTATGCTCTACCTGATTTCCAAGGGCATCGACCCGCTGCGGTCCTTCAAGATGATGGAGGCCGTCCGAAAGGGCGTCATTCACAAGGGCAAGTCCTGGCCGGAGGGCATTGAGGAGGAGATGCGTTCCCACGGCGTGCCGGAGTGGTATATCGAGTCCTGCCGGAAAATCAAATATCTGTTTCCGAAAGGCCACGCGGTGGCCTATGTGATGATGGCCTTCCGCATCGCCTGGTTCAAGGTGCATCGGCCCCTGGCCTTCTATTCTGCCTATTTCAGCGTCCGGGCCAAGGCGGTGGACGCCACCTGTATGTTCCTGGGCCAGGAAAAGGTGCTGGAAAAGATGAACGAGCTGAAAGGGAAGGAAAAGCTCACCGACGTGGAGGAAAAGGAGCTTGTGACGCTGGAGGTCTGCTATGAATTCTACCTCCGGGGCTTCACGTTCCTGAAAATGGATTTGACGAAATGCCAGGCCACCCGCTATGTGGTGGACTGGGAGCAGAACGCCCTGATGCCGCCCTTCTGCTCCATCCCCGGTCTGGGGGAGGCCGCCGCCAACGCCACGGTGGAGGCCATTGCCGCCCGGAACGGGGCGCCCTTCATCTCCATCGAGGAGGTGGAGACCACCTGCAACAAGCTGTCCGCCTCCCACTTGGAGCAGCTCAAATATATGGGGGCGCTGGACGGCCTGCCGGACACCAGCCAAATCACCCTGTTTTAAGGAGAAGCTATGGAGAACGAGAAAACTTTGCTGGAGCTGGCTCAAGAGCTCCAGGCCATCGCCTCTGCCGGACTGCTCTATTCCAAGGACAGATTTGATTTGGAGCGGTTCCGGCGGGTGCGGGACATCGCAGCGGAGCTGGTCAGCAGCGAGACAGGGCTGCCCCTTGGGCAGATTCAGACGCTGTTCACCGAGAACGACGGCTACCAGACCCCGAAAGCGGAAACCCGCGCCGTGATGTTTAACGGCAGGGGAGAGGTGCTGCTGGTGCGGGACTATGACGGGCAGTGGGTGCTGCCCGGCGGCTGGTGCGACTTTGACCAGACGGTTGCCTCCAACGTGGTCAAGGAGGCCAGAGAGGAGGCGGGGCTGACGGTGGAGCCGTGGCGGCTGGTGTGCGTCCACGACCACAGGAAGCGGAATAACCCCAACTCCTTCTTCCACTGCTTTCACTATTTTGTGCTGTGCAACGTGCTGGGAGGCAGTTTCCAGCCCAACTCCGAGACCACGGAGAGCGGTTATTTCCCTCTGGATGCCCTGCCAAAGCTGAACCTCCACAAGACCACGCCGGAGCAGCTCCGGCTCTGCTGGGAGGCCCAAAACGCCGCCCATTGGGAGACGCAATTTGACTGAGCAGGTGTTTTTTGATGGAGATTTTAATTGGAACCACAAACCCTTCCAAAATCAAGCGTTTTACCAGCCTGTTCAGCGGTTATGATGTGAGGCTGCATACCCTGCGGGAGCTTGGCATTACGGCAGAACCGGAGGAAACTGGCAGGACGCCGGAGGAGAACGCCCTGCAAAAGGCGACCTTTTACAGCCGCTTTGCGGATTATGTGATTTGCAACGATACCGGCCTGTACTTTGACGGACTTCCCATGGATGACCCCAGGCAGCCGGGGCTTCATGTGCGCTCACCCCAGGGGGTGCGGCTGGATGACGAGGAAATGATCGATTACTACAGCGGCCTCATTCGTTCGCTGGGTGGCAAAGTGTCGGCGCACTATGTGGATGGGTATGGCGTCAGCTGCTGTGGGAAGCTGGCCTCCTTCATGGAACGGGACAGCTCGCTCCGGGGCGGTGCGTTCTATATGGTAGCGCAGCCCGCCCCAGCGCGGCATCCGGGATGGCCGCTGGACTCCCTTTCTCTGAACTGCCACACCGGCGCTTATTTCGTGGAAGAGGACAGCCGTCAGGGTGACACAGAGGAGGAGCAGATGCTTCTGGAGGACTACCGCAGACGGCTGACCGCCTTTCTGGTGAAGGCGTTGGGGCTGCGGCGATAAAATACGAACTGCACACATTGACAGAGTACGGATGGAAACAAAAGTTGGATTTGTGAAATTCAGAGGTTGACAGCCGCCCTCTTTCATGGTAGTGTATTAGCGTGCTAAAGTGACAGGAGAGGAATGAGCGCATGAACTATATTCCAAACACCCCGGAGGGCACCCGTGACCGGATGCTGGGGGAGTGCCGGGAGCTGCGTCAGGTGCAGTCGGCCCTGACCAAGCTCTACCGCAGGCGGGGCTACAGTGAGATCATGACCCCGGAGGTGGAATTTTACGATGTATTTTGCCGGGGGGGCAGCGCCCTGCCCCAGGAATCCATGCTGAAAATCATTGACCGCAGCGGCAAGATTCTGGTGCTGCGGCCGGAGGCCACCACCCCCATCGCCCGGGTGGCTGCCACCAAGCTGAAGGACACCATTCTGCCCCGGCGGTTTTACTACAACGAGACGGTGTACCGCTCCAGCACGGAGAACAAGGACGAGCGGGGGGAGCAGTCCCAGTGCGGCGTGGAGCTGATCGGCGCGGCGGGGATGAAGGCCGACCTGGAGGTGATCGCCGCCGCAGTGGACTCCCTGCGGGTCTGCGGCGTGGAGAACTTTCATATCGAGCTGGGCCACGCCGGCATTTTCAGCGCCTTTGCCGAGGGGATGCACCTGAATGAGGACGAGCTGGAGCAGGTGCGCACCCTCATCGAGGGCAAGAGCTTTGCCGCACTGAATGACTTTTTGAAGGACTACCGCCATCAGCCGGGGGCAAAGGCCATGCACCGTCTGGCCTACCTGTTCGGCGGGCCGGAGGTGCTGGACGAGGCGGAGGCCCTTCTGGGGAAGGGCAGCGCCACGCTGGACTATCTGCGGGAGCTGTACAGCATGCTGGTGGCCGCCGGATATGGGGACTATATCCGCTTCGACCTGGGCATGGTGCATCGGCTGAACTTCTACACCGGCGTGATTTTCCGGGGCTATGTCCAGGGCGCCGGGGAGGCGGTGCTGTCCGGCGGACGGTACGACAACCTTGTGGCGGCCTTTGGCCGCCCGGCGCAGGCCACCGGTTTTACTGTCAATGTGGACGTGGTGGCCAGCTGTCTGCCGCGGGTGGAGATTCCCGCCGTGGACACCGTGATTCACTACGAGCCGGCGCTGCTGGCGAAGGCCCTGGCGCTGGTGGACTCCCTGCCGGAGGGCTCCTGTGAGCTGTCTCCCTCCAGCCGGCTGGAGGGCACCATGAACCTGGCCCGGGAGAAGGGCATCCGCCGGGTGATCATCCTGGACGAGAACGGACAGCGGGAGGTGGAAGCATGAGCGGCAATCGTTTGCGCATCGCCCTGACCAAGGGCCGGTTACAGGAGCAGTCTGTGGCCCTGTTTGAACGGGCGGGGCTGGACTGCACGCCCATTCAGCATCCGGGCCGCCGGCTCATCCACGCCATCCCCAATTATCCGTTGGATGCGGTGCTGTCCAAGGCGCCGGACGTCATCACCTATGTCCAGCACGGCACCTGCGACCTGGGCATCACCGGCAAGGACACCATTATGGAAAAGGGCGGCAGCTTCTATGAGGTGCTGGATCTGGGCTTCGGCAAGTGCCGGTTTGCCCTGGCGGTGAAGGAGGGCGCCGACTTTTACGGCACCTACAAGCACCGCCGCATCGCCTCCAAGTACCCCAACGTGACGAAGGCATTCTTCGCCGGGAAGGGCATGGACGTGGATGTCATCAAAATCGAGGGCAGCGTGGAGCTGGCCCCCATTCTGGGTCTGGCGGACGGCATTGTGGACATTGTGGAGACCGGTGCTACCCTCAGGGCCAACGGTCTGGTGCCCATCGAGGACGTGGCCCAGATTTCGGCCCGGCTGATCGTCAACACGGCCAGCATGAAGCTGTATAAGAACGAGATTCTGGATTTCATCTCCAGACTGGAAGCGGAATTGGAGGAGAAGTAAATGCTGCCAATCGTAAAAGCGGACGGCGCGGCGGAGCTGGCGCTGTTGGAGCGCCTGCGCCGGCGTGCGGCCCAGGCGGGGGAGGAGATCAACCGCACCGCTGCCGCCGTCATGGAGGATGTGCGCACGGGTGGCTACGACGCCGTGCGCAGGTACTCTCTGCAATTTGATAAGGCGGAGCCGAGGGAGTTCTCTCAGGCGGAGTTACAGGCGGCCTATGACGGCTGCGACCCGGCGCTGATTCAGGCCATGGAACACGCCGCCGCCAACATTCAGGACTATAACGAGCACCTGCTGGCCAAGACCGTGGAGTGGGTCAGCCCGGACGGCGGCCGGGTGGGCCGCATCGTGCGGGGGCTGACCCGTGTGGGCATCTATGTGCCCGGCGGTACGGCGGCCTATCCCTCCTCGGTGCTGATGAACGCGGTGCCCGCCAAAGTGGCCGGTGTGGAGGAGATTATTATGGTCACGCCCCCCACCAGCAACCTGAATCAGGCGGTCCTGGCGGCGGCCAAAATCGCGGGGGTGGACCGGGTCATCGGCGTGGGCGGCACCCAGGCGGTGGCCGCCCTGACCTACGGCGCGGGCTTTATCCCCAAGGTGGACAAGCTGGTTGGCCCTGGGAACGCCTATGTGGCGGCGGCCAAGCGTCTGGCCTACGGCACACTGGACATTGACATGGTGGCCGGCCCTTCTGAGGTGCTGGTGCTGGCGGATGAGACGGCCAACCCCAAATTTGTGGCGGCGGACCTGATGAGTCAGGCGGAGCATGACCGCATGGCCTCCGCCATCCTGATCACCACCAGCATGGAACTGGCGGAGGCGGTTGACCGGGAGATCGTCCGGCAGATGGCCTCTCTCAGCCGGAAGGACATCATGGAGGCGTCCTTCCGGGACTTCGGGGCGGCCATCGTCTGCGACACCATGGAGCGGGCGGCGGAGCTGGCCAACCTGGAGGCGCCGGAGCATCTGGAAATCTGCACGGAAAACTCCAGAGCGGTGCTGCCCCTCATCAAAAACGCGGGGGCCGTGTTCCTGGGCAGTTGGGCGCCGGAACCTTTGGGAGACTATCTGGCGGGGCCCGACCACGTGCTGCCCACCAGCGGCACGGCCCGGTTCTTCTCACCCCTCAGCGTGGATTCCTTCCTGAAGACCATGTCCGTGCTGGAGTTCTCCAGGGAAACGCTGGAGCCCATTCACGGGGAGGTGGAGACGTTCGCCCAGGCGGAGCATCTGACCGCCCACGCCAACGCCATCCATGTCCGCTTTGAGGATGCGTGACCGGCTGAAAGGAGGGGCTGACCATGGGCTATATTGCTGTGGTTGACTACAACGTTGGAAATTTGATGAGCGTGAACAACGCCATGCAATACCTGGGCTTTGCCACGAAAGTGACGGCGGACCGGCGGGAGCTGGAGCTGGCGGACGGCGTCATCCTCCCCGGCGTCGGGGCGTTCCCGGATGCGGCGGAGCAGCTGCGGGCGCGGGGATTGATGGACGCGCTCCGGCAGGAGAGCCAAAGAAAGCCCATGCTGGGCATCTGTCTGGGAATGCAGCTGCTGTTTGAGCGGGGAACCGAGGTGCGGCCCTG
This sequence comes from Clostridiales bacterium, assembly GCA_021202775.1. Lineage (GTDB taxonomy): Bacteria > Bacillota > Clostridia > Oscillospirales > Oscillospiraceae > Onthomonas. The sequence goes on along the minus strand of JAJQCJ010000126.1, from coordinate 8,521 downwards.
TGAGGGGCTGGGTCTGGTGCCCGGCAGCGTGGAGCGGATTGAAACGGAATACAAGCTGCCCCACATCGGCTGGAACAGTCTCCGCTATCCCAATCCGTCTCCGCTGTTTGACGGGCTGCCGGAGGAGATTTATGTGTACTTCGTCCACTCCTTCTATGGGAAGGCGACGGACCCGAACACCGTCATCGCCACCACGGACTACGGCACCACGGTGACGGCGGCGGTGCAGAACGGCCTGGTGTTTGGCACACAGTTCCACCCGGAGAAGTCCGGGGACATCGGCCTCACCATGCTGAAGAACTTCGGAGGGCTGACGAAATGATCATCGAACCTGCCATTGATTTGAAAGAGCAAAAGGTCGTCCGCCTCCACAAGGGGGACTTCGCCACCGTCCATCAGGTGGCAGAGGACCCGGTGGCGGTGGCGCGGGAATACGCCGCCGCAGGGGCCAGGGTGATTCATATGGTGGACTTGGACGGGGCCCGCAGCGGCCGACGGGTCAACAGTGAGATCGTCCGCCGGGTCATTCAGGAGACCGGTCTGCTGGTGGAGCTGGGCGGCGGCATCCGCACCATGGCGGACCTGCGGGAGCTGGACGCGCTAGGCGTGTGGCGCTTTGTCATCGGCTCGGCGGCGGTGTCCCACCCGGAGTTTGTGGCGGAGGCGGTGAAAGTCTACGGCCCCCGCATTGCGGTGGGAGTGGACGCCAAAAACGGCGAGGTGAAAACCGCCGGCTGGGAGGTGGGCAGCGGCCTGCACTATCTGACCTTTGCCCGGCAGATGGAGGCCCTTGGGGTGAAAACTCTAATTTTCACGGATATTGACACCGACGGAATGCTGTCCGGACCCTCCTTCCAGTCGCTGCAAGAACTGCAAAGCGCAACTACTTGTCAGATTGTGGCCTCCGGCGGCGTCCACAACAATGAGGATATTCGGGCGCTGGCCGCCATGGGGCTGTACGGGGCCATCATCGGAAAGGCCTACTATGCGGGCACCATCGACCTGGCGGAGGCTGTCGCAGACGGCGGCAGCCAGGCCCGGCCCTGAGGGGAGGAAGCTATGTTAGCAAAACGAATTATTCCCTGTCTGGACGTCCGGGACGGCCGGGTGGTGAAGGGCGTCAACTTCGTCAACATCCGGGATGCCGGGGACCCCGTGGAGCTGGCCACCTATTACTCCGACCAGGGCGCGGATGAAATCGTCTTTCTGGACATCACCGCCACCTACGAGGCCAGGAAAACCGTGGCGGACGTGGTGCGCCGGACGGTGCAGAAGGTCTTTGTGCCGGTGACGGTGGGGGGCGGCATTCGCACACTGGAGGACTTTCAGGAGCTGCTCCGGGCCGGGGCGGACAAAATCAGCGTCAATTCCGCCGCGGTGAAGGACCCCACCCTGATTTCCAGGGCGGCGGAGCGCTTTGGCAGCCAGTGCGTGGTGCTGGCCATCGATGCCCGCCACCGCCCGGAGGGCGGCTATGAGGTGGTGGTGGCCGGAGGGCGCACCCCCACAGGGCTGGACGCCGTGGCGTGGGCGAAGCAGGGCGAAGCCCTGGGGGCAGGCGAAATCCTCCTGACCAGCATGGACGCGGACGGGACAAAGCAGGGCTTTGATTTGGAGATGACGAAGGCCGTCACCGATGCGGTGGGCATTCCCGTCATCGCCTCCGGTGGCTGCGGTTCGCTGGCCCATTTTGCGGAGGTGTTCCGGGACGCGGACGCAGACGCGGCCCTGGCGGCGTCCCTGTTCCACTACGGCGAGCTGACGGTGCCTCAGGTGAAGGCCTATCTGCGGCAGGAAGGGATTCCTGTGCGAACAGGGGAGGGGAGAGCATGATTGAGACAAAAGACCTCTTTCAGAAGTCGGAGCTGATTCCGGTCATCATCCAGGACAGAGCCACGAAAGACATCCTGATGCTGGGCTTCACCAATGCGGAAGCCTATGAGCTGACGCTGAAAACCCACACCGCCTGGTTCTGGAGCCGCAGCCGCCAAACCCTGTGGAACAAGGGGGAGAGCAGCGGCCATTACCTCTATGTGAAAAAAATGATCACCGACTGCGACACGGACACCCTGCTCTACCTCTGCGACCCGGTGGGCCCCACCTGTCACACAGGGGCCAGAAGCTGCTTCTTCAACGACATTTGGGAGGAAACGGAATGATGCGGGTACAGGAGGCTGTGGACAGCCAGTATCAGGTGACGCTGGAGCGGAAGGACGGGGGAGACCCAAAGTCTTACACCTGCTACCTCTACCGGCAGGGGCTGGACAAGATTTTGAAAAAGTGCGGAGAGGAGACCTTTGAAGCGGTCATCGCGGCGAAGGGCGACGATGAAATGGACACCGTGGGAGAGCTGAACGATGTTCTGTACCATCTGACAGTGCTGTTCTGCGCCCTGGATATTCCCCTCAGCGCTGTGATGGAGCAGCTGAACATCCGCTGCGCATCGGAGGGCAAGACACTGGACGAGCTGTTCCAGGTGATTCAGGCGCGGAGCGTTCAGACAGAAGGGGACTCCTACACGGCCTATCTCTTCCGGGAAGGGCTGGACAAGATTCTGAAAAAGGTGGGCGAGGCGTGCAGCCTGCTGCTGATCGCGGCCAAAAACGCTGATGCGGAGGGCGTCGCCTGCGAAGCGGCGGATCTGCTCTACCACTTACTGGCCATGATGATCTGTAAAGGTATTTCCCTGGACAGCCTTGCGGAGGAGCTGGAGCGCCGGAGCGGGAAAACCGGCAACCTGAAACAGTTCCATCAGACGAACCTGAACAGCTGAATCGCCGCAAAAGACAGAAAAAGAGGGCAGGAACCGGTTTCTGGGTTCCTGCCCTCTTTTCATCTTTTGCTCAGGATGGGAGCGTCTGCTCAGCGGCCCTCGCGCATCTGCGCGAAGCAGTTGCTGCAATAAACGGGACGATCGCTCTTCGGCTCAAACGGCACACGGGCCTCGCCGCCGCACCTGGCGCAGACAGCGGTGAAGAACTGGCGGGGCGCACGGGTGGAATTCTTCCGGGCGTCGCGGCAGGCCTTGCAGCGCTGGGGCTCGTTCTGGAAGCCATGCTCTGCGTAGAATTCCTGCTCACCGGCGGTGAACACAAATTCGTTGCCACATTCCTTACAGACTAAGGTCTTATCTTCGAACATACTGATACCCTCTCTTTTCTGACAATTTGCGTCCTTATGGACAGAATTTATGCGGTCAGCTTTTGCTGAGAACGCCTGGGGAGAACTCGTCAGGGAACACTTCCTGCGCACACGCTGAATGGCGTTGTCCACAGATTTTTGAGAGTGTCCAACCTGACCTGCGATTTCCGAATAGGAAAGGCCGCTGAGATAGAGGTCAAGCACCTTTGCTTCGAAACCGGATAACCTGCCGTAGAGGGAGGTTATCTTTTCTTCCAGCGTCTCACGGGAAATCAGTTGATCTTCCGGGTCAACCACCTGCAGCGTGGAAAGCTGAACCTGCGTGTCTAAAAGAGGGGTTTCGATGGGAACGGAATCGTTGAGTGGGGTGTGCTGTTTGCCTGCCGCGCTGCGCACAGCGGAAAACAGGCGGTTTCTGATGCAAATTTCTGCAAAGCTCTGGAAGGGAGCGCCCCGGGCGGCATCATAGTCCCGCACGGCGTTGATAAGACCCAGCATACCTTCCTGAATCAGGTCCTCCGTGTCCCCGCCCATCAAAAACAGCGGGCGGGAAAGCCTTGTGACCATGCGCTGATACCGAAGCACCAAAGCCTCCTCCGCAGCGCGATCTCCATCCTGTGCCAACGCACAAAGCGCTTCGTCCGAAAGCCCGGTAAAGTCAAAAGCCATGAATACGCTCCCATGCGGCGAACAGTTAGTTTGCAGATATTTCCATAGCAATAAGTATACCAGCTTTTTGAAAGAAGTCAAGGAGAAAATGGAGGAAATTTGCAATTTTTTCTAAAAATTTTCCATAGGCCGGGAAAAATACTTATATTGATATAATATGAGAATTTTTTATCACTTTTACCCGGAATAACCTACGGTTCTGCTCTACATCCGGCGCACAGAGCGGCAGACGGCAGAAAGACGGACCTTGCCTCGAAAAAACTTGCTCTTTGTTTGAAAAATATCCTATTTTGAAGAAAATCAGAATGTTCAGTCCGCTTTTTCGATGGACGGCGACGCCCTGAATTCCCCTGGATGCGCCCGTCCGGGCGCGATAACCGCAGACGGCGCAGGGCGCAGACGCAGGAATTCCTGCACGAAGGGTTCCCGCCTTCACTGTGAGGTTCCTCACTGGTTTGTGGCCGGTTCCTGCAGGGAATGGAAGATGCGCCCCAGGATCACCACGGCGGCAATGGCCAGCACCACCTCAGCGACCAGCTGGGCATAGGCCAGGCCGTACAGCGGCCAGAGCCTGTTCAGGATGACGAGGGCGGGAATCTCCAGCACCACCTTCCGCAAAATGGCAAACACCAGCGCATTGCGTCCCATGCCGCAGGCCTGGAACACGCCCACCGCCAAAAAGTCCAGCCCCAGGAAGGGCATGGCCAGCGACATACCGCGGAGAAACACCGCACCGTAAGCCACAACGGACGCATTCTCCATGAACAGGCTGATGAGCGGGCCGCCGCCCAGGAGACAGACGGCTGTACCAAACACCATCAGCACCAGCGAGATGCCCCCGGCGAAGAGGACGACCTGCTTCATGCGGCGATAGCCCTTGCTGGCGTAGTTGTAGCTGACCAGCGGCATGATGCCCTGGGAGACGCCCATGGCCACATACATGGGCACCATGGCGATTTTGTGGGCGATGCCCATGGCGGAGACGGCGTCCGCACCGTAGACGGCGGTGAAGTTGTTCAGCACCGTCATGCCGGTGACGTTCAGCAGGTTCTGGATGGCCGCCGGGATGCCCACGTTGCAAATCTGGAGGAAGATGCGTTTGTCCCACCGCAGATCCCGGGGGGAAATGCTGACATAGGTTTTCCCCCGCCGGACAAAGAGCAGGACGAAAAAGTACAGGCAGGCCACGCAGTTGGACAAAAAGGTGGCCAGTCCTGCCCCGGCTGCCCCCATATTGAGGCCCCAGGGGAGGATGAAGATGGGGTCCAGGACGATGTTCAGCAGACAGCCGCTCATGGTGCCGATGCTGGCATTCATCGCCGCCCCCTCCGAACGAACCATGTTCGCCAGAACGACGTTGAGAATGGCGGGGGGCCGCGCCGCAGGTGACGGTCCAGAGCATATAGTCGGCTGTGGCGGACCAGGTCTCTGCGTCCGCGCCCAGGAGGTTCAGCAGAGGGGTTTTCAGCACCGTACACCCCACGGAGAGCAGCAGGCTGCATAGCAGCGCGCAGTAAAAGCCCAGGGCGGAGGTGCGGCGGACGGTGTCGTAGTCCTTGACACCCAGGGAGCGGCTCATCAGGCTGGAGCTGCCGACACCGAAGAGGTTATTCAATGCGTTGAAAGCCAGCAGCACCGGTGAGGCCAGGGTGACGGCCGCCGTAGCCACCGGGTCGTTCAGGATACCCACAAAGTAAGTGTCAGCCAGGCTGTAGAGCACCATCACAAGGGAGCTGGCAACTGTGGGGACGGCCATTTTCACGACGGCTCTGGGGATCGGCGTCCGCTCAAAGAGTTCTATTTTTTGCTGTTCGGTCATTGCTGCCATATTGGTCATTTCCCCTTCATTTTTTTATCATTATACATCGAATTGGGGAGCGTATCAAGTTCCGATGGACAGTCCGGAGGGGGAATTTTAATGGGCAGCCGCCGGGGAGCGATGAAAACTTAAGAAAATCTTAAACAGGATGCACCTTGAATCTTAATGGGATTACTGCTAAAATACGTTCCATACCGTTGGAACGGATTCCGAATCAAATTGCGATCAAGGTGTCATTTCATGAGAAATTATGAATCTTTTCGAGGAAAAATCAGGAAACTTGCCGCCTGGTTGTCCGCTCATCCGATTTCCGTCGCGCTGGCGTACGCCGCATTCTATTTTCCCATGTTTTTTTATCTGGAGCACCGGACGGTCACGGAGTATTACGTCATTCACTGCGGGCTGGACGATGTGCTGCCCTACTGCCCGGCCTTTGTGGTGCCCTATGTCAGCTGGTTTCTGCTGATTCCCGGGATGTTGCTCTATTTTTTGAAGCGGGAGCCGGAGCGGTACTATGAGTTGTGCTGGCTGCTGTTCGGCGGCATGACGGTGAGCCTGCTGTTTTATCTGGTCTTTCCCAACTGCATCTGTCTGCGGCAGCCGGTCAGCGGGGAGGGGCTTTGCAATCAGATTGTGCTGCTGATACGAACGGTGGATACGCCAACCAATGTGTGCCCGTCCATTCATGTGGCCAGTACGGCGGCGGTGATGGTGGAAGCCGGACGCTCGGAACGGCTGCGCTCTCGCCGCCTGGTGCGGTACGGCCTGAACCTGTTGGGGGTCAGCATCTGCCTGGCCACCGTTTTGCTGGATCAACATTCCGCAGTGGATGTTGTGTGCGGCGTTGCGCTGACCATGATTCTGAACAATGTTATGGAGCTGTGGCTCCGGCGGCGCAGCCTGCGCAATATGCACACGCAAAAACCGATGCAACACGCGAAATGAATCATAGGGGAACCTCCGCCCTGAGGGATTTGACGCACGTTCTGCGCAGACGCCGACAGGGAAGGGGGGTTCCCTTTTGTTCGCCCTGCCGCACGGAGAAAAATTTGGAAAAATGGAACAGGACGCTTTTTTTCTGTCCGGCAAAGTGTTATAATGCCATCAGAATCATAGAACCGGCCCCCGGCATGGGCGGCAGGTTTCATTTAGGAGGCAATCCCTATGTTGAATGAAAAAATGGTAGGGCTGGGCACCGCCCGCTCCGTCATCCGTGAGCTGTTTGAATATGGCAACCAGCGGGCCGCCGTGGTGGGACGGGAAAATGTGTTCGACTTTTCCCTGGGCAATCCCAGCGTTCCCGCGCCGGCCAGCGTCAATGAGACCATTGTGGATTTGGTGCGGACCAGCGACCCTGTCATGCTCCACGGCTACACCAGCGCGCCGGGCGCTCAGAATGTGCGGGACGCTATCGCAGCCTCCATCAACCGCCGCCAGGGCACCAGCTTCTCCGGGAATAATCTGTACATGACCTGCGGTGCCGCGGCCTCCCTGACCTGTTCCCTGAATGGTCTCTGCCTTCCTGGGGATGAGGTGATCGTGATTGCGCCCTATTTCCCGGAATACCAGGTGTTCATTGAGCATACCGGCGCAAAAATGGTGCTGGTGCCCGCAGATACAACAGCATTCCAGATCGATTTCACGGCGCTGGAGGAGCGCATCAGCGACAAAACCAAGTGCCTCATTGTTAACTCCCCCAACAACCCCTGCGGTGTCGTCTATTCAGAGGAGACGATTCAGACCCTGGCCCAGCTGCTCCGGGACAAGGAGCAGGCATACGGCCATCCCATCTATCTGATCTCCGATGAGCCCTATCGGGAGATCGTGTTTGACGGCGTGGTTGTCCCTTATCTGACCAAATATTATGATGATACGCTGGTGTGTTACTCCTACTCCAAGAGCCTGTCCCTCCCCGGTGAGCGGATTGGTTATGTGCTGGTGCCGGATGAATGTGCGGATGCCGAACTGGTCTTTGCTGCGGTCTCCGGCGCAGGCCGGGCCCTGGGTTACGTCTGCGCCCCCAGCCTGCTCCAGCAGGTGGCGGCCCGCTGCTGCGAGGACACCTCTGACCTGTCCGTCTACGCCGAGAACCGCCGCCTGCTGCTGGATGGCTTCCGGGAGATGGGCATTGACTGCGTGACCCCTGGCGGCACCTTCTACGCCTTCCCCAGGACGCTGGAGCCGGATGATGTGGCCTTTGCGGAGAAGGCCAAGAGTCTGGATCTGCTGGTGGTGCCCGGCAGCGGCTTTGGCTGCCCCGGCTTCGTCCGCGTCGCCTATTGTGTGCCGACGGAGCAGATTCGCCGGTCGCTGCCGGTGTTCCGTAAACTGGCAGACCTTTACAGAAAGTAAGCGCTGAGCAGCAGAGCTCTCCGAATCAGTGCGGCGGCATTGGTTCGGAGGGCTTTTCAGCGCTTATGAACGATGGCAGCCACTGACCCACACGGCTGCGTGTAGAAAACCCGCGAAAAATGCGAAAAAACCCGTTGACAAACGGGGAAAGCTGTGGTAAATTATCATTCGTTGCGGCGAGGCGGTTCGGTGCCAAACCAATTTCAAAGGAATAGAGTTCCGGAAGGTAAAAAAATCCTGAGAAAATGGAAAAAAGCACTTGACAAACCCGATGCGCTGCGATATAATAAATAAGCTGTTCACGAGGGCAACTTCGTAAGCGGCGCTGTGTACCTTGTAAATTAAACAACGTGAAACAAACTTAAAAGCACCAGATAAGATTCTTTTAAGACAAGTGTGTTCTATTTGATGAACGAAACTTGTCAATTTCTTGATTAGCTAGATTTAGCGATCAATAACATGATTTGAGCATCTTCGGATGTTTGGATACCATTTTATTGAGAGTTTGATCCTGGCTCAGGATGAACGCTGGCGGCGTGC
>JAJQCJ010000060.1 GCA_021202775.1 Clostridiales bacterium | reverse complement strand
CAACCAGGCGCTGATGGAGCTGGGGGCGCTGGTCTGCCTGCCCAACGGCGCGCCGGAGTGCGGCCGCTGCCCGTGGCAGGGGCTGTGCGCTGCCTGCCGGGAGGGAAAAACCGTCGTTCTGCCGGTGAAGCCCCCCAAAAAACAGCGAAAGGTGGAGGGTCGGACGGTGTATCTGATTTTTCGGGAGGGAAAAGTGGCCCTCCGGCGCAGGCCGGACAGCGGCCTCCTCCGGGGCCTGTGGGAGTTTCCCAACGTGCCGGACAGCCGGGAGGACGCCCTGAACGAATGGGGGCTGGCGGACGCCGCCACTCTGGACGGCCCCAGAGCCAGGCACATCTTCACCCATATCGAGTGGCATATGCAGTCGGTGCAGGTGTTCCCCACGGGGGACGCCCTGCCGGAGGGCTGGGTTTGGGCGGACAGCGTGGCCCTGGCGGAGCGCTATCCCATCCCCAACGCCTTTGGCGGCTTCCGCCGGTGCGTGGAAGACCGGCTCCGGCAGGCCGGACCGCGGAAAGCGTGGGAACCGTGAGGCGGCAGACCCGGGTGCTGTCCCGCTGCGCCATGCTGACGGCCCTGGGGGTGGTGCTGATGCTGACGCTGGGCTTCACCGGCGTGGGCACCTATGCCGCCCCGCTGCTGGCGGCGCTGCTGGTGGCCATGGTGCAGGAGGCCTACGGCACGAAAACGGCGCTGACCATGTGGCTGGCCACCGGTCTGCTGGCCCTGCTGCTGGTGACGGACCGGGAGCTGTCCGTGGTCTACCTGACCATCTTCGGCTGGTACCCGGCGGTGAAGCCCCATCTGGACCGGCTGCCCCGGCCGGCCGGGGTGCTGGCGAAGCTGGCCCTGTTCAACGGCTCCGCCGTGGCCACCTATGCGGTGCTGATCCCCTTCCTGGGGCTGGAGGAGGAGCTGCTCCAGCCCTGGCTGCTGGGGGTCATGCTGGCCTTCGGCAACGCCCTGTTCTGGGTGGAGGACAGGCTGCTGCTGCCCCGGCTGGGGCGGGTGCTGCGCAAACGGCTGAAAAAGTGGTTTTGGGGGAACAGGGAAAAAACACTTTTTCCCACGGAAATCAATTTTGAAATCCGCTTCGCATAGGAACCCCTCCACCGGCTACCGCCGGTCCCCCCTCCCCCTTCGGTGGAGGCAGGAAAATTGTGGGAATCGCCACGTCATTGGCTCCCCTGAAAGGGGAGCTGGCTGACCGTAAGGCCAGACTGAGGGGTTTCTTTGGTATGTTTGACCTAAAACTTGATTTCCATGACTTTTTTCCCTTATGGCGTTGCTTTTTTTGACAGGAAGGGTTAAAATGGCGTAAATGGCGTTTTTTCGGATGCGCCGAAGGAAAATGTCCGTCTTTTTTGCCCCGGTTTGGGATAAACTGGAACGGGGCAGGCGTCTGTGGCGCGGCGATTGAAACAGCAAGGAGCATAGCGTATGTCGGAGCAGAAACAGCAGCAAAAATCCACATCCTTCTTCGGAGGCGCGGCCATCCTGGCGGCGGGCATTATGCTCGTCAAGGTCATCAGTATGTTTTACAAGATCCCGCTGGGCAACATTCTGGGGTCCAGCGGCTATGCGGACTTTACGGCGGCCTTTAACATCTTCAACATTCTGCTGATGATCTCCACCGCAGGCATTCCGGTGGCCATGTCCAAGATGATCTCTCAGGCCACCGCCCTGGGGCGGCAGAAGCAGGCCCACAAGATCTTCCGTGTCAGCTTTGTGTTCTTCATGGCCGTTGGCATTGTCTGCTCTCTGGTCATGTTCTTTGCGGCGGATATCTTTGCCGGGCTGATGAACAACAGCAGGTCCGCCCTGAGCATGCGGGCCCTGGCCCCCTCGGTGGCCCTGGTGTGCGGCCTGGCCTGCTTCCGGGGCTACGCCCAGGGCCACCAGAACATGACCCCCTCCTCGGTGAGCCAGATTCTGGAGGCCCTGTTCAAGCTGGTGGTGGGCCTGACCCTGGCCTGGTACCTGATGCAGGTGCTGGGCATGGAGGACTATGTGGGGGCGGCAGGCGCCATTGTGGGCGTCACCGTTTCGGAGCTGGTGGCCCTTGTGTACATGGTGGTGGAGTTTACCCACTATCGGCGGCAGGAGCCGAAGGGCACCGACCCCACCGTCGGCAGTAACCAGAGCATTCTGAAAAGCTGCCTGCGGCTGGCGGTGCCCATCACCCTGACCTCCTCCGCCACCTCCATCATCACGGCGGTGGATAATTCCGTTGTCATGGGGCGGCTGCAAAACGCCGGGCTGATGTTGACGGAGGACGCCGCCGCCTCTCTGATGGGCAACTATAACATCGTTCAGACGGTGTACCAGATTCCATCCTCCCTGATGGTGGCCATCACCGCATCGGTGATTCCGGCGGTGACGATCTGCTTCACCCGGAAGGACCGGAAGGGGGCGGCCAAGCTGGTGGGCTCCTCTCTGAAAATGGGTGGGATTCTGGCCTTCCCCTGCGGCATCGGTATGCTGGTGCTGGGCAAGCCCATTGTTCAGCTGCTGTTCCCCAGCTATGACCTGGAGGTTGCGGGCACCATCCTCTCCATCCTGGGGGTGGCCTCCATCTTCGTCTGCATCACCCTGGTCTGCAACAGCGTTATGCAGAGCTACGGCATCCTGAGCCTGCCCATCGGCACCATGCTGATCGGCGGCGTGATGATGGTGATTTTTGACTATGTGATGGTGGGCAATGCCGACATCAACATCTACGGCTCCCCGGTGGGCACCTGCATCTGCTACGGCATTGTGGCCGTGCTGGACCTCTGCATCGTCCGGCGCATTGTCCGGGGCTGCCCCTCCTATACCAGCCTGCTGGCAAAGCCGCTGATCTCCGCCGTCGTCATGGGGGCGGCGGCCTGGGCGGTCTACGGCATGGTCAGCCGGGTGGCAGGCAACACCGTCAGCCTGCTGGCCGCCCTTGTGGTGGCGGTGGTGGTGTACTTCGCCCTGCTGCTCCTGCTGGGGACGCTGACGAAGGACGATATGAGCCTGATGCCCAAGGGGGATAAAATCAGCAGGATTCTGCACATTCACTGAGAGAGAAGCGTATCAACATGGTAGACTATACCCAGAAGGAACGGTACACCCTGGAGGACTTCCGGGAGATTATTCACATCCTCCGCCACGAGGGCGGCTGCCCCTGGGACCAGGAGCAGACCCATCACACCATCCGCCGGGACCTGCTGGAGGAGGCCGCCGAGCTGGCCGAGGCCATTGACCGGGAGAGCCTCCCCGATATGGAGGAGGAGCTGGGGGACGTGCTGCTCCAGGTGGTGTTCCACGCGGACATCGAGGCGGACGCGGGCCACTTTACCCTGGACGACGTGGCCGACTGCGCCGCGAAAAAGATGATTTTCCGCCACCCCCACGTCTTTGGGGAGACGGCGGTCTCCGGCACCGGGGAGGTGCTGCAAAACTGGGACACCCTGAAACGCCAGGAGAAGCACCAGACCACCTACACCGACACCCTGAACGCCGTGGCCCGCACCCTGCCCGCCCTGTGGCGGGCGGAGAAGGTGCTGAAAAAGGCCGCCAAAGCCGGTTTCCAATGGGAGAGCATGGACGGCGCGGTGGAGAAGATGGCGGAGGAGGCCCGGGAGGTGCAGGCCGCCGCGGCGGACCATGAAGGCCGGGAACGGGTGGCGGAAGAGCTGGGGGACCTGCTCTTTGCCGCCGTCAACGTGGCGCGGTACGCCGGGGAGGATCCGGAGGCCCTGCTCCACGCCGCCACAGAGAAGTTCATCCGCCGTTTTGGGGTCATGGAGGCCGCCGCAGGGGACACCGATTTGCGGGACATATCTTCCGCAGAACTGGTTAAACTCTGGGAGGAAGGGAAGGAGAGAACCGCAAATGACAAAGACGGAACTGACAAAGGCTGTGGCCCAGCGGACCGGCCTGACCAATAAGGACGCCGCCGCCGCCCTGGACGCCGCCCTGGACATCGTCAGCCAGACCCTGGCCGCAGGGGGCAGGGTGCAGCTGACGGGCTTCGGCACCTTCCAGACCAGGGAGCGGGCCGCCCATGTGGGCCGCAACCTGTCCACCGGGGAGCCGGTGGACGTGCCCGCCCATCGGATGGTGCAGTTCAAGCCGGGCAAGCTGCTGAAGGACAGGGTAAACCCTGACGCGGAACCTGAGGACGCATAACAAAACGCTCCCGCCCCAAAGGGCGGGAGCGTTTTTGTCGAGTTGGGAAGGGAATCACACCCACAGCATTTGGCGGCGGAAGAAGGGGTCCCCCTGCTGGGTGACCTGTTGACCCAGCTCGCTGTCCAGCTGGGTGAACTCCACCCGGGTGTCCTCCGGGTTCAGGAAGGGCTTGCAGGTGTCGAAGATGGTGCGGCAGACGCCGGCATAGTCCTCGCCGTAGTATTCCACCACGAAGAGCCAGCCCCGGACGGCCTCCTCATCCTCGCCCCGCTGGGTGATGCGGAGATAGCAGGAGTCCACTTCGGGGATTTTGTACAGCTCTTTCCCCACGGCCCGCGTCATGTCGTTCTGAATGGTCTCTTTGGGGGTCAGCACCTTCATGGGGCCTTTGGGCAGCTTGTCCCTGGCCTCCTTCTGGGCCTTCAGTTTCAGCACCATCTCCCTGGACAGGGCGAAGTTGGCGGAGCGGGGGTCGATGACGATACCGCTGACGGCCTCCGTTTTCTCCAGCATGGCGCCGTAGCCCGCCAGATTCAGGGGGAGCAGCCGGCCGTCCCCGGTGACGGAGGGGTCCTTCCGGGCCTCCTCCTGGCTGGTGTAGGCCGCCAGGAACTGCTGCCCCTCCGCATTTTTCAGCATGAGGATGCCCTTGCCGCCGGCCCCCATGGGCAGCAGGAACTGGGTCTCGTCCTCCAGGAGGGCCAGAGTGATCTGCACGCTGTTCTCCTGGCTCTTGTCCTCCTTCCAGGCGGCGATGGCGTCCAGCACTTTGCTGTTATCCAGCTTGGGAAGGCGGAGCTTCAGCACGGTCTCCCGGGGCAGGGGGAAGTTCAGCCCCTGGGGGTCGATGATGAGGCCGGAGACGGACTCATTCTGCTCCAGCAGCTCGCCGTAGCGCTCCAGCGTGGCGGCGAGGGCCCGGCTCTTTTTCGTCAGCAGCTTGTTCTTCTGGGCCTCCGCCCCGCTGGTGTAGGCGGGGAAGAAGCGCCGCCCGTCCGGGGTGTTCAGCATCATAATGCGCTTTCCGTCCTCCCCCAGGGGCAGGAGGAAGCGCACCGCCGGGTCGGTCAGCGCCAGGGTCAGGGCCCGGTTATGCTCCTGACTCTGTTCCGCCTGAAACGCCTTGACGGCGGCGACCAGGTTCTGGGTGTGCAGGTTTACAGTTTCTTGTGCCATGAGATGGCCTCCTTATAATGACAGTTTGGAACCGGCAGCGCCAGCCGGAGGGATGCCCCTCCGGCGCCCTGCGCGTTGTGTTAGTTTTGGAAATAGGACGATCAGCCTTCCCGTTTTCCGGAGGCCAGCCGCCTGGTCAGGGCTTTCAGCCCGTCGTACCAGTGGAAGATCCCCTTCGCCGCCGTCTCCAGGCTGTGAAGACTGAGCACCGGCAGCAGGGCCAGGCAGATGAGAACGGCGTCCGCCTTCCCCAGGACGCTGCAGGCCATCAATACCCTCACAATGCGGGCAAAGAGGAAGTAGGTCACCGGCCGCAGCCAGAAATACACGCTGAACCACCGCCTGCCGCAGAGGGTCAGCAGGGGGAGCTTTTTCCGGGGCATGACGCTGAGCAGGGCACACCCCGTCACGGCGACGACGCCGTACCAGACCAGGCGGAACAGCCCGCCGAAGGCGCTGAGCCAGGTGTTCCCCAGAGAGGCGTAGGCGCTGGCGGCGGTCAGGAACCCCACATTGTTGTACAGCGGCTTTTCAGCCGCCAGGCACCCCCCGGCCACGGCCAGCAGCACCGCCAGGGACAGGAGGCGCACCCCTTTTCGGTTCAAAAACGCCTCCAGCCGGGCCGGGAGGCCCCAGAATCCCACCAGGAACAGGGGGAAGAACACAAACAGCTTGTTCAGGCAGAGGACATCCTCCAGCACCGGCAGGTAGCCTGCCGCGCAGCCCAGCACCACGCTCACCGCCAGCACCGGCCCGTGTTTCCAGCCCTTCCCCTCGATCAGGACGGCCAGCAGCAGCCACGCCGCCCCGCACAGGTAGAGCCAGGCGGTGTTCTCATCGTTCAGAAACCCCAGGGAGGCGCCTTTGCCGCTGGCCAGCTTGCTCCAGAAGATCAGCAGCTTCTGCATCACATACAGCCCCAGCAGGCCCAGCACTGTCTTTGTCAGGGAATCCTTTGTCCGCTCCACGCAGCGGATCTCCCGCCCCAGCAGCCAGGCAATCAGAGGCCATGCCGCCAGGTTGACGCAGCCGTAGATCACCCCCACGGTGGTGGAGCGGGTGGCGTAGGAGCCCAGCCCCCAGATCGCCAGGAGGCCCACCAGCAGCAGAAAGGCCAGGTTTGCCTCCTGATAACGTGTTTTCTCTTTCATGCCAAAAACCTCACGGAAAAAAGTGCCGGGGACAGGGCGAAAGCGGAGACGGAGACAAGGCAAAAGGGCCCCAAAGCGCGGAATCCCCACAGATTTGTTCCAGTATAGCACACCCCTGTGGAAATTGCAAACGCTTTGCCGCGGGAAGGGCCCGGTTTGCGAGAATTTTTACAAGGCCCGCCCCAGGCACCCCCTTGCGGAAACCGGCATAAGATAGAAGGGAAAGGGGGCGGCGGCGATGGAGGAATCTGACCTGGCCCGGGAGGAGGCCCTGCGGTTTGCCGAGGTGTGGAAACGGGTCCTGCCGGAGGGAGGCGGGCCGGTGCTGCCGGCCATCCAGCCCCCGCCGGAGGAGGCGCGCCCGCAGGAGACGGAGGCCGAGTTCTTCCGGCGGCAGGTGGAGGGGGAGCTGGCCCTGAGCCGGGCAGCCCGGCATCTGGCCCGGCGCACCGGGGCGGCGGAGCTGTACGACTGCGCCGGCTGCGCCCTCCAGCGGGGGCGGCGGCTGGCCGCCTTCTGCTACCTGGAGGGCGGGGCCTGGCTGCGGTCGGGGCAAAACGCCTGCCCGGACAGGGCGGAAAACAGCCGGGAGGGCCTCCGGCGGCTGTACCAGGGGCTGGCCGATCTGGCCCAGGGCTACCGCTTGCAGCAGGAGCGCACCCGGCGGGACGCCCTGGCCGTCCTCTGCCTGGAGAGCGGGGCGGAGTGCCGCCGCTGGCAGGAGCGGCTCCGGGGGCTGCTGGCCCGGTGGTGGGGCGGTTGACAGGGGCCCGGTTTCATGGTATATTTCATATAAAATGAGTAGGAATATCAGGAGAGGGGACATAGGATGGATGCGCTTCATGAAAAAGCGCAGCGGCTCCGGGGATCGCTGCTGCACATGGGCAGTACGGCGGTGGCCTTTTCCGGCGGGGTGGACTCCGCCTATCTGCTGCATATGGCCCACGAGACTTTGGGGGACAGGGTCATCGCCGTCACCGTCCGTTCTTCCGCTTTTCCCCGGCGGGAGACGGCGGAGGCGGAGGACTTCTGCGCCCGACGGGGGATTCGGCAGGTGTGGGTCGATTTGGACGTGCTGGAGATCCCCGGCTTTGCGGAGAACCCGCCGGACCGCTGCTATCTCTGCAAGCGCCAGCTCTTTCGCCGGATTCAGGATGTGGCGGCGGAGCAGGGCATGGCCATCGTCTCCGAAGGCTCCAACCTGGACGATGAGGGCGACTATCGCCCCGGCATGCGGGCTATTGCGGAGCTGGGGGTGGCAAGCCCCCTGCGGACGGCGGGGCTGACCAAGGCGGACATCCGCGCCCTGAGCCGGGAGGCCGGGCTGCCCACCTGGGCCAAGCCCTCCCTGGCCTGCCTGGCCTCCCGCTTTGTCTACGGGGAGGCCATCACCCGGGAGGGGCTGGAGCGGGTGGACCGGGCGGAGCAGCTGCTGGCGGAGCTGGGCTTTACCCAGGCCAGAGTGCGGGTCCATGGGACCATGGCAAGAATCGAGCTGCTGCCGGAGGAGTTTCCCAGGCTGCTGGAGCCGGAGAACCGGACAAGGGTGGTCCAGACCCTCCGGGGGCTGGGCTTCTCCTATGCGGCGCTGGACCTGCAGGGCTATCGGACAGGCAGCATGAACGAGACGTTGTAAGGGGGGCAAACCGTATGGAACAATTCGGAAGGACGGAGCTGCTGCTGGGCAGGGACGCCATGGCCCGGCTGGCCGAAAGTCGGGTGGCGGTGTTCGGCGTCGGCGGCGTGGGCGGCTATGTGGCGGAGGCGCTGGTGCGCAGCGGGGTCGGGTCGCTGGAGCTGGTGGACCCGGACACCGTGGCCCTGACCAATCTGAACCGCCAGATCATCGCCACCCACTCCACCCTGGGCCGGTACAAGGTGGACGTGATGGCGGAGCGGGCCAGGGACATCAACCCCGCCGTGGAGGTCAGCACCCGCAAGTGCTTCTTCCTGCCGGAGACGGCGGGGGAGTTTGACTTCTCCGCCTACGACTATGTGGTGGACGCGGTGGACACCGTCTCCGCCAAGCTGGAGCTGGCGGAGCGGTGCCTGGCGGCCCACACCCCCATCATCAGCTGCATGGGGACGGGGAACAAGCTGGACCCCGCCCAGCTCCGCATTGCGGACATCACGAAAACCTCCATGTGTCCCCTGGCCCGGGTCATGCGCTACGAGCTGCGGCGGCGGGGGATGAAACACCTGACGGTGCTCTACTCCACGGAGGAGCCCCTGACCCCTCTGACGGAGGAAGGGGCGGAGACGCCGGAGCCGGGCCGCCGGGCCGTCCCCGGCAGCACCGCCTTCGTCCCGGCGGCGGCGGGGCTGATGATCGGCGGCTATGTGGTGCGGGCGCTGGCGGGGGAGGAAAGACCTTCCGCTGAACGGGATTGAGTTCCTCAGGACAAATCCTTTACAGCGAACGTTATCCAAGACGCCTTACCCACCTGATACCATATCAGGAAAAAGGAGAAAACCCCTGGAATTTGTTGACGCCTCCCGCCTTTTGTAGTACAATTACGCTGTACAAAGCGGAAACCCTCACCCGGGAAGGCTGGTAAGCAACATGATTATCTTCGGTAAGCTGGCACAAAAAATCGCGGATTATCTGAACATGGACGGCAGGCTGGACAGGCAAAAGACCCTGTTCTGCCTGCTGAACGTCACCTCCTCCGGGGGGATCGTGTGCCTGTTCCTCCTGGTGGTGCTGGCGGTCTACAGCACCATCACCTATGGTTTGGTGATGGTGGTGCTGCTGGCCGTGTCGGTGATCGGCTGGTTTGACGCCCTGCGGCAGTTCCGCACGGTGGAGCGGCGGCGGGCGCCAGTGAAGAACGCGAGCTACTTCATGGCGCTGTGTATTGCGCCGATGATTCTCTACCTCTTTGTGGCGGAGATTCTGATGATTGTGGGCGTCTGAATGAAACAACGCAAGGGAAAGGCTGCTGCGGGGAACACCCTCCGCGGCAGCCGTATTGATTCTGCGGCGCCCGTATCAGGCAGCCGCAAAGGAGGCAGTGACATGAGACAAAACGACAACTCTTTTGGAGGCTCCGGCGCACCGTCCCCCGGTGAGCGGGCGGGCCGGGCGGTGCGCAGGCACGCGCTGCTGTTCCGTGGGGTGATACTGCTCCTGCTGGCGGCCTATCTGGGCGGCGTGGGCTATGTCCTGTATGCCGACACAGAGGTATCCTCCCGGTTCTGGGGCGTTTTCCTGCTGGCGGTGGGGACGGCCCTGGCCCTGCGGCTGCTGCTGGCGGTCTGGGATGAGCTGACCCGGCGGCGGGTGAGCCGGAAGGACCTCCAGACCCGCCGGGACTACAACGCTTACCTTGCCCACTGGCGGAAGGACGCGGCCAGCCGCAACGCCGCCCTGCTGGCCATGGGCAAAGCAGGACCTGTGTCTGGGTCAGCCGGAGCAGGCGCTGCGGGATTTGGACGCCCTGACGCCGGAAAAGCTGAACAAGGCGCAGTTGAAAACCCTTTACTTCTATCAGGCGGCCGCCGCCCGGCTCACCGGGGATGAGGCGCTGTGCGCCGACGCCCTGCTCCGCTGCAAGGGCATCCCCCTGGAAGGGGCGGAGTACCTGACGGAGACGGAGCTGGACACGCTGTTTCGGGCGGACACGCCGGAGGCGGCGCAGCAGGTGGAGCTGGCGGATGCGGTGTCCGTCTGGGGCGGCGAAGCGCCCAGGCAGCGGTCTGTGCTGCTGCCCCTGTGGGGCGCGTTCCAGGTTGGGTACACCGCCTGGTATTACGGTGTGGCCGCGCTGCTGCCCTACCGCTATGAGTATCGGACGGGCTTTGCCATGCTCTCCCTGGTGCTGATCTTCTGGGGTTGGGCGGCGCTGGCGCTGGTGCTGATTTACAGGGCGGACGCCTGGCTGTGGCCCCGGCTCCGGGGCATGGCCCAGCGGCTTTTTGTAGTGGTGACGACGGCGCTGGCGGTACTGCTGGTGCTGGTGTGTCTGGTGGGCTACGGCCTGCTGATGGCGGCGTTTCAGGACCCAGAGGAGGACATCGGGGACGGTCTGCTCATTGTCACCGACGAGAACTATCTGCGGCCGGAGCACAACACCTACACCTACTATCAGGCCCACGGCCCCTTCCTGCGGAGCTATTACGGCCCTGTGGAGGATGAAGAGGACGAGGAAACCGGGGAGGACGAGGCTTCCTCTGCCTCCGAGAGCGCGGCCCAGCCGGAGGCATCGGACAGCGCGGCCCAGCCGGAGACGGAGAGCGCTGCCGATGCGGAGGAACCGGTCTCCGCCGAGACCCCGGAGGAGGAGGCCCTGCTGCTCATCGCCCAGTCTCTGGCAGACAGCGGCGAGTTGGACGGCGCGGATTTGGACGCCCTGACGCTGCGCTACTCCGCCAAGGGCAGCCTTTACGCCGTCCTCTGGTCGGAGCCCTGGGAGGAGGACGAGAGCGTGACCACCCGGGGCAGGCTGGTCTATGACCGGGAGTCGGCCAACGCGAAATGCTACCTCTTCGTCTACTATCAGGACTACCTCGCCGCCGACGGCAGCGAGACCAAAAGCACCTCCATTCTGGAGTTCTACGCGGTGAACAAGGTGTCGGGGGAGGTCATCCCCGGCGACAAGCACAGCTGGAGCGACGTCGCCTCGGAAGCGTACCGGGAGGCCACCGGCGAATAAGGTGCGGAATCGGAACTTTCATCTTCCATTCTTTTGAAAAAAGTCCATTATTCAGACGGAATTTACCTTTACAAACTGGAAAAAAGATGGTAAACTGAAACTGGATTGGCTTACATTGCGTTTTTTGAAGCAGCGGACACGGGAACTTGGACAAAGATGGGAGGGAAAGGCTCAATGGGCAGCCTGATTATCGGTATTGCAGGCGGCAGCGGCAGCGGGAAGACCACGCTGACCCGCCGTTTACAGCAACAGTTTAAAGACCATATCAGCGTGCTGTATCACGACAGCTATTATTATCGTCATGATGAGTTGACACTGGATGAACGCCACACCCTGAACTATGACCATCCGCGGGCCTTTGACACGCCGCTTTTGACCCGCCATCTGAAGGAACTGAAGAAGGGCAACAGCATTGAGTGCCCGGTGTACGACTATGCGCAGTATAACCGCACAGATGAGGTGGTGGTGGTCCATCCCACCGACGTCATCGTGGTGAAGGGCATCCTCATCTTTGCCGAGCGGAAGCTGCGGGAGCAGATGGACATCAAAATCTATGTGGATACGGACGCCGACGTCCGTGTGCTCCGCCGCATCAAGCGGGACGTGGAGGAGCGTGGCCGGGAGCTGGACACCGTCATCAACCAGTACCTCACCACCGTGAAGCCCATGCACGAGCGGTTTGTGGAGCCGTCCCGGCACTTCGCGGATCTCATCATCCTGGAGGGCGGGGAAAACCAGGTGGCCACGGATATGCTGATCGGCCGCATCCGCAACCACATTGCAAAGAATCAGAGCGAACAGGGAGGAGCCTCCTCCCTCTCCGCCAAATAACGAGCGAGGGAATCAGTTTATGGGATTACATGAGGAATGCGGCGTTTTCGGGGTATATGACGCAAAGGGCGGCTGCGCGGAATGTACCTATTATGGCCTGTATGCCTTACAGCACCGGGGCCAGGAGGCCTGCGGTATTGCCGCCAACAACAACCGGGAGATCATCTATCACAAGGACGTGGGCCTGGTGGGCGATGTATTCGACGTGCAGCGCCTGCGGGAGATGAACGGCACCATGGCCATCGGCCACGTCCGCTACGCCACCACCGGCGCGGGCCGGCGGATGAACGCCCAGCCCTTTGTGGTGAACTACGTCAAGCAGCAGCTGGCGGTGGTCCACAACGGCAACCTGGTGAACACCGAGGAGCTGCGGGACTACTTTGAGCACCGCGGCGCCATCTTCCAGACCGCCAGCGACACCGAGATCATCGCCTATTCCATCGCCGCCTCCCGCCTGAAATACGGCAGCGTGGAGGAGGCGGTGAACCATTCCATTAAGCACCTGCAGGGGGCCTTCTCCCTCATTGTCATGTCCCCCCGGAAGCTGATCGCCGCCAGGGACCCTTGGGGCTTCCGCCCCCTGTGCATCGGCAAACGGGGCGACGCCTGGTTCTTTGCCTCCGAGTCCTGCGCCCTGGACGGGGTGGAGGCGGAGTATGTCCGGGAGGTGGAACCGGGGGAGATCGTGGTGGTGGAGGACGGCCATCTCCGCTCCATCCGGGACAACTGCAAGGGCATGAGCCATATGTGCATCTTTGAGTATATCTACTTTGCCCGGCAGGACAGCGTCATCAACGGCCAGAGCGTCCACCTGGCCCGGCGGAACGCGGGGCGGCTGCTGGCCCAGGAGCATCCTGTGGAGGCGGATTTGGTCATCGGCGTGCCCGACTCCGGGCTGGACGCCGCCCTGGGCTATGCGGAGGAGTCCGGCATCCCCTACGGGGAGGGGTTTGTGAAGAACCGCTATGTGGGCCGCACCTTTATCACCCCCAACCAGCAGAGCCGGGAGGCGGCGGTGCGCATCAAGCTGGGGGCCCTCCAGTGCCAGGTGGCCGGAAAGCGGGTAGTGATGATTGACGACTCCATCGTCCGGGGCACCACCAGCAAGGCCATCGTCACCCTGCTCCGGCAGGCCGGGGCCACGGAGGTACACGTCCGCATCTCCTCCCCGGAGTTCATCTCCCCCTGTTATTTTGGTACGGACATTCCGGACAAGTCCCTGCTCATCTCCTGCAAGTACAGCTGCGACGAGGTGTGCAAGGAGATCGGCGCGGACTCCCTGGGCTTCCTGAGCCTGGAGCGGCTCCACGAGATCGCGCCGGACGCCACCTGCGGCTTCTGCGAGGGCTGCTTCTCCGAGCATTACCCGGTGGACCCGCCCGCCGACTATGCGTTGAAGCACGCAGGCTGCGGCTGAGGACGTAGAACAGAAACGCACAAAAGCGCATCCCAAAACGTGGGATGCGCTTTTGATGGCTTTGCTGTCATTGGAGGGGGCGGAATTGTTGATTGAGAGAGTGAGTTCCTTAGCCGTCCGTCCGGGGCAAGCAGGCGGTTCCCATGGGAGGCTGTCCACCCATCCACCGGCTGCCGCCGGTTCCCCTCCGCCGTCAAGCGGCATTTCCGGCGCTTCGCACCTCCCTACCCTTTCAGGGGAGGCAAGAGAGTTGCGGGAATCCCTACATCTTTGGCTCCCCTGAAAGGGGAGCTGTCAGCGAAGCTGACTGAGGGGTGGGAAGGCCGGGCAAAATCTCAATAGCGAACGTTATCTAAGGGAACCTCTGTCCCGGCAAAGACAACCTTCACTTTCCTTCAGGAATCCTTCGCCAAGGATTCCTCCCCCTCCGTCGGCGGCCCCTCCGGATGGTTCATAAAGTCCGCCAGGGTGTACTGATCCACAAAGGCGTTGATGGTGTTGTCCATCTTTTCCCAGAACCAGAGGGTGTCGCAGCTGTGGCAGCGGTTACAGTGGTTGCTCTCCTCCGTCAGGCAGGAGATGGGGGCCAGATTGCCCTCGATGGCCCGGAGAATATCCCCCACGCTGTACTCCTCCGGCCTCCGCAGCAGCATATAGCCCCCCTGCACCCCACGGGTGCTTTTCAAAAGACCGGCCCGGTTCAGCCGCATCACGATTTGCTCCAGATATTTCACGGAGATGTCCTGCCGCCGGGCGATGTCGGTGAGGGAGACCACAGCCCCCTCCCCCTGTTGGGCAATGTCCAGCATCAAACGCAGCGCGTAGCGCCCTCTGGTGGAAATTTTCATAACGAGCCTCCTGATGCCGACCGACGTTTGGCAGGCGGCTTGGGCCGCCTGCGGCTAATCCTATTATATCAGCAGATTTTTTATCTTGCAAGCCCCGCCGAAACGGGGATCATGGAAATCAATTTTGAAGTCCGTTCCGCATGGAACCCCTCCACCGGCTGTCGCCGGTCCCCCTCCCCTTTTAGGGGAGGCAAGGGAGTTGCTGGAATCACCACGTCTTTGGCTCCCCTGAAAGGGGAGCTGGCTGGCTTTTGGCCAGACTGAGGGGTTTCTTTGGTATGTTTGCCGAAAACTTGATTTCCGGGAGTGAGTATGCCTGCGGATTGACAAAGCCGGGCGGGAATGATATCCTAAAAAGGAAGCGCGGGCCGTCCCGCCCGCAAACCTGAGACAGATTGAGAAAGGAAGGCTTCTTCCCATGAAACTGCTAACCTATTATGCCGACGGTGTGGAGACCGTCGGCTTCGCCACGCCGGACGGCGCCGTCGTCTGGCCCCTGTCCGCGGCGGGCATCCCCTGCACGGATATGCAGAGCGTGGTGGAGCGCTATACCCCGGCGGAGCTGGCCCGGGCCGTGGCCGCCGCCGACCTGCCGGAGGGGATTCCCTATGACCGGCTGGTGAAGGCTGCCCCCATCCCCCGGCCCAGACAGGACGTGATTTGCCTGGGCATCAATTACATGGCCCATGCGGAGGAATCCGCCCGGTACAAAAACGAAGCCTTCGGCGGGGAGCGGCCTTATCCGGTGTACTTCTCCAAGCGGGTGGATGAGGCGGTGCCCGACGGCGGGGCCATCAACGCCCACAGGGACATGGTGGACAGCCTGGACTACGAGTGCGAACTGGCGGTGGTCATCGGCAAAGAGGCCGACCACGTCTCCCCGGAGGAGGCCTATGAGCATGTGTTCGGCTATACCATTTTAAATGACGTCAGCGCCCGCACCGTTCAGACCCGGCATAAGCAGTGGTACTTCGGCAAGGGTCTGGACGGCTTCACCCCCATGGGGCCGTGGATCGTCACGGCGGAGGAGCTGCCTGGCCGCCCGGCCCTGGGCATCCGCTCCAGGGTCAACGGAGAGCTGCGGCAGAACTCCAACACCGATCTGCTGATTTTCGACGTGGCCTATGTCATCAGCGACCTGAGCCGGGGCATCCGCCTGAAGCCGGGGACGGTGATCGCCATGGGCACCCCCGCCGGGGTGGGCATGGGGTTCCAGCCCCCCAAATGGCTCCAGCCGGGGGACGTGGTGGCGTGTGAGATCGACGGAATCGGCACGCTGACCAACGTGGTTTCCGAATGAGTCGGAGCAAAACAGTTTGAAACGCCATTGCACCGCCGCAGAACGCTTCTGCGGCGGTGCCTTGTATTATCTGCCGAACAGCCCCAACAGGCCCTTCTTCTTTTCGTAAGGCTCCGTTTTCACCCAGGTGACGGTGTAGCCGGTGGGGTCGATGGCCCGGTGAAGGTCGGCCTCGGAGATGTCCCCCTCCGTCAGGATGACCGCCTCGCTACTTTTGTGGGAGGCGGTGACCTTCTGGGGGTCGAACTGTTTGCGGATCACGTCCTTGATGTGGGCCTCGCACATTTCGCAGGCCATGCCCTCAATACCAACTGTAATTTTTTGCATCAAAATTCCTCCTTGTCGCCGTCCTGCGCAGCCCCGCAGGGCGGTTAGCTATGACTACCTATAGGATAGAACAGTTTTGGCCGGCTGTCAAGGGGAATGTCATCAATTTAAGGCAGCACACCCCTCCACCGGCTAACGCCGGTCCCCCTCCCCTTTCAGGCAAGATAATCAACTTAAGGAAATAGTTCTCCTTAGGTAAGGTTCGAGAAAAAAAGAGGTTTTTGCCCTCCGGCGGTGTCTCCTTAGGTAACGTTCGCTATCGAGGCTTTGTCCGGCCTTCGCCGTCAAGCGGCATTTCCGCTGCGCTCCCTATGCCTTACGGCGGAACGGGCGGCAATTTTGTTGCCCTTTGGTCGTGGAAATCTGACTGTAAGGATACGTTACGCTCCTCAACCTAAGACGGATAGCTTCTTTAAGCTGATGACATTGCCCCGAAGGTGGAGGGGTTCCGGTACAAGACGGATTTCAAAATTGAGTTCCGCAGTTCTCTTTGTCCTTACCCCCGCATAAAAACCATCAGGGGGCGACAGCTTTGGAGCAGAGGATACCGCTATATGAACACAGTCCGGACGGCGGAGCCGTCCAACGGGGCGAGGTGCGCTGCACCGGTCAGGGGATGTATGTCCGCTTTCAGGCGGACTGCCCGGCCTGGAGCCCGCGTCCGGAGGTGTGCAAGGTGTGGCTGGAGCAGGGGGAACGCCGCCTGCTCCTGGGGACGCTGATGCCGGAGGGGGACCGGCTGACCCTGAGCCGCCAGCGCTCCGTGGGGGAGCTGAACCGCTGGGGGGTGCCCAACCCGGAGCAGGCCACGGTGGCCGGGGACGAACCGCCGCCCCGGGCTGACCGGTGGCAGCGGCTGGACGCCCTTCCCCTCCCAATCCGGGACGAGAGCCTGGCGGAGGCCCTCCGCCGGGC
The DNA here is from genome assembly GCA_021202775.1 of Clostridiales bacterium. Taxonomy (GTDB): domain Bacteria; phylum Bacillota; class Clostridia; order Oscillospirales; family Oscillospiraceae; genus Onthomonas. The sequence goes on along the minus strand of JAJQCJ010000060.1, from coordinate 26 downwards.
CCCGGCGGGGGGCCGTTGGAGGGCGG
>JAJQCJ010000153.1 GCA_021202775.1 Clostridiales bacterium | reverse complement strand
CCATGCCCTGGCAAGGGCAAACGCTCTATTTCCTTCCAGTATCCTCATCTAAGGACACTGGCCCCGCTTGGAGGGCCGTTCTACCCCTCGCTGCTCACCGGCCACTCATCGCCGAAAATCTCCCGGAGGGTGGTCATGCTTGCCCGAAGCTCCGTGCAAAGCTCGTCCGTCAGATAGGGAATCTCCTCCCCGGACTCGTAGGCCTCCAGGACGGCGGGAACGTCCATCAGCACCAGCGTGTCAATTTCGTCGTGGCCAGGGTTCAGCAGATACAGCGGCTCGTAGGAGACGCCGGTGATGGAGGTGGTGCCCTCCTCCGTTTTGGTGATCTCCAGGTTCAGCACCGCGGTGATATAGGTGTTGTCCTTGCTCATATCGGAGATCAGGTTGCCCAGAGAGTAGCAGACAAAGCCGGTGGCCTCGTTGCCGTCCACATCGGTAACGGTGCGGTATTCCATGGGCTGGGGGACGTGGGAGTGTCCGCCCAGCACGGCGTCTGCGCCCCGCTCAATGAGATAGTCCGCCAGCTCCTCCTGATAGCTGCTCTGGGTGGTCTGATGCTCCGTGCCCCAGTGCATCATCACGAAGATCAGGTCGGTGCCCAGGCTGCGGGCATAGGCCAGCTCGCTGTCCAGCTTTTGGGTGTCCAGCTTCATGGCGGCCTCGCTCTCGTCGGAGGTGGTCAGGTTATAGCGGTTCACCAGGTACGACTCTTTGACGGTCATATAATTCACGCCGTAGGTATAGTCCAGGAAGGCGATGGAGATCCCGTTGACCTCCTCCACCACGACGCCCATGGTTTCGTCAAAGGATTCCTGACTGGCATAGGTGCCCACATGGTCGATTCCGGCGGCGTCCAGCACCTCGATGGTGCGCCGCAGGCCGTCGCTGCGGAAGTCCATACAGTGATTGTTGGCGGTGGAGAGCAGGTCAAAGCCCAGCTCCTTCAGGGAGTCGGCCAGGTCATCCGGAGAGCTGAACATGGGATAGCCGTTGACGGTGCCGCCAAAGGTGGTCTCCAGATTGCCCACCGCCAGGTCCGCGTCCTGGAACCAGGTTCCGGCGTAGGTGAAATACTGGGTGAAGTCATAGGAGTCCGTGGCGCTGTCATAGGCACACTCCGACACGGCGACATGGGCCATGATGTCGCCGCCCACGGCGACGGTGATGTGGAGCCCGTTGTCCTCCGGCTCCGCCGCCGACCCATCGGAGCCGGAGCTGTCTGAAACGGCGGCAGGCTCGGTCTGTGGACCGTTGCCGGACACCGTCCCGGAACTGCCCGCATCGGCGGCAGGCCCCGGGGCGGCCCTCTGCGCGGACGCCCAACACTCCACCACGATCACAAAGAGCAGCGCCAACAGCGCAAGACCGCCGCAGAAGGCCAGCAGAATCCGGTTCTGTCTGTTATAGCCCTTATAGTCCTGATTGGAAGTATGCCGTGCCATTGCAATCACCCATTCTTTCCCTCTCTGTTTTGTTGGGTCTGGGAATGTTTTAGCACGTTTTAAGTAAAAAGCAAGGGAAATGGAGTTTTTCCGCGAAATTTAAGAATTCGGTCAAATGTACCAAAGAAACCCCTCAGTCTGGCCAAAATGCCAGCCAGCTCCGCCGTCAGGCGGCATTTCCGCTGCGCTCCCTGCCCTTTCAGGGGAGCCAATGCCATAGTGGTTACAACAACTTCCTGCCTCCCCTGAACGGGGAGGGGGACCGGCGATGGCCGTTGGAGGGGTTTCTATCCAATGTACCAGCTTCTCCGGAAAACATTTGCCGGACGGTCATTCCGTTATAAAATAAGCACAGCGGTTTCACTTCCGCGCTGACACCCCACAATTCCGATGAGGTTAAGCTGCACCGACAAGATTTAAGCAAATTCATTTAATCTTTCTTGACGTTTATCCATAACTGCGCTATACTGAACGCAGCATGGAAGAAAGGGTGAAGCAGCCATGGCGATGGGGGAACGGATACGCTTTTTCCGCAAGCTGCGGGGATGGAAGCTGAAAGAGTTGGGGCAGGCTGTGGGCTTTCCGGAGAGCAGCGCTGACGTGCGCATGGCGCAGTATGAATCGGGCAGCAGAACGCCAAAGGCTGACATCACAAATCGGCTGGCAAACGTGTTGGATGTCTCACCTCAGGCGCTGACCGTCCCGGACATCGACAGCGGTGCCGGCCTGATGCACACGCTGTTCACGTTGGAGGACACCTGTGGTCTAACGGTCACGGAATTGGACGGCCAAATCGTCCTCTGTGTCGATGCGAGCCGGAGCCGGGAGGCCGACGAGCTGCGGCGGATGCTTCGCGCATGGCAGGCGCAGGCCGCAAAACTGGAGGCCGGAGAGATTGCCAAAGAGGACTATGACCGCTGGCGGTACCATTATCCCGAATCGGATGCCACATAGCTGAGGAAAATATTTCGTTTTGATAACAACGAAAAGCGGCCCCTGTGCGGGCGATCTGCTGACCGGAGGGAAAAACTGATTTTCTTTATCCATCGTTGTCTGAGGAAGAAACCCGCCGCCCTCCCCCGCACAGCAAATTGATTCAGTTTCCCTGCAACCAC
>JAJQCJ010000043.1 GCA_021202775.1 Clostridiales bacterium | reverse complement strand
CGGCTCCGCTCCCGGCCCCGGACGTGGGGGACGATGCAGTAGGTGCAGAAGTTGTTGCAGCCGTACATGATGGACACCCAGGCTTTCAGCGTCCCCTGGCGCTGCACCGGCAATCCCTCGGCGATGTAGCCGTCCACGTCCGGCGTGGCGAACACCCGCTGGCGGGAGTCCAGCACCTGCTGCAGCAGCTCCGGGAACCGGTACAGGGCGTGGGGACCGAACACCATATCCACATAGCGGTAGGATTTCCGTATCTTCTCCTCCATGTGGGGCTCCTGCATGGCGCAGCCGCAGAGGCAGATGATCTGCTCCGGCTTCTTCCGCTTGGTGTGGGACAGGGCCCCCACGTTGCCCAGCACCCGCATCTCCGCATGCTCCCGGATGGCGCAGGTGTTGATGACGATGACGTCCGCCTCCTCCTCGCTGGCGGTCATGCCGTAGCCCATGCGGGAGAGCATCCCCCGAATCTGCTCGGAGTCTGCCTCGTTCTGCTGGCAGCCGTAGGTGTCCACCATGGCCAGCTTCGGGGCGGGGGAGGCGGCGTTTTGGGCCGCGATCTGGTCGCAGATGGCCAGCTGCCGGTCAATCTCCTCCTGGGGAATCAATACTGCCTGACGTTTCAAACCGGGTTCCTCCTAGTGCAATGCCCGAGGGCATCTTGTTCCATGATAAAGAAGTATAGCATATCCGGGAAAAAGTGACAAGCACAGGGGAGAAAATTCTTGCAAAGCGCAGCGCCGCCCATCCCTGCCGGGATGGGCGGCTTGCAAGATCCTGTCAGGAAAGGGTGTACACCGTGCCGTCCGCCATCTCCCCGCAGGTGACGGCGTCCGTCTTCCTGACGTACTGCTGATTCAGCTCCGGCAGGTCGTTGTAGGAGATCAGAAAGCGGGTGTTGCCGATGGCGTAGGGGCCGATGCTGTACTCTCCGGCCAGGAACACCACCCCGTCCTCCGCCAGGCAGAAGCAGCCGTCCAGCACCACATAGTCCGAGACGGCGTCGGCATAGTCGTCAAAGAGGGGGTTCTCTCCGGCGGCCTGGATGTTGTCGCAGAGGCGGACGATCAGCTCGGCGCAGGTGTCCGCCACCCCGTCCCCCAGGTCGGCCAGGGTGATTCTGGTCCCGGTGGTCAGGTCGTAGCACAGGGGGGTGTAGACCGTGCTGCCGTGGGCTCCGCCGGTGTAGGCGGCGGTCAGGGTCAGCAGGGTCAGCACCTGACCGTCCTGACGCTCAATCTCCACCGTCTGGCTCAGGGAGTAGGCCCCGCCGTCGCTGCCCTCCTGGCTCCGGGTCTCGGTCAGTTCGTCCGCCGAGGCCAGCAGGCTCTCCAGCTCGCTGTCCAAATCGGCCTGGATGGCGGCGGTCACGGCCTCGTCGCTGCAGGTCACCGTCACCACAACATAGGAGAACTCCAGCAGGGTGCTGCCGTCCTCCCCCAATCGGTCGTCGGTCACGTCCACCAGGGAAACCCCTTCTATCGCGGTTGACGGGGAGGAATCCTCCGGTTCGGTCACGCTCTCCGGTTCGGCTTCGCTGCTTTCCGGGGCGGCGGCGCTTTCCGGTTCAGGCTCCGCGGCGCTGCTCTCCGCCGGGGCGGCACTGCTTTCCGGCTGGGCATTGCTGCTCTCCTCCGGGGAGACGGCACTGCTCTCCGGCGCAGCGCCGCTGCTGCCGGACTGGGAGGCGCTGCCTTCCTCCGCCTGGCCGCCGCAGGCCGCCAGCGCCAGGGTCATGGCCAGGGCCAGTAAAAAGCATAAAATACGTTTCATGGGAACGGTTCTCCTTTTCTGTGTCTTAGCCTGATTATACCATTCTTTTCCTGGCGATGCCAGAACAATTCAATAACAAAACAGTAAAATTGGTAACACCGTCTCTTTGCAATGTTTTTATCTTCCACTTTCATTTTTGTTGATTTTTCTCCGTTATAATAGGAGTTATTTGTATAACTCTCCAATTTTCTGCAAGTCACACATTTACTCATTGCATTTTAATGCAATCTCTGCTATAGTATCTCATAGACAAGGACGTCAGTGCCGCATAGCTGCGGTGCTGGCCTTTTTGTTTCTGCCCGGCGTCTCCCCGCGCCGTGGCAGGCCCTCCGGCGCGTTGGGCGCTCCCTCCTTTTTCCCGTCCGGCGCGCCGCTTCCTTTTCCTCCTCCATATTCCTTTTTCGGGAAAGCCTCCGGTGTGCGCACCGGAGGCTTTCACCCTGTCAGGCGGCCGGCCGCCCCGCCTCCCGGAAAATTCAGAGGCAAAACTTACTTTCTGCCTTGACGAAATTTGCCGGGGCGGTTACAATAGAACTGACTGGTTTCAGAGCTGCCGCATCGTTTGCGCGGGATGGATGGCGGCTTTCCGGAGGGCGGCCCGCGCAGACGCCGCCCGAATGTACGAAGGAGGCACATTCTCATGTCTGTCAAGCATATTTTCGTCACCGGCGGCGTGGTTTCCGGCCTGGGCAAGGGCATCACCGCCGCTTCCCTGGGCCGCCTGCTGAAGCAGCGGGGCTTGCGGGTGGCGCTGCAAAAGCTGGACCCCTATATGAACGTGGACCCCGGCACCAT
>JAJQCJ010000058.1 GCA_021202775.1 Clostridiales bacterium | reverse complement strand
CTGAACCCGGACGGCCGGAGCGGCAGCGCCTATGACTACCTGATGGAGCAGCTGAACGCCTCCGCCACCAAGTATCTGACCAAACTGGGCAAGGGCGAGCTGCCGGAGCAGTACACCCCGGAGGACTATCTCAGCGGAAACTACACCTATGAGGCCCCGGCCCCCGTGGGCGGCGACAAGGAGCCGGACGACGCCGACCTGATGCAGGGCCATGCCGGTCCCGGCGTCGCCCTGAACAAGCCTCCTGTGGGCGGCCCTGAGGGGGATTTGCCCATGGAGCCCCCCTCCCTGGGCGATATGCTGACCCGTCCGCCTAAGGGCGTTCCCGCGCCTCCTCCCTTCGTCCCCGCCACCGTCACCCTCCAGGGCAAGGACAAGACTGCCTGGCTCTCCTGGGACGGTCAGCAGGCCACTGTCTCCGACCTGGACAGCTATGTGCTGAGCCATCGCCGCCGCATGAAGCCCTGCACCGCCTTCGACACCCTGAACTGCGACAGCGGCGAGAACAAGGTGTACGGCACAGCCACCCAGCCTACCTTCCACTTTGACGATACGGTTGGCCCCCTCATCGCCGCCCTGGCGGAGCAGTTCCCGGAGGAGTACGGGCGCTACTATGCCGGTTATGCCACAGACGTCCAGGACGAAGCGCTGGCCCGGCGGAAGTACCTCAACAACCCGATGAACTACATCGGCACCGAGGAGCCCTGCGACCAGGCCAAGTTCTACCGCATCCGGGTGGGGGCCAGCGATGCTGACACCTCCTTCTCCGTCAGCATGACGCTGGCATTGAAGCTGGCCAACGCCGGAAAGCCGGTGGACTACGCCCTGGTGTGGGATCAGCCCCACTGCGAGGCGGACTACGCCGGTGAGGTCTGCGACTGGATCGAGTCGGTCTGCGGCCGGTAAGCGGCCTCCGGAGACGGGGAGGTCATCCCTCCCCGTCCTTCCGGGCCAGCGCCGCCTGATACAGCTCGTTTTTCGGCAGGCCGCTCTCCTGGGCCACCTGCCGGGCGGCATCTTTGAGCCGCAGGCCCTGGGTCTCCTGGAGTTGGCGCACCCGCGCGGCCCCCTCCTCCAATGTCAGCGGAGGGGCCTCCTCCGGCGCTTCAGCCCCCTCCACCACCAGCACGAACTCTCCCCGGGGCGGGTTCTCCCGGTACCAGGCGCTGGCCTCCCCCAGGGTGGTGCGGCGCACCTCCTCGTGGAGCTTGGTCAGCTCCCGGCACAGGGCCACCCGCCGCTGTGGGCCAAAAGCCTCCTGTAGATCGCTGAGGGTGGCGCAGAGCTTGTGGGGCGCTTCGTAAAAAATCATCGTGCGGACTTCTCCCCGGAGGGCATCCAGGTGTGCTCTCCGGTTCTTTTTGTTCGTGGCCAGAAAGCCCTCAAAGGTGAACCGCCCTGTGGGCAGGCCGGAGACCGCCAGCGCCGTCACCAGGGCGCAGGGGCCGGGGATGGCCACCACGGGGATGCCCGCCTCAGCACACAGCCGCACCAGATCCTCCCCGGGGTCGCTGATGGCCGGGGTGCCCGCGTCGGTGACCAGGGCGCAGCTCTCCCCTTCCAGCAGCCGGTTCACAATGGCGGGGCCGCTGGTGTCCACATTGTGTCTGTAATAGCTGACCAGCGGCTTGTGAATATCCAGATGGTTCAGCAGCTTCAGGGAGATCCTGGTATCCTCCGCCGCGATGAAGTCCGCCTCCCTCAGCGTGTCCGCCATGCGGGGGCTGATGTCCCCCAGGTTGCCGATGGGCGTCGGCACCAGATAGAGTGTTCCTGCCATAATTACCCTCCAGTTTCCTCATTCAGCAGTAAGACCGGCTCCACCGTCAGCCCCCTGCCGCCCTGTCGGACCCCTTCCACCAGGGCCAGCCGGGGGCTGCGGCTGGGGGCGGACTGCACCAGCTGCAGCCGCTTCGGCTCGACAGACGCCCCCCGCATGGCCTCGAACAGGTCCGCCAGCCGCTCCGGGCGGAGGCAGACCGCCAGCCGCCCGCCGGTTTTCAGCCGCCGCCCCGCCGCCCGGCACAGCTCCGGCAGGGTGCAGCACAGCTCCGTCCGGGCAATGCCCCGGTTCCCCGGTGCCACATAGCCCGTCCCCGGGGCGAAGTAGGGCGGGTTGGAGATGACAAGGTCGTAGTGCCCTTCGGTCAGCCACCCCGGCTCCCGCAGGTCGCCCTGCACGACTGTTCCGGTCAGGCCGTTTGCCCGGAGGTTTTCCCCGGCCAGCGCCGCCGCCTCGGGGATGCACTCAATGCCGTCCAGCGTCAGCCTGTCCGCCCGCTCCGCCAGCAGCAGAGGCAGCACCCCCACGCCGCAGCCCAGATCCAGCACCCGCCAGCCGCTGCGGAGGGTGGCGAACCGGGCCAGCCGCACCGCGTCCGTCCCCAGCTTCGGCAGGCCGTCCCGCTGGCGCAGGGTATAGCGGCCCAGGTGTTCCACCGTTTCCATCGTCACAATCCCCCTGTCCTTTGCTTCATTGGCCTCCATTGTAGCATACCGGTGGGGGTTTTTCCACCGCTTTTTTCCCGGCTGGCAGGGTTGTCATTTCCACGGCGGCTGTGCTATACTAAAGAAAATCAGCGAAAAGGAGCGCCTTTCCCATGCCTATCCACCGCATTGCCAGCTTCACCGTGGACCACGACCTGCTGAAGCCGGGCATTTATATTTCCCGCATCGACGGGGACGTGATTACCTACGACCTGCGCACCTGCACCCCCAACGCCGGGGTGTATATGGATAACTGCACCATGCACTCGGTGGAGCATATGTTCGCCACCTTCATCCGAAACTCCGAGATTGCCCCCGCTGTGCTGTACTTCGGCCCCATGGGGTGCCAGACCGGGTTCTACCTGCTGGTGCGCAGCAGCGTCAGCAAAGAGCGGGTGCTGCAGGCCGTGCTAGACACCCTGCAACAGATTTTGGACTACGATGGCCCCGTGTTCGGCGCATCCCGGAAGGAGTGCGGCAACTACCGCAATCTGGATTTGCAGTCCGCCAAAACCCTGTGCCGGGCCTATCTGGACACGCTCCGCGCCGCGCAGCCCATCGACTTTCAATATCAGAAGGAGTGACCCAACTATGATCGGTATCATCGGCGCAATGCAGATTGAGATCGACGGCCTCCGCGCGATGCTGGAGGCCCCCGCCTCCCGCACCATCAGCGGCATTGAATACACCAGCGGACGCCTCCACGGGGTAGACGTGGTGCTGGCGGTCTGCGGCATCGGAAAGGTGTTTGCCGCCATCTGCGCCCAGACCATGGTGCTAAGTTATCCGGTGAATGCCGTCATCAACACCGGCGTGGCGGGCACCCTCTCCCCCAACATCGGGATTCAGGACATCGCCATCGCCTCCGACCTGGTGCAGCACGATATGGATACCTCCGCCATCGGCGACCCGCCGGGCCTGCTGTCCGGCATCAACGTCATCCATCTGCCCTGCCAGCCCAGGCTGGTCTCTCTGGCGGAGGAGATTGCGGCGGAGCAGGGCTTTCACACCGAAACCGGCACCATCGCCAGCGGCGACCAGTTCGTTCACACCGACGCGGAGAAAGTGCGCATCCGCACCGTCTTCGGGGGCATCGCCGCCGAGATGGAGGGGGGCAGCATTGCCCAGGTCTGCTATGTGAATCAGGTGCCCTGTGTGGTGATCCGTGCCATCTCCGACGACGCCTCCGGCAACTCCCCGGCGGACTACAACCAGTTTGCGGCCAGGGCAGCGGAGCGCTCCATCCGGCTGGTCTCCGAGCTGGTAAAGCGCTACTGACACCGGAAGGACGGGAAGCTATGGAACGCAAAGAATGGCTTACTGCCCTCCCCAAGGTGGAGCTGCACTGTCATCTGGACGGCAGCCTGCCGCCGGAGGCCATGACGGACTACCTGACCCGGACGGGCCGCCTTCCGGCGGGACAAACCCTCCGTTACTCCGTCCCGGCGGACTGCACCAGCCTGGCGGACTACCTGACCTGCTTTGACCTGCCCCTGCTGTGCCTGCAAACGGAGGACAGCATTGCGGACTTTGTCCGCGCCGTCCTCCGGGAGGCCGCAAAGGAGGGGATATCCTATTTGGAGCTGCGGTTTGCCCCTGCGTTTTCCCAGGCCGAGGGGCTGAGCCTGGCGCAGGTTTTCGCCGCCGTCCGGCGGGGCAGAGCCGCCGGGGAGGCGGAGACCGGCGTCCGCTGCGGCTTCCTGGCCTGCGCCATGCGGAATCTCTCCCCCGACCAGAATCTGGAAATGCTGGAGGAGGCCGCCCGGTGGTATCCCGACCTGATCTGGGGGCTGGACCTGGCCGGGGACGAGGCGGCCCATCCCACCCGGGAGCAGGAGGCCGTGTTCCGCCGGGCCAGGGAGCTGGGCATCCCCTTCACCATCCACTCCGGTGAGACGGGCAGCGTGGAGAATCTGGAGGCCGCCCTGTCCTACGGTGCGGCCCGGGTGGGCCACGGCATCGCCCTACAAAAATCCCCGGAACTGCTGCGGGCCTATGCGGAGGCCGGGATTGGGGTGGAGCTGTGCCCCCTCAGCAATTTGCAGACCAGAGCGGTGTCCGGCTGGGACGCCTACCCCTTCCGGCGGTTCCGGGAGGCCGGGCTGACCGTGACGGTCAACACGGACAACTGCACCGTCAGCGGCACCACCCTGACGGAAGAGCTGGAACGGCTCTGCCTCCACTGCGGGCTGACCCCGGCTGAGGTGCCGGAGCTGCTCCGGAACGCCAACCGCTGCTCCTTCGCTCCGCCCCAGATGAAGGCCGACTATGAAGGGGCTTTGCAGGCGTTTTTGCTCAAAAACCCAACCGGGGAGGTCACGAATCCATGAGAAGAAGCGACAGAGCAGTCACCGACCCCCGGAACATCGATGCGGTAATTCAGCGCTGCGACTGCTGCCGTCTGGCCTTCGCCACCGGCGGCGCGCCGTATATCGTCCCCCTGAACTTCGGCTTTGCCCGGGAGGACGGAAAGCGGGTCTTTTACTTCCACAGCGCCACAGAGGGACGGAAGCTGGACCTGCTGCGGGAAAACCCGGTGGTGGGCTTTGAGCTGGACACCAACCACCGTCTGAACGCCGGGGACACCGGCTGCCAGTACTCCTACCGCTTTCAGAGCGTCATCGGCACAGGCCGGGCGGCGCTGGTGGAGGACGGGAACGGAAAGCGGCGGGCCCTAGCCCTGCTGCTGGCCCACTACACCGGCCGGGAGGACTGGACCTTTCCGGACGCCATGCTGAGGCAGACGGCGGTCTGGCGGATGGAGGTGCTGACCCTCTCCTGTAAGGAGCATCTATAAAACGGAGCAATGATAACCCGCGCAGCTGCGGATGAGAAAAACAGCGCACAGGGGCAAGCGCCTGACGGCGTCCTGCCCCTGTGCGCTGTTGTCTATTTTTGTCTATTCGTTCTTGACACATACTGTTCAGCCTTGTATAATATTAACAGATTTTGAATAATTCTGTTGCAATACATCGAAAGAGGGCTTGCTCTATGGTCTATCAGGCGGTTTCTATCAAGTGCCCCAACTGCGCCACTCCGGTCAGCATTGAAAATCCCGTTTGTGAATCCTGCGGCACAAAGGTGTTGATCACCAACTATGAAGCGGTTTTCAATATGCCGCAGGACATGGTCGAGCGTTATGCGGACGCCTATCGTGCGCCCCTGTCGGAGCAGCCGAATAACGGTGTGCTGAACCTCTCCGCCGCCATGTGCTACCTGCGGCTGGGCCTGTATGACCTGGCCGAAAAAGCCTTTGAGCGGGCCATGGCGGACGACAGGAACAATGCGGACCTTTATTTTTATGCGGCGGTGGCCCTGCTGCACGGAGAGCGGCCCTTCCTGGCCGGGCGGGCGGCCATCCGTAAAATCGAGGAATACGTCCATGCGGCGCTGATGATTCAGCGAAAGGGCATTTACTATTATTTTCTCTCGTATGTAAAATATGATTTTTATTTCAACAAGCACCTGCGCACCTCCCCAACCTATCAGGAAGAGCTGCAATCGGCGCTGCGTGCGGGGCTTACCACCCGTGAGGTAATGCAGCTCTACAAAACGCTGGGCACCCAGAAACCGGCCTGTCTGTAACCCTGCGTCGGCACCGCCTGAGGAACAGGCGGCACAACATTGTCAGAAGGGTTTCGTTCCGGCCGCGGAATGCGTCGGTCCGGCCTTTTTGAAATAAAAAGAAGAGATGGAGGAAACATCATGAATTGTCCCAACTGCGGCGCCACCCTGGAGAAGGACGCCAGGTTCTGCGTTGTCTGCGGAACCCCGGTGCCCGAAGAGGCCCCGGCTCAAACTGAGGGGAGCTACACCCCCGGCGGCTCCGCCTCCTACACCCCCGGCAGCTCCGGCTCCTACACTCCCGGCGGCTCCGGTTCCTACACCCCCGGCGGCTCCGGTTCCTACACCCCCGGCGGCTCCGCCTCCTACACCCCCGGCAGTTCCGGGAACTATGGCGGCTCCGGCGGCCGGAAGTCCGGCGCGAATACCGACCATATCCGGGAGTATTTCTTTGGCCGGAAATCCAGATGGCCCACCATTCTGATCATTGTCGGTATTCTTACCGTCGCCTTTGGCATTGGCGTGGTGCTGATTCTCATCGGCCTGATCGCCATGGCCGTGCAGGCCATCATGGCCCTTTTGGGAAACTTTGCCCATGAGGATGAAGTGGATGCCGCATGGAAGGCGCAAAAGGCCGTCATGCGCGCGCGCGGGATGGAAAAGCTGAACCTGGTGCAGGAGCAGCTGAGCCTGATCGAACCGCTGGTGTTGGTGGGCTTCGGCCATTCGCCCCATAACAGCTTCGCCACCGCCAAAGAAGGCGCCCTGAAATTAAATAAGGGCTCCGGTGTGTTTACCTTCCTGCGCAATCTGTTTTTCGGGAAGCGTAAGGACGGGACGGAATACGACCCGGAGTTTAAACTCAAGATCGGTTCCAACGGCAGGATTCGCTCCATCCTTCAGGAGGTCACCGTCTATGCGTTTACGGAGAATCAGGTGCTGATGTATACCGGCGATGTGGATATCTCCACCGGTCTGGTTTACAACGAGTACACGGCGGAATGTTTCTATGAGGATATCGAGGGCGTTCGCCTCAATGAGAATATCTACAAGGTGCTGAACGCCAAAAAGCGCCGCTATGAAAACCGGCTCACCAATGAATTCGTCCTGTACCTGGGTGGCTGTCAGTTCCAGTGCAGCGTGAACAGCGAGGTGGATTCCTCGGTGGGCGAAGGCCAGTTCGCCGCCATGCGGAGCCTGATTCGGGAGAAAAAGAACGGCTGATCGCATCAATCCAGGTCTGCACTTCACTGCCCTATGCCGCACAGCGGTATAGGGCAGTGTGGGCCAAGCAAACAGCTCTCAAAAAGAAGGGGGAACAAGGTATGATTTGCCCTTATTGTGGAAAAACGACAAAAGATGAAGCGCAATTCTGCGGGTCCTGCGGCCATAAAATTGCCCGGTGCCCGTCCTGCAACCGCGTACTGAGAACCAGCGCCAGATTCTGCGCCTTTGACGGGACGGAATTGCCGCCGGAGCTGCTGCAGGATCTTCCTGTGGCGGCGACAGCGACGCCGCCGGTGGTGCCGCCGGCGCCGCCGAAGCGCGTTCCTCCGGCAACAACGGAGCGCGTCCGTCCTCCGGAGCCAACGCAGCCGGAGAAGCAATCCCGGCTCCCCGTCATTCTGGGGGCGGTGCTGTTCGTGCTGCTGCTGATCGGCATTGTGGTGGGCGTCGGCATGTGGCAGGGCTGGTTCTCCTCCAGCTCCGCCGGCAATGGGTCGGAGGGGCTCTCCGTCCCCGCCGGCGAGACATCCAGCCAGAGTGAGGCCCCGGCGGACAGCGGCGCGGACGCCTCTGACAGCGCCGCCGAACCGGAGGATGCCGCCCAAAGCGAAGGGGACGCCGAACCGGAGGATGACGCGGCCCTGTCCTCTGAGTCGGCGGTGGAACCGGAAGTGGAGTCCGACGCGGAGGAGGAAGTGATTGAGATCCCCGTCTCTGAGCGCCGGTATGAGATCGTCGCATCTGACCTGTCCTGGTCCGAGGCCTGCGCAGCGGCGGCTGACGCGGGAGGCCATCTGGCGACCATCACCTCAGAGGAAGAATATGACGTCATCTGTGCCCTGGCCGGGGAAAGCGGCCTGAAATACCTCTGGCTGGGCGCTGTGCTGTCCACAGACGAGATGGTATGGGGCGAGGACGGCTGCTGGATCACCGGAGAGAGCTGGAGCTTCGATGTCTGGTATCCCGGGGAGCCCAGCCTGGCGGATACCGACGGCACGCCGGAATCCTGCCTCTGCCTGTGGTACGCCGCCTATGGCGGGGAGGACATCGGCTGGACCTTCAACGACCAGCGGGATAACCTGGTGGAGGACTTCCCCTCCGTCAGCGGGAAGGTCGGCTATGTCATTGAGTTTGACGACGGGTACACGGAATGAACCGCGAAAATCCACAGAGAAAATTTCGCCGCGTCATTGGCCTCGTGGCCTGGTCCCTGGTCATGCTGGCTCTGGGGGCTCTGCTGGGGGTGTGGCTGACGGCGTGCGCCGCCGCTCCGTCCTCCGGCGGCGCCTCTTCCTCCAGCCTGACGCAGGCATCTGAGGGGTTGGCGTCCGAACCCGGTGCCGAGGCGTCCCAGGCGGCTGCGGAGCAGTCGGACGACACGGAAGGCGAACAGGAGGCGGACGCCTCCGCCGGTTCCACAGAGGCGGAAGGTGCTTCCAGCTCCGCGGAGGCGGAAAGCGCCGCCGAACCGGAGGAAACAGAGGCCGATTCGGACGCTGCCATTACAGCCCAGGCCCAGGAGATTCTGGCGTCCATGACGCTGGAGGAGCAGGTCTACCAGATGTTTATCGTCACGCCGGAAACGCTGACCGGACTCTCCACCGTCACCCAGGCGGGGACCACGACCAAGGCGGCGCTTCAGGCCCATCCCGTCGGCGGGCTGGTCTATTTCGCCGCCAACATTCTCACGCCGGAGCAGTGCACCACCATGATTTCCAACACCCAATCCTATTCGGAGATCGGCCTGTTCATCGCCGTGGATGAGGAGGGTGGCCGCGTGGCCCGTATCGGCAACAACAGCGCCATGGGTACCACCTCCTTCTCCAGCATGTCCACCATCGGCAGCTCCGGCGATGTCAGCAAGGCTTACGAGGTGGGCAGCACCATCGGCACCGAGATCGCCCAGTTCGGCTTCAACCTGGACTTCGCACCGGTGGCAGACGTCAACTCCAATCCGAACAACACCGTCATCGGGGACCGGGCCTTCGGCTCCGACCCGGAGCTGGTGGCTGAAATGGTGGCTTCGGCTGTGCAGGGATTCCGGGACAGCGGGATGCTCTGCACGCTGAAACACTTCCCGGGCCACGGGGATACCGACACCGACAGCCATTACGGTTATACCGAGGTGCTGAAAACCCTCCAGGAGCTGCGGAGCGTGGAGTTTCTGCCCTTCCAGGCGGGCATTGATGCCGGTGCGGACTTTGTGATGATGGGCCACATCTCCGTTCCGGAGGTGACCGGGGACGACACCCCGGCCAGCCTGTCCGCCACCATGATCGGTATCCTCCGGGACGAGCTGAACTTCCAGGGCCTGATTATCACCGATTCCATGGTGATGAGCGCCATCACCGACCGGTACACCTCCGCCCAGGCGGCGGTGCTGGCCGTGCAGGCCGGCGTGGACGTGATTCTGGAGCCGTCCAGCCTGACCGGCGCGGTGCAGGGCATTTTGTCGGCAGTGGAGGAGGGCGCCATTTCTGAGGAACGGATTCAGGAAAGCGTGCTGAGAATATTGGAAACAAAAATCAGAAGCGGCATCATTGCCCCGGCATCCTGACGGCGCTGTTCCGTCTCACTGTGGGGACTAATAGTTATGGAGGAGAATGATTTATGGGTAAATTTGCCATAGAATGTCCGCAATGCGGCAATTACGTCACCGCTTATAATGGGCTGCGGGGGCTGTTCCAGAACAGGATCATCTGCCGCTGCGGCGCAAAAATCGACGTTCATGCGGAGCGCATGGCCTCCATTGTGTGCCCTTCCTGCCGCAACTCCATCATCTACGACCAGAGCAAAAAGAATCCCAGCTGTCCTGTCTGCAAGGCCAGGATCGCCCCTGCATCCGGTTTGAAAATGGTCAGCTTCCAGTGCCCGGAATGCGGCGTCAAACTGAGCACGGCGGAGGGAACCGCCTCCTACAGCTGCCCCATCTGCGATTGCAGAATCGACGTGCAGCGGGAGCTGGCGAAGCAGCGCTATGCCAACGAGGCGGCCGTCAGCATCCTCCAGTACGAAGGGGACAATCACACCTTCGCCTGGAAACATCCCATTGAAAACTTCCAGACCGGTTCCCAGCTGATCGTCCATGAGAACCAGGAGGCGGTGTTCTTCCAGGACGGGCAGGCGCTGGATACGTTTCCCGCCGGGCAGTATACCCTGGAGACAAAGAGCCTGCCGGAACTGGAGAAGCTGTATCCTCTCTCCACCGGAGCCGGACGGACGCCCTTCCACGCGGAGGTTTACTTTGTCAACCTGACCACCCAGATGGGCATCAAATGGGGGACAGATTCCAAGGCGCGGGTCTTTGACCCCATTTCCGGGCTTCATGTCGGCATTGGCGCCAGCGGGGAGTTTAACATTCGGGCAACCGACTCCAAACGCATCCTGCTGAAGCTGGTGGGCAACACCACCGGTCTGATTATGGGTACGTCCCTCCAAACGCCTCAGGGGGCAGGGCAGCAAAACCGGTATCACTCCGCCCCTACCAACATGACAGGATACTTCCGCGCCCTGGTGATGAACCGGGTGAAGAGCTATCTGGCCGCAGTGATTCGGCAGCAGTCCATCAGCGTGCTGGAGCTGGACGAGCATATGGCGGAGCTTTCGGACGCCCTGCGGGACATCATCAATCAGAGCCTGGCGGAATATGGCCTGACCATGCCGGAATTCTACATCATGCGCTTTGCCACCCCGGAGGATGACCCGTCTGACCCCATGCACAGGCAGTACATGGAGATGAAAGAGCTGTACGCCAAACAATACCTGGACGTGAAGCGGGAACAGGTCGGCCATGCGACAGCGGTGGCCGCCAGAGACTGCATCCTGACCGAGGCGCAGACGAAGGCCCAGACCCAGATCATCGGCGCGCAGGCCGAGGCGGAGGCATACCGCCTCAAGGCCGCCGCCGAAGCGGAGGAAATGCGGATGAAGGGCTACAGCTATCAGCAGGAGACCGCCCGCCAGGTGGGCCTGGAGGCCATGCAGAACGGCATCACCGGCGGCTCCGGCGGAAGCGCCCTTGGGGACCTTGCGGGCTTTGGCGTCGCCCTGGGGGCCATGGGCAGCGTGGCGGACATGACCAGGGACGCCTTTCAGGGCGCCGCCGTCCCAGGCACTCCCGCACCGGGGGCCGCCCCGCAGCCTGCCGGCGACGACCCGGTGGCCGTCCTGCAAAAGATGAAAAAGCTGCTGGACAGCGGATTGATCTCTCAGGAACAGTACAACGCAAAGGTAGAAGAGGTGCTGAGCCGTATGTGACACGGCGTTTCACCAAAATGAAAGGGGCGTTAAAGCAATATGAAACTGTCTCAAAAGAGCGTCCTCACCTGGGCGGTCGTGCTGATTGTCTGCAATCTGGCCGCCTTTGTGCTTCCGTTTCAAAAAACGGGCGTTTTCTGGCTATCGGACGGATTTCTTGTCCTTTCCCTGCTGGTTCTGGCCGCTGCGGAACGGATTGCCCTGAAAGACGCCGGGACGGCCAAAAGCAAATTCTACGGCTGGCCCATTTTAAAGGTGGGCTTTGGGTATGCCTCCGCGCTTCTGGTTTGCGCCGTGGTTTTCGTGATCCTTTCCGCCCTCTTTCCTCAGCTGCCCCTTTGGGTTCCGCTGGTGGTCTATATTCTGTTGACCGGCGGC
Organism: Clostridiales bacterium; assembly: GCA_021202775.1. GTDB lineage: Bacteria > Bacillota > Clostridia > Oscillospirales > Oscillospiraceae > Onthomonas. Next base: position 5,499 of record JAJQCJ010000058.1, on the reverse strand, counting down.
GCGGCAATTGGGTTGATCAGCGCCGACAGCGTCAGGGGCTACGCGGAGCATCAGGAGGCCGAGGTTAAGACCAATACGGATTTTATGCGCTGGCTCTACGGTCAGGTGACGGCCCTCAGCAGTCAGGCAGAGGACGCCGCGCTGGCCGGCGATCTGCAGCGGCTTGCGGAAGAAATCCGCTACAGTGATTTTGTCAGCAGCCCGGCCACGAGAGAGCTGGAGGACAGGCTTTACGGGGAGGTTTCCTCCCTGGGGTCCGCCGTCAGTGGCGGCGATACGGCAGGTGCCGGCAATTTGTGCAGGCAGATTTCCAGGGATTTGAAAACCCGGAACGCCCTGTGCAAGGCCAACAAAGGCCGCTGATCGAATGAAACTCAAACAGAGGTCAGGCGCATGAAAACGCCTGACCTCTGTTTTTTTGTGTAAAAGCTCTGCCCCATGCCGTGCTGACAGTCTCATCAGACGGCGGGCCTTCTACCCTGTCACATTGCACTGACCGAACTGATTGTTTCCCACGGCCACCACCGTGCCGTCGGACCGCAGGCCCACCGTATGGTTATCCCCGGCGGCCACGGCCACAAGGTCTCTCCAGCCGCCCACATTGCACTGGCCGAAGCTGTTGTTTCCCACAGCCACCGCCCTGCCGTCAGACCGGAGGCCCACCGTGTACTCGTCCCCGGCGGCCACGGCCACGATATCCGTCCAGTCCTCTACCTCACACTGGCCGTGTTTATTGTCCCCCACAGCCAGCACGGTGCCGTCGAACCGCAGGCCCACCGTGTGGTTGTCTCCGGCGGCCACGGCCACAATGTTCGTCCATGTGTCCACGCTGCACTGCCCGTAGAAGGCTCCCCCTGCGGCGGCCACCGTCCCGTCGCACCGCAGCCCCACGGTATGGTGATACCCGGCGGCCACAGCGGCCATCGCTGTCCAGCCGCCCAAATCACATTGACCGAAGGTGTTCCTGCCCACCGCGGCCACAGCACCACCGGGCCGCAGGGCCACCGTATGATTGGCCCCGGCGGTCACCGCCACGATATTGGCCCAGTCCTCCACATTGCACTGTCCGTCGTCGTTCTCTCCCACCGCCGTTACATTGCCGTCGGTACGCAGGCCCACGAGGTAGCTGTCCCCGGCGGTCACCGCGATGATGTCCTTCCAGTCCCGCACGCTGTACTGGTCAAACCGGTTGTCACCCGCCACAGCCACCGTTCCATCCTCCCGGATGGCAATCGTCGTCTGCCTGCCGCAGGCCAGCACGGGGCCGCGATAAAAGCCCCTGCCGGCCTCACCTCTGGCCGGCTGATACCACTGGGATTCCGTTTTGAACCGGGGGGCCCAGTTGACGCCTGCCGGTGTGTGGCAATTCGTGCAGATGTGCTGCCGCAGCTTTGTGGAGACATAAAACGTCACACCGCCGCAGTTGGGGCAGCGCAGCGCCCCCGGCACCAACTTTCGCTGCCAGGCGGCGGCCAGGGCGGACACAGGCTGCGCTCCGGCGGGGAGAGGGGCAGTCAGCGTCCCGTACCGCTCATAGTCGCAGCTGCGGTCAAAGCCGCATTTGGGGCAAATCTGCGTGTCGGCCCCTTCCGCCCGGCAGACCGGGCAAATCCATGTCATCCTCCTGTACTCCCTTTCCGTCCGTCACAGCCTGACATTCAGGTTCGGTTCCCGCGCCCGAAAAACGGAACCCGCTGGGTCGGCCCGGCGGAAGGGGACGCGGGGACGGCGATGCCCCGCCACTGCTTCACGCTGCGCAGAACGTCATGACTGCCTCCCGCGACGGCCAACGTGCCATCCGCCCGCAGGCCCACCGTTTGATTGCCTCCGGCAGCGATGGCAACCATATCGCTCCAGCCCCACACGCTGCACTGGCCGCTGCCGTTCTCTCCCACAGCGACCACTGTGCCGTCGGATTTCAGCCCCACCGTATGATGTTCTCCGGCAGCCACCGCGATGATATCTGTCCATTTCCTCACGTTACATTGCCCGGAGCCGTTGCTGCCCACGGCGATCACCGTTCCGTTGGTGCGCAGCCCCACCGTGTGACAGGCCCCGGCGGCAATCGCCGCGACGTCGTACCAGTCGCCCACATTGCACTGCCCATAGAGGAAGTTCGTCCCCACTGCGACAACCGTGTGGCCGGCCCGCAGCCCCACCGTATGATTGCCCCCGGCGGCCACCGCAAGGATACCGGTCCAGTCTCCCACGTTGCACTGTCCGTCCCCGTTGCCTCCGGCGGCCACAACGGTGCCATTCGCTTTCAGCCCTACCGTGTGCCAGCGTCCGGCGGCGATTGCAGTGATCCCCGACCAGTCGCTGACCCTGCACTGACCGCTCCAGCCGCTCCCCGTGGCCACAACGGTTCCGTCTGACCGGAGGCCCACCGTATGTTCGTCCCCGGCGGCCACCGCACTCAGATCCTTCCAACCTTCCACTCTGCACTGGCCGGAGCGGTTATTCCCCGCCGCGACACACGTTCCGTCCGCCTTGACGGCAACAATCGTGTCCGCCCCACAGGCGATGACATTGCTGCGCTGGAGAGTGAGGGAAGGTGTTTTCGCAGGGGGACTGACCCTGCGCGCCGGAGCTTTCCCCGTCAGCGGCACCGCCCCATGGCAGCGCGTACAAATCAGCTGCCCCAGCTGCGAAGCGTAGTAGAAGGTGAGATTGCCGCAGTCAGGACACTTCAGCGCCCCCGGCGCCAGCTTCTGCTGCCAGGCGGCGGTCAGGGCGGACACGGGCTTTGTCCCAGCGGGAAGGGGTACGGTCAGCGTCGGGTACGTCTCATAGTCACGGCTTCGGTCAAAGCCGCACTCCTTACAAAAGCTCCACTCGCCGCTGTTCTCGGCATGGCACACCGGACAGGTCCACATCCTTCCTCATCCTCTCAATGGTTTTCGTAACGATTCCACTTTGCTGCCTCCGTGCAGCTTTCCTTCCATTATACCATAGCGGCACTGGTTTGGAAAGGAAAAACGGTTCTTTTCCTTTCCAAAAAAATGCAGAGGGACTGCATCAAACTGCAATCCCTCTGCGTGTTTCCATGCGGTTATTCGCTCTTGCTCTTGATATAGGCGTCCATGGCGGCAGCCGCCTTCTTTCCGGCGCCCATGGCCAGAATGACCGTGGCCGCACCGGTGACCGCATCGCCGCCGGCGAACACGCCCTCACGGGTGGTGGTGACGCCGTCCTCCGCCACCAGCAGGCAGCCCTTGCGGTTGGCCTCCAGGCCGGGGGTGGTGGAGCGGATCAGCGGGTTGGGGGAGGTGCCCAGGGCCATGATGACGGTGTCCACGTCCAGCACGAACTCGCTGCCGGGAATCGGGATGGGGCGGCGGCGGCCGGAGGCGTCCGGCTCACCCAGCTCCATGCGGATGCAGCGCATCCCGGCCACCCGGCCGGTGGGCTTGCCGTCCTCGGTGACGCCGCCCAGGATCTCCACCGGGTTGCACAGGGTCAGGAACTCAATGCCCTCTTCCTTGGCGTGCTCGATCTCCTCATTCCGGGCGGGCATCTCCGCCTCGCCCCGGCGGTAGACAATGTAAACGTGCTCGGCCCTCAGACGCTTGGCGCAGCGGCAGCCGTCCATGGCCACGTTGCCGCCGCCCACCACGGCCACCGCATGGCTCTTCAGCACGGGGGTATCGTAGTCCTCCAGATAGCCCTTCATCAGGTTGATGCGGGTCAGGTACTCGTTGGCGGAGCAGACGCCGGCCAGCCCCTCGCCGGGGATGTTCATGAACATGGGCAGGCCCGCACCTGTGCCGATAAAGACGGCCTCAAAGCCCATGTCGTCCAGCAGCTCGTCAATGGACAGCACCTTGCCCATGACCATATCGGTCATGATGGTGACGCCCAGGGCTTTCAGCTTGTCCACCTCACCGGCCACAATGCTCTTGGGGAGACGGAACTCCGGAATGCCGTAGACCAGCACGCCGCCGGCGGTGTGGAATGCCTCGAACACGGTGACTTCATAGCCCATCTTCGCCAGGTCGGCGGCGCAGGTCAGGCCGGAGGGGCCGGAACCCACCACGGCCACCTTGTGCCCGTTGGAGGCGGGGCGCTCCGGCTGCTCGTCGCTGTGCTCCCGGTGCCAGTCCGCCACAAAGCGCTCCAGACGGCCAATGCCCACCGGCTCGGTCTTGATGCCCCGGACGCACTTGGCCTCGCACTGGCTCTCCTGAGGGCAGACCCGGCCGGAGATGGCGGGCAGGGCGTTGGTGCTGGCCACCACCTGGTAGGCCCCCTCAAAGTCGCCTGCCACGATCTTCTGAATGAAGTGGGGAATCTGCACGTTCACGGGGCAGCCCTGGACGCACAGCGGCTTCTTGCAGTTCAGGCACCGGGCCGCCTCGCCCTGGGCCATTTCAACGGTGTAGCCCAGGGCTACCTCTTCAAAGTTCTTATTTCTGACATCCGGCTCCTGGGAGGGCATCGGAGTCTTGTTGGGGCTCATGTTTGCCATAATGCGATTCCTCCTTACTGAATGAGATCCTTGCCCAGCTTCTCAAAGCGGCACATATGATCTTTGGTCATCTGCGCCTCCTGCTCCCGGTAGGTGCCGTTGCGGTTCATCAGCTCGTCAAAATCCACCTGATAGCCGTCAAACTCCGGCCCGTCCACGCAGGCAAACTTCATCTTGCCGCCCACGCTGACCCGGCAGCCGCCGCACATGCCGGTGCCGTCGATCATGATGGGGTTCAGGGAGACCCGGCAGGGCACGCCGAAGGGTTCCGCCGTCTTTACCACGAACTTCATCATGGGCACCGGGCCGATGGCGATGATCACATCATAACGCTTCCCCGCCTCCAGCAGCTGCTGCTCCTTGGCGGTGGTGAAGCCCTTCTCCCCATAGGAGCCGTCGTCGGTCATGAGGTAGAAGTTGTCGCAGGCGTTCTTGAAGTCCTCCTCCAGAATCACCAGGTCCTTGTTGCGGAAGCCCACGATGACGTCGGTCTCCACACCGGCGTCATGGAAGCCCTTCGCCACGGGATAGGCAATGGCCGTGCCCAGGCCGCCGCCGATGACGCAGGCGCTCTTGACGCCCTCCATCTCGGTGGGCTGGCCCAGGGGCCCCACGAAGTCCAGCAGATAGTCTCCCTCCTCCAGCCTGGCCAGGGCCTGAGTGGTCAGGCCCACCAGCTGGAAGATGATGGTGATGGTGCCCTTCTCCCGGTCAAAGCCGCCGATGGTCAGCGGGAGCCGCTCACCCTTCTCGTCAATGCGGAGAATGATGAACTGGCCCGGCTTCGCCTTTCTTGCCACGAAAGGCGCCTCCACCTCCAGAAGTGCGATGGTCGGATTCAAAATTTCTTTTCGGACGATTCGATACATACGCTCTTTTCGCTCCTTTTCTACGGTTTATACTGCTGCAAACGCAGCAAAAAAGCAGACAGCCTCCACACTGCTTGCCCTTTTTACGAATGATCGGACAGCTGCAAGGAACCTCTGAATAAATGGACGAGAGCGGATTGCGAGGAAATTTGCGTCAGAAAA
>JAJQCJ010000103.1 GCA_021202775.1 Clostridiales bacterium | reverse complement strand
AGAAAAGCAGGCCATGCCCTGGCAAGGGCAAACGCTCTATTTCCTTCCAGTATCCTCATCTAAGGAACGGACGGCCCCGCGTTCAAGAAAGGACATTGCGCTTACATCAAACGTTATCTAATGAGAAAATGTGGCCGGGCGGCCAGGGGCCGCCCCTACACACACGGATGCAAACCCCTCCGCCCCCTGCGGGGGCACCTCCCCTTTCAGGGGAGGCAAGGGAGTTGCGGGAATCACCACGTCTTTGGCTCCCCTGAAAGGGTAGGGAGCGCAGCGGAAATGCCGCTTGACGGCGGAGCTGGCTGGCCGCAGGGCCAGACTGAGGGGTGGAAACGCCGGACAAAGCCTCTATAGTGAACATTATCTAAGGAGACAGACCCCGCCGTGGGGGCAAAATGCAGCTCCTTTATCCTGTTTCCTTTCAAGAAATCAGCCCACCCCGCTGGCAGTATACCACATTTTTTCCCCTGTGACAAATTCTCCGTGCAGGATTCGCTGCCCTTTTCCGTGGTCAAACTGACGAAAAAAAATACCTCTCCCCTCTTTTTTTTGTAGAACAGGTAAAAAGTAAAAAATGAGGAAAAAATTTTCCAAATTCCGGTGAAATTTCCGCTTCATTTTGCTATAATGCAGTCGGATGACTCCACATCCGGAGGTTTCATCCGCTTCATTTTCGGACAGAAAGGGGATCGTTTCCATGATTTCTGACAGCGCTGTGATTCTGGTGCTGCGTGATGCGGAACAGGTCTCTTCCAGGCCGCTGCTGCTGCGCAAGCTGCTGTTTTCCCCCGTGGCAGCCTGGCTGCGGAAAAATTTGCAGCGGGCGGGGGTGGCGCGCTTTTTTGTGATTGCCGAGCCTGACCTGCTGGAGGAGACGGCCGCCTGCTTCCCGGAGGATGCGGAGGTATGCTCTGCCCTGGACGAGGGGCTGGAGACCCGCCTCACCGCCTTCGCCGCGGCAGGTCAGGGCAGGGTCATCACCGTCACCCGGCCCGTGTTCCTGAACACGGACGCCTGCCGGGAGCTGACGGAGGAGGAATTCATCACCCCCGCCGGGGACCCCATGGGGGTTTACCGGGTGGAGGCCGAGGCGCTGGCCCAGGGCGGCATTGACGGCCTGGTGGGCAGCGAGTATTATTCCCCCTATCAGGAGCAGGGCGTGGCCCTGCTGGACCGGGAGGACGGTTTACAGCTGGCCAAGATGATGGCCAACGGGGAGAATCTCCGCCGCCTGCTGGAGAGCGGGGTGGAGATGCTGGACACCGGCAGCGTCTACCTGGACCCGGACGTGGAGGTGGGGGCAGGCACCCTCCTGCTGCCTGGCACCATGCTTCGTGGACATACCGTCATCGGGGAGGACTGCGAGATCGGCCCCAACTCCATGATTCGGGACTGCGTCCTGGGGGACGGCTGCGTGGCCTCCAATTCCCACCTCACCGGGGCCACCTTCGGCAAAAAAGTCGATATCGGCCCCTTCGCCTATGTCCGCCCCGGCACCCATGTGGGGGACGGCTGCAAGGTGGGGGACTTTACCGAGCTGAAGAACGCCACCCTGGGGGCGGGCACCAAGATTCCCCACCTGATTTACGTCGGGGACGCCGACGTGGGGGAGCGGTGCAACTTCGGCTGCGGCTCCATCACCTGCAACTATGACGGCAACCAGAAGTTCCGCACCACCGTGGGGGACGACTGCTTCATCGGCTGCAACACCAACCTGGTGGCCCCCTGCACGGTGGAGGACGGGGCCTACACCGCCGCCGGCACCACCGTCACCTCTGTGGCCCCCAAAGACAGCCTGGTCCTCAGCCGGCTCCGCCCCACCGTCAAAGAGGGTTGGGCCGCCGAACACCGGGCCAAAAAGAACCGCTGACCGGCGCGCTACCCTGACCGCTGCGCCGGAACGGAGCTTTCTCTGCCGCGCCAGCCCTGGGCACCCTTTTCCCTTGAAAAACAGAGAACCATATTGTTCAGGAGGATTGTACTATGATTTCCCATGGTAAGGATATCAAGATTTTCACCGGCAATTCCAACCCCGCGCTGGCAAAGTCCATCTGCCAGAAGCTGCGGGTGCCCCTCGGCAACAACGAGTGCGGCACCTTCTCCGACGGCGAAAGCTACGTCTCCACCTACGAGACGGTGCGGGGCAGCGACGTGTTCCTGATTCAGTCCACCGCCGCCTCCGGCGTGAAGGACCAGCCCGGCTACCGCTCCGTCAACGACTATCTGATGGAGCTGCTGGTGATGATCGACGCCATGAAGCGGGCCTCCGCCGGGCGCATCACCGCCGTCATGCCCTATTACGGCTACGCCCGTCAGGACCGGAAGACCAAGCCCCGTGACCCCATCTCCGCCAAGCTGGTGGCCAACCTGCTGTCCACCGCCGGGGCCGACCGGGTGCTGACCATGGACATCCACTGCCTCCAGATTCAGGGGTTCTTCGACATCCCCATGGACAACCTGGTGGGCAGCAACCTGTTTGTGGACTACTTCAATGAGAAGTACGACGCGGAGCGGGACAACACCATCGTGGTCTCCCCCGACGTGGGCTCCGTCAGCCGGGTCCGGGGCTTCGCCCAGCAGCTGGGTATGCCCATGGCCATCGTGGACAAGCGCCGCCAGAAGGCCAACTCCTCCGAGGTCA
>JAJQCJ010000163.1 GCA_021202775.1 Clostridiales bacterium | reverse complement strand
CCCCCCCCGCGGCTATGTGCTGAACCGGGAGACGGCGGGGGGGGGCGGCGTCATCCGGCGGGTGGCCTGCGTCCACCGGGCGGAGGACATGGTGGAGGAGCTGAACCTCTGCGTCGATCAGGGCTGCGCCGTGCTGGATGTGGTGGTGGAGCATCCCGTCTACGGCCAGCTGGTGGGGCAGCTCCAGCTCTCCTCCCGGTATGATGTGGGGCAGTTAGCCGCCCGGCTGGAGGCGGAGGGCGCCCACGCCCTCAGTGAGCTGACCGACGGCATTCACCTCCACACCCTCCGCTGCCCGGACGAGGACGCCTACCGGCGGGTCTGTCAGGCCCTGGAGCAGGCGGGTTTCCTCTACCGGGAGGGATAAACGAAGCAAGGAAACCTCCCGTTCGGGCTGCGGCCCGAACGGGAGGTTTTTGTTGTGGGGAGAGGCCCTCAGCTGCGAATGTCTGCGCCGGTGAAGTACTTCTCCATGGGCTTGGACAGCAGGGCGAAGATCACGATGCACAGCACCATGTCAATGGCCACAAAGCTGCCGTTGTAGACGGCGGAGTAAAGGTAGGGGTTGGTGAAGGTGCAGTTGAACAGCTCCGTGGGGGCGTAGATGCGCCAGATGGTGAAGCCCGCCACAAAGTGGCACAGGAACCGGCAGAGGCTGCCCACCACGGTGCCCACGTACAGGCCGCCCTTCTTCCCGGCGAACAGCCCGGCCACCCCCAGCACCGCGAAGGCCAGCAGGTAGTCCAGAATCATGCTCTGCCAGCCCCAGGCATAGGCACCGTCCAGCAGCAGCTGCAGCAGGCCGCGTAGGCGAAGGAGCAGAGCATTCCCTTGCTGAACCCCCAGCGGTAGCAGTACAGGAAGATGGGCAGCATCCCGATGCAGATGCTGCCGCCCTGGGGCAGCTCAAAGAGCTTGATATAGCTCAGGGCGGTGGCCAGGGCCACCATGACAGCCCCCTCCACCAAGGCACGGGTGCGGAGATGGTTGTCTCTGCTGGTGTTCTTTTGTTCGGACATAAAACGTCCTCCTCGATAAAAGATAAAAAAATTCCGCACAGCAGCTGCCGCGCGGATGGCTTCAATCGAGTCGCTCGCTTCCTACGCCGGCATTATCCGGATCAGGTTCAAGGCGGCACGGAGCAGCGTCATTGCTCCGATCTCAGCCGAGGATGCCCTCAGCGCCCCTGCGTGTGTGCTATGTGGTTATGGGGTAGTATAACAGGATTTCCGGCAGGTGTCAAGGGCCGGGAAAGGCCGCCCACGGAAATCAAGTTTCAGGTCAAACATACCAAAGAAACCCCTCAGGCTGGCCTTGTGGCCAGCCGGCTCCCTTGTCGGCGTTAGCTTCGTATCGCTCGCTTTTCCCCGGCAGGGAAAAGCTCGTTCGCTCCGCAACGCCTCCTCTCAAAATCGAACCCGCTTTGCTGGGCTTCGATTTTGTTTGAATGACGTAGTGGTTACAACAACCTCCTGCCTCCCCTGAAAGGGGAGGGGGACCGGCGGCAGCCGGTGGAGGGGTTCCTATGCAAAACGAATCCCGCCCGGCACAGGCCGGGCGGGAGGGAAAAACTTCTTAATCCGCATCCATGGGTTTGTCGTGGTACTCCGCGTACAGCTCCGGCAGGAAGGTGGAGAGGTGCTGCTGCTCCACGGTGTTGTGAATCTGTACATCCCGCAGATACTGCTCGCAGAGCATGAAGTCCGGCGTCTCCGGGTCCCGGACGAACTTCCCGTTCTCCGCCTTGTAGCCGATCCACTCACGGGACAGGGTCTCCACGCCGCCCAGGGGGCAGGGCCGGGTCACGGACAGCACCAGGTGGGAGCCGGGGCAGTCGAAGGATTCCCAGCAGGAGGTGATGCCGATGTGGGCGTCCATCAGGGCCTGATACCTGTCCTCCGGGAAGCCGTAGTCCCGCACGTCGAAGTTGTGCCGGATGGAGCGGATGGCTTCGCTGCCCCGGCCCATGTCCAGCGTCTCCAGGGTGTAGATGCCCTTTTTGATGTCGCCGTCCACCAGGCCGTGGTCAATGTGGTCCACCTGGTTCCACAGCTTGTAGCGGATATTGCCCACGCCCTCCGGCAGGTGTTTGGAGTGGATGTTCAGCCACCTGACGTACCACATCCGCATCTCCGGGGTGACGCTGTCGGACAGAACGGAGTAGTTGGCGATATAGCCGCTGCCGTCCGGCATCATGCAGTAGCCATACTCCACCTTGTCATAACCCTCCGGCCGGAGCAGGTCGAAGCACCGGTCCAGGGGCAGGGCGTCCTCAGGGGACATGGCCCCCAGGTCCAGCAGCTGGCTGTACAGGGGGTTCGGCTTGTGGAGGGGGTAATTGTAGTAGTATTTTGCCACGGGGAGCTTCTTTTCGGCCTCGGTCAGTTCAGGAATCGGATATACCATAAATGCGTCCTTCCTTTCGTATTGTCCGGGGCCTGAGAAGCTGCCCCGGCGTTCAGGGTACTTTTATGCAGCGCATCCGCCGCTTCATCTGCCTCTATCATAGACCGAAACGGGCCGCAAGTCCAACACAAAATATCCTATCCCACACAGGAAAAATCCTGTGTGGGGCAGATTGCCCCGCGAACCCCTTTGCCGGAAAAAGCCGCGAAAAAAAACCGTGCAGCTCAGGCTGCACGGTTTTTTGGTTTGAGAAAATCGCTTACTCTGCGACGTAGGGCAGCAGGGCGATCTGACGGGCGCGCTTGATGGCCACGGTCAGCTGGCGCTGATGCATTGCGCAGGTGCCGGTGGTGCGGCGGGGGAGAATCTTGCCCTGCTCGGAGATATACCGATGCAGCTTGGCAGTATCCTTATAATCGATCTGCTGGACCTTGTCCACGCAGAATGCGCAGACCTTTCTGCGCTTACGGCCGCGAGGGCCACGCTCAAAAGCCATAGTAGGAACCTCCTTCTTTGAGTATCGGATGATACATCCGGTTAGAACGGCAGTTCGCCGTCATCATCGTTCAGCTCCGCAAACTCGTTTGCGGGGGCCGCCGTCTGGGGCGCGTAGGAGCTGGGGGCGGCGGTGGCGCCGTAGCCGGAGGACTGGCCGTAGCCGCCGGAGGGCTGATTATAGCCGCCGGAGGACTGATTATCCCGCCGGGAGCCGCAGAAGTTGATATTATCGGTAACAACCTCGGTGACATAGCGGCGGTTGCCGTCCCGGTCGGTATAATCCCGCACCTGGAGCTGGCCTTCCACCAGAATCATGCTCCCCTTGTTAAAATACTTTGCCACGAACTCCGCGCTCTGCCGCCAGGAGACGATGTTGATAAAGTCCGCCTGGGTCTGCCGGTTGCCGTTGGCGTCCCGGGTGGCATAGTTGCGGTCCACCGCGATGCGGTAGGTGGCGACGGCGATATTGTTCTGTGTGTGCCGCAGCTCAGGGTCAGCCACCAGACGGCCCTGCAGGATTACTCTGTTCAGCATGTCAGACGCCCCTTACTCCGCCTGCTCCACCACCATGGAACGGATGATCCCATCGGTGATGTTGTAGTTACGGGTCAGCTCAGCGGGGAAGCTGGGCGCGGACGTGAAGGTCATGAGAACATAGTAGCCCTCGGTCTTGTGATCGATGGGATAGGCCAGACGCCGCTTACCCCATTCATTCACTTCGCCCAGGGTCCCGTTCTGCTCCACCAGATTCTGGAACTTGGAGACCAGCGCGGCGATTGCATCGTCCCCCAGGCTGGCATCGATGATGAAGAGAGATTCGTACTTACCAGAAACCTTTGCCATGTGATTGCACCTCCTTATGGACAAATGGCCTTCGCCTTCCGCGAAGGCAAGAAAGTTATGGTATGCGGAAAACCGCATACCATAACAGTATACTGCTTTTTCAGGAAAAGTCAAGGATTTTTTCAGGAGTTTTCCGATTTTTCCGGGTCATTCCAGTAAATTTTCCGCTGCCGTTCGTCCAGCCCCTCGATGAAGCTCTGCTTGCAGGCCAGGAAGTCCTGGAGGTCCATCAGGATGTGGTAGAGGATGGCCCGGCTCTCAAACTCATCCCGGCTCTGGGGCAGCGGCTCCTCCTTCATCTCCAGGAAAATTTGATCCAGCCGCTCCATCTGCTTGCTGGGCAGATTATGCTCCTGGGCGTAGGCCGCCGTGTAGAGGATGAACTCCCGCACCGTCTCCGCCTGGTCGGGGATGCTCCGCACCTGCCGCAGCTCGGCGTGGAGGTTGCGGAGGATGTTGCACTGCTTGAGGCGCATGGAGAAGTAGTCAATATAATACTGCGGGTGGGACTGGAAGGTGTTGTCCTGATAGCGGTAGGCTTCGCTGAGGTAGAAATTGAGGGTCTTGTCCAGCTTTGTCAGCTGGTCCCACACGTCATGGCGATGCTCCTCCGGGGTCAGGTAGGCCGCCAGATTCCGCAGCACCAGCTGCATACCGTCGTCCGTCTCCGCAATGCCCTCCACCAGACGGCTGTGGAATCGCTTCGTCCCGTTGTACAGGTTCAGCACGATGGCGCAGACGATGCCGATGAAAATCAGCAGGAATTCGTTCAGGATAAACGCCGGGCTGTAGTCCCCGGTGGTCAGCAGGTGCATACCGATGATGGCGTTGACGGAGATGGTGGCCTTCCACCCCAGCAGATGACAGAGGAACACCATGAAGAACAGGAACACCCCATAGGTGATCCAGATATTCCACTCCCCACCGGAGATCAGGGAAACCGCCCCCGCCAGCACCACCGAGACGAAAAAGGCCAGAATCCGGTTGACGGACAGCTTGATGGTCTCCCACTTGGTGGTGACCGCCGTCAGCAGGGCCACCGTACCGGCGGAGGTGACGTTGTCCAGCTGCAACAGCTCGGCAATCAGGATGGCGACGGCGCTGCCGATGGCGATTTTCGCCGCACCGGCCAGATAGCGGGTAAGCTGAAGTTTCCTGTTCATGAGGGGGCTCCTTTCATCGGTGGGATGGACAGACGGCGGCGGATTTTTCCAGCATGGCAGCGGATTTTTTGCACAAAGTAAGGGTACAAAACCCGCCGCCGGTCGGTGGGGTGCCAGTTTGGGAGGAAGTTCCTATGAAACGAAGAAGATGGGGTGTTCTGTTTTTTCTGTGGGCGCTGTGGTGCGCCCTGGGGACAGCGCTTCCCTGCGCTTATGGGTTAGAGACGGAAGCCGATGGTTCCGGCCCGGAGGTGCAGGCGAAGGCCGCCCTGCTGATGGAGCGGGAGACGGGTACCGTGCTCTATGCCCTCTGCGAGACGGAGGAGCTGGAGCCCGCCTCCGTCACCAAGGTGATGACCATGCTTTTGACAGCCGAGGCCATTGACGAGGGCCGTATCTCCCTGGAGGACACCGTCACCGTCAGCGCCTACGCCGCCTCCATGGGGGGCAGCCAGGTCTACCTGGAGGAAGGGGAACAGATGACGGTGGACGACCTTCTGAAGGCGGTGGCGGTGGCCTCCGGCAACGATGCTGCGGTGGCCCTGGCGGAGTATATCTCCGGCAGCGAGGGGGCCTTTGTGGACGCCATGAACCGCCGGGCCGGGGAACTGGGAATGACCCACACCCACTTTGCCAACTGCAACGGCCTCCCCTCGGGCAACCATTACAGCTGCGCCTATGACATCGCCCTGATGAGCCGGGCGCTGCTGGCCCATGAGCTGATTCGGAATTACACCTCCATCTGGATGGACAGCCTCCGGGACGGGGCCTTCGGCCTGGCCAATACGAACAAGCTGCTGCGCACCTACCCCGGAGCCACGGGGCTGAAAACCGGCTCCACCGACGCCGCAGGCTATTGCATCTCCGCCTCCGCGATGCAGGGGGAGATGGAGCTGATTGCGGTGGTGCTGGGCAGCGACACCAGCGCAAACCGCTTTGACACTGCGGCCAATCTGCTGAACTACGGCTTCGCCGGGTGGACGCTGGCGGACGCCGCCCCTCAGGAGCCCATCCCCGCCGTGCCGGTGAAGCTGGGCAGGGCGGACACGGTGGCAGTTTACCCCGACGGCTCTCTCCGTATCCTGGTGAAAAAGGGCCAGGAGACCGCCGTCACCACCGGGTATGAGCTGGAGGAATCGGTCACCGCCCCGGTGGCGGCGGGTGAACCGCTGGGCCGGCTCACCGTCTATGTGGACGGGGAGGCTGTGGCCCGGCTGCCCCTGTTGGCCTGCGACGATGTGGAGCGCAAGAGCTTTGGGGACATTTTTGGCGACCTGTGGCGGAGAATGGCCATGCAGTCGTAAACAAACCGGGGCGATTCCAACGGGAATCGCCCCAGAAGGAAAAAGTTTTTTGCCCTTACGGTGGGCCTCCTCAAATAACGTTCGCTATCGAGACTATGCCCGGCCTTCCCTTGCCAGGGAAGCGGTGGCCTACTTTTCTCGCTCCGCCGAGAAAAGTAGCAAAAGAGGGCGGCTCAGGGGGGAGCTTCGGGGCACCTACGTTATCAGGAACTTTAAGGCACTACCTACTCTTATAAGTGGCTTCGCCAGCAAGCTGGCTCAGGATTTTGCTAAAAATATGCCCCCGGCATATTTTTTACGCAAAATCCGCCTAAGACCCCCCCTCCTATCCCGCTGGGGCTTCGCGCTGTCCAGCCGTCAAGTGGTCTATCAGGCAACAGACGATGTAACTTGATGACTGGTGAGACTGCCGCCGATGGCGGCTGGCGGGGATTGCCGCCCACGTCCCCGCCGTCAAGCGGCATTTCCGCTGCGCTCCCTATGCCTTACGGCGGAACGGGCGGCAATTTTGTTGCCCTTTGGCCGCGGACATCTGACTGTAAGGCTACATTATTCTCCTCGACTCAGGATAGATTGCTTCTTAGGTTGATGATATTATCCTGAAAGGAACCGTCCTGCCGCCAACAGCTAACAGCTATTAGTTGCCTTTCTCACACATTAAACAAAAACTCAATAATATCCCCGTCCTGCACCACATACTCCTTCCCCTCGGAGCGGTACAGCCCGCGGGCCTTCACCTCGCTCATCTTGCCGCCGCAGGCCATCAGGGTGTCAAAGGAGCAGACCTCCGCCCGGATGAAGCCCCGCTCAAAGTCGGAGTGAATCTTCCCGGCGGCCTGGGGGGCCTTGGTGCCCCGCTTGATGGTCCAGGCCCGGCACTCCTTCTTGCCGTCGGTCAGGAAGGAAATCAGGCCCAGCAGGGCATAGCTGGCCTGGATGAGGCGGTTCAGGCCGGAGTCGCTGAGGCCCAGGTCCTCCATGAACATGGCCCGATCCTCCGGGTCCAGCTCCGCCAGCTCCTCCTCGGTCTTGGCGCAGATGGGGATCACCTGTGCCCCCTCCACGTCGGCCCGCTTTTTCACGATCTGGTAGTAGTCGTTCCCCTCCGGGTCGGCCACGCCGTCGTCGTCCATGTTGCAGGCGTAGATGATGGGCTTGGCGGACAGCAGCCCCATCTCCCGCAGGGCGAACTGCTGGTCCTCGTCCCCCTCATCAAAGGGGAAGGTGCGGGCGCTTTTGCCCTCGCCCAGGTGGGCCACCAGAGGCTCCAGCCAGGCCACCTCCGCTTTGGCGGCCTTGTTGCCGGTCTTGGCGGCCTTGGTCAGCCGGTTCAGCCGGTTCTGGGCCAGCTCCAGGTCGGCCAGCACCAGCTCCATGTCGATGCACTCGATGTCGCCGTCCGGGTCCACCGCCACCGGCTTGGTGGCGTCCTCCACCACATGAATGATGTTGTCGTCGTCAAAGCAGCGCACCACATGGACGATGGCGTCGCACTCCCGGATGTGGCCCAGGAACCGGTTGCCCAGCCCCGCGCCCTCGCTGGCCCCTTTCACCAGACCGGCGATGTCCACAAACTCCACCACAGCAGGGGTCTTTTTGTTGGGCTGCCAGATCTCCGCCAGCTTGTCCAGCCGCGCATCGGGCACCGGCACCACGCCGGTGTTGGGTTCGATGGTGCAGAAGGGATAGTTGGCGGCCTGGGCGTTTTTGGTGCTGGTGATGGCGTTGAAAAGGGTGCTCTTCCCGACATTGGGCAGACCCACGATTCCTAATTTCATAGAGGGGATACTTCCTTCCGTTTCAAGGCAACAGGGCGTGAGCCGGCGGATGCGGCTCACGGCATATTGCATAAAGTAATTCACCTTTTCAGTATACGCAAAAGGGCGGCGGTTTGCAAGTGTTTTTCGCCCCTTTCGGGGAAAATCCCGAAAGGGGCGATGGAACAGGGGCGGATATACCGTTTTTTCTTCGCCGCAGGGGCGGCAGCGCCATTGTTTGCATGAAACGCGAAGGCAAGCCAGCCGCCGTCACCCACGCTTCACCGGATGCCGGATTACCGTTTTCCACTTTTCCGGTGCGACCCTCCGGGCGTCCGACAGATAGATTTCATGGTGGAGCCTTGTGTCTGTGAAATCGTTCTCATACCCGTTTTCCGCAAGCCAGGCGTCCATCAGCGCCACCGTTTTCGCTTCGTCATCAAACGGGCCGATGTGCATCGCCTGCACGCACAGGCCCTCGTCAATGGTCAGAAATTCGGCAGAGGTGCAGTCCAGCTTTTTCTTTCTGGCCGCCGCCTCCACCGCCCAGTCGAAATCCGCTTTTGAGATAAAATCGGGCAGTCTCAGGACGGAAATCCAATGAAACGTGTCCTTGCGGCCGGAATCAATGCCGCATTTCCCTTCCTGCCACCAGAAGCCCTCCAGAGGAGGAACCACATATTCGAAGAAGCCTTCGATTTTACGGTCGGTCTTATAGCTCATTTTCAGCGTATAGGCCACGGCATACAGCACGGAAATGGCACGCTGGTAGGCTCCGCCCTCCTCATTGGGGTTGCCCTGCCCTCTGACCGCGATATAGTTCGCCTTTGGCACTGTGACAAGCTCCGGCCTGCCCTTGGGCAGATAAAACTCTTTGTATTCCTTTTTGAAGTCAAACGCCATGGGATACTTTCCTCTCCTCTTTTCTAAACGGCGGCGTGTCCAGACAGAAGGCCGTCATTTATCCACTATCCACCGAACAATTTACTTCCAAACTTCATAAGCGCTGTATGTATGGCTAAAATGATAACCTAATTTTTCTGCCAGCGCGAGTGACCATTTGTTTTGCGCATCCCAACTTGGATATAACCCTCTTTTCAGGCACTCTAAAATCAGCTTTGATGCACACGCTGTTGCAAGGCCCTTTCTGCGACAGTCTTCCTTTGTATCCACTTCAATTTTTATTCCACCTTTATAGCTGGAGTAGGAGGATGCACCGGACAAAAGACTTCCATGACAAATTGCCACAAATCCCAGTCCCTTATGCTGAAATTCACCGTAAGTTTTATAGCCTTGGACAAAATCCTCCGACCAGCGATACTTTTTACATTCGTGGTACAAATCCTCATCAATTTGTCTGATCTCACATTCCTGTCCCGCTTGAGTTACGAACGTGGTCAGTTTATTTACATTGAAACAGTCAGGCTCCTTTTTTATCGCATACCGTTCAACACGCCGACAGTTATCCTTTCCAACTTCTTCAAATGCCTTGTGCCACGAATCATCACGAGCTGTTATAATTGCAAACTTGTCCACCACCTGATTGTACCAGTCCTGAACCAGTTGAATATTGGGGATTCCCGCAGCGAAACCAAAGCAGTTCACACAGATAATTGCCGAAGTTGGACGGTCTTCCCGGTCTGCATAGGCATCTCCCATTACAGTTTGAAGGTATGACCAAATCATGCTTTCATCCCAGTCCCTGTACCATTCTTCAATTTTTGATGGGCAGGTTAATTTTATCATGGGGCAGCCTCCTCTGTATATTGTCCAACTTCTGTTTCTGTCCGAGTACATCAATAGCGGCGGCGCATCCGGACAGGAAGCGGCCCGTCCCGACGAAACGGACACTACCGTGTGATTTCGTAGTAGTTCACCTGCTCCAGCTCCTCAGAGCCGAATTTTTTCTGTGTCATGCCGGTTCCGACATAGTGCATACCGCATTTTACCATGACCTTCCCCGAAGCGGGATTTGCAACGCTGTGATAGGCGCTGATTGTTTCATAGCCGCAGCGGAACAGTTCCTCAATCACCGCTGTTACGGCCTCAGTCATAATGCCCTGTCCCCAGTAACGACAGGACAGCACATAGCCAAGCTCCGGCACACCGGCGTCCTCTCCAACCAGGGAAACGCACCCAATGGGTTCATCCGTTTCTCTCAGCGTGATTGCCCAGCAAAACGGGTTGGTCAAGCATTGGCCCAGATACGCCTCTGTTTCCTGCAGATTCTGATGCGGGTACCAGCGGCAGTATCTCGCAACGCGCTCGTCCGACGTCCAGTTCTCATACATGGCCCCGGCGTCCGTCTCCCGGAAGGGGCGGAGGGTCAGCCTGTCTGTGTATAACGTGTTCATAAGGAAGCACCTCTGTAAATTCGGGTGTTCACCCAATGACATGAAAAGCGGCGCCAAATCCCGAAGGGTTCAGCGCCGCTTTGCGGTTGTCTGTCAGGAGAACTTAAAATGGATTACCAGCGCTGGCTGACCTCGTCGTACAGCGCCTCATACTGCTTGGCGGAGGCGCTCCAGCTGAAGTCGCAGGCCATGGCCCGCTGCACCAGGGCGTCCCACTCCTCCTTGTCCTCATAGGCGGCCTTGGCACGGGTGCAGGCGTCCAGCAGGGCGGGAGAGTAGTAGTCATAGAAGGTGAAGCCGTTGTAGCCGTTCTGGATGGAGTCCTTCAGGCCGCCGGTCTCCCGGATGATGGGCAGGGTGCCGTAGCGGCAGGACACCATCTGGGACAGGCCGCAGGGCTCGCTCTTGGAGGGCATCAGGAACAGGTCGCACCCGGCGTAGATCTGCTGGGCCAGGACGGTGTCGAAGCCGATGAACACGCCCACGCGGCCGGGATGACGGGCCGCCAGGTCGGAGAAGTACGCCTCGAACTGGGCCTCGCCGGTGCCGAGGATCACCAGCTGGATGCCCTGGGCCACGATGTCGTCGCCGATCTCCCGGACGATGTCCAGGCCCTTGTGGCCGGCCAGACGGGTGACCATGCCCATGACGGGGCTGCCGTCATTCTCCAGGCTGAACCGCTCCAGCAGGGCGCGCTTGCAGGCAGCCTTGCCCTCGCCCACGGTGGAGGCGTCGTAGTTCTCGATGAGGGCGGGGTCGGTGGCGGGGTCGTTGACCTCCTGGTCGATGCCGTTCAGGATGCCGGACAGCTTGAACTGATGCTCCCGCAGCAGGCCGTCCAGATTGCTGCCGAACCAGGGGTCCAGAATCTCCTTGGCATAGGTGGGGCTGACGGTGGTGATCTGGTCGCAGGAGACGATGGCGGCCTTCATGAAGTTGGCGTCGTTGTTGTACTCCGCCAGCCGGGCGTCGTCGCCGTAAATGCCGCAGGTGTTGCCCAGGATGTCCAGACCGTACTGGCCCTGATAGGCGATGTTGTGGATGGAGAAGATGGTCTTCATCTGCGCATAGCGGGAGTCATAGCGGTAGTACAGATTCAGATAGAGGGGGGACAGGGCGGTCTGCCAGTCGTTGCAGTGGAGAATGTCGGGGAAGAAGTCGGCATACTTCATCATCTCCAGCACGGCACGGGCGAAGAAGGCGAAGCGCTCGCCGTCGTCAAAGTAGCCGTAGAGGCTGCTGCGCTTGAAGTAATACTCATTATCCAGGAAGTAGAAGGTCACGCCGTCCCGCACCGCCACAAACAGTCCGCAGTACTGGTTGCGCCAGCCCACCGGCACGGTGAAGTTGGTGACATACTCCATGGTATCCCGGAATTTTACGTTGCCGTACAGGGGGATGACCACCCGGCAGTCCACGCCGTCCCGCACCAGATCCTTGGGCAGGGCGCCGGCCACGTCGGCCAGGCCGCCGGATTTGGCAAAGGGTGTAGCCTCGCTTGCTGCATATAAGACTTTCATACGAATAACCTCCATCAAATAATCAGCTTGATAAAATCAGCTTTCCTAAACGATATTGTACCGGTTTTCCCGGCATATTGCAAGATGGAAACGGGAAAAACTTTCCGTTTTTTGAAAAAACTGTCCCCCGCCGTCCTTGACGGCGGGGCGGGGGCTGTGGTATGATGCCTGCAACGGGACAATTTGTGGTTCAGGAGGGCGTTTCACATGAAGAAAAAGAAAACCGGAGCCAAAAAGCCGGCCCCGCCCAAGGCGGCCCCAGCCTCCAAATACCCCACCGGCTGGTACCTGATGAGCCGGGGGGACTGCACGGTGCAGGATTTGAAGGCGGCCTTTGCCATCCCCGGCGGGCCGGATGTGGAGGTCTGGCGGGAGCTGGGGGTGGTGGAGCTGTCCTTCCCGGACGGGACCTTTATCGACTTCCAGCTGGTGCCCTGCGACCTGGAGGACGAGGCCAGCAACGCCTTTCTGGCGGAGCATCAAATCAAAACCCTGTACTGGGTGACGGTGGAGCCGGTGTGCGATGACGGACAGCTGGACTTTTTGCAGTCCGCCGCCAACCGGCTGGGGGCCATGTTCTGCGGGGACACGGTGAACTTCCTGCCCATGCTGAAACCGACGGCAGGCGCGTGAACCTTCCATATTTATGATGTAAAAAATCAGCGGCAGAGAATCGTTCTCTGCCGCTGATTATCGTTCCTGGCACAATACGATTGTGTGGTTATACTTCCGCCGCCTCTTGCTCCGCTTCACCTGCGGCGGCCAGCCGCTCCGCCACCTGGTACAGTTCACCTGCCCCCACCGTCAGAATCAGGTCGCCGGGCCGGGCCAGCTCTTTCAGCCGGGCCTCCACCCCGTCGAAGGTGGGATAGTACTCCCCGTGGGGGATGGCGGCGGCCAGGTCTTTGGAGCTGACCCCCAGGGTGTTCACCTCCCGGGCGGCGTAGATGTCGGTGAGGATGGTGATGTCCGCGTTGCTCAGTTCCTCCACAAACTCCGGGAACAGGGCCTTGGTGCGGCTGTAGGTGTGGGGCTGGAAGGCGCAGATCACCCGGTCATAGCCCAGGGTTTTGGCGGTCTCCAGCAGCATATGCAGCTCGCCGGGGTGGTGGGCGTAGTCGTCATAAATCTTTGCCCCGTGGTACTCCCCCTTGTACTCGAACCGGCGCTCCGCCCCGTGGAAGGAGCGCAGACCGGCGGCGATGGCGGTGGGGGAAATGCCCATGGCCAGGGCAGAGGCGGCGGCGGCCAGAGCGTTTTTCACATTGTGGAGGCCGGGGACGGACAGGGTGATGTGTACCACAAAGCTGCCGCCCTGCATCAGGTCGAACTCTCCCACGCCGCGGTTGTAAACCAGATTGTCACAGTACACGTCGGCATAGGAGCCCAGGCCGAAGGTCATCATGGGCTTATCCAGATCCTCCAGGGTGTCCATGGTGTTCCGGTCGTCGGCGTTGGCGATCACGCCCCCGTCCTCCGGCACCAGGTTGGCGAAGATCTGGAAGGAGTGCTCCACGTCCGCCAGGTCCTTGAAGAAGTCCAGATGGTCGGCCTCAATGTCCAGAATCACGGCGATGGTGGGGCGGAAGGACAGGAAGGAGTTGCAGTATTCGCAGCTTTCCAGAATGATGGTGTCCCCCTGGCCCACCCGGTAGCCCTTGCCCAGCAGGGGCAGGTTGCCGCCGATCATGACAGTGGGGTCGATGTTGGCGGCCATGGCAATGTGGGTGGCCATGGAGGTGACGGTGGTTTTGCCGTGGGTGCCGGAGATGCAGAGGGCGTGCTTGTAATCCGTCATAATGGCCCCCCAGGCCTGGGCCCGCTCAAAGACGGGGATGCCCTGGGCGTGGGCGGAGACGATCTCCGGATTGTCGTCATGGACGGCGGCGGTGCGGATGACGGCGTCTGCCCCGTTCACATTCTCCGGGAAGTGACCCAGAAAGACGGTGACGCCTTCCTCCTCCAGATGGCGGACGTTGGCGCTCTCCCGCACGTCGCTGCCGGTGATCTGCACCCCCTGACCCCGCAGCACCTCGGCCAGAGGGAACATGGAAACGCCGCCCACGCCGATTAAATGAATCCGGCGTCCGGGGGCGAGATAGGGCTTCAGTTCTTCAATGGTCATCGTAACCCCTCCTGCTGCTGATCCTCAAGGAAAAGCCGTGCTTTTCTGAGGAACCGTTGAATTGTATGAATCAAACGAACTGTTTCACTAATCCTCTATTATAGTCCGGGAAGGGAGGATTGGCAAGTAAAACTTCACGGGAAAACGAAAAGCGGAGGGGCAGCTGTGCTGCCCCTCCGGCGCTTCACGATTTTTCGCCCTGTTCAGGGCGTCAGGCGGCTGACGCGCCTCAGTCCGGCTTTGCCGCCGCGGCAAGGGCCCGGAGCAGCGGGAGGTACGTCGTTTTCACCGCCAGAAAGACGGCCTGGGCTGTAGCTTCCTCATAGATATGGGAGGTTTGGTTCCGGGCGGTGAGCAGCGCCAGCCAGCCCCCTTCGTCCTGAATCAGTCCGTCCGCATAGGCCTGCCGGATGACGCTTTTCGGGCTGTTGAGGTCGGTATAGCCCTGGTCCAGCAGGTATTCTCTGGCGGTTTTCCAGGCCAGCTCCGTGCAGAATGCAAACCGATGAATGACCCCATCCCGAATGGAGTCAAGCCCCAGCCGGTCATAGTCTGCAATGCCTTCCTCCAGCCTGCGGATGGCCTGCACCAGCTTCCCATGCTTTTCCTGCAATTTGTTCATCAGAATCACCCCGTCCCGTTTGATATTGTTCACCAGCTCCGGATCTGTATCCGCCGTGACATAGAGGAGGTCAAAGTCCAGCAGCGTGGGAAGCTCCTCCAGCGCATCCAGAAAGGGCGCATAGGTTTCCGGGGCTGCGCCGAACACGGCCAGGTCAATGTCGCTGCGGGGCCGCTGATCCCCTCTGGCTCTGGAGCCGTACAGCACCACCTGCCCCGCGCCGAGGCGATGGCCGATGGAGGCGATTTGCCGGTAGATGGTTGTTAAACTGCTGTCCATGCTGTCCTCCCTGCCCGTTTCCGCTGAACGTTTGTGTTCCATACTGTGCTTTTATCCTAGCACAGGGAGGGGCAGATGGCAAGAAAAATTACCCGAAGGCCACCTCTCACACCGCCATCACCCAAATGAGTATGGCCGCCACACAGGGCACCGTCACGGTGTCATACCCCCGCTTGGTGACCGCCTCCGTCACCGTGGCCCCGGCCCCGCTGACCAGCGCGGTCAAAAGGGCGGTGGGGAGGGAGACGCCTCCAACGGCCAGCGTAATCAGCACCGCCAGGAAGGAGACGCAGAGCATGGCGCCGCTGCCCTCATAGGACTTCTGATGGTCGGCCCAGCGCCAACCCATTTTGTGGCGGCCAAAGCGCTTGCCCACCAGGGCGGCGGTTTCATCCCCCAGCCCCCAGGCCAGGACAGCCGTGATGACGGTCAGCTCCGAACCCAGGGCGCCCCAGAACAGGGCGATCAGCGCCGCAGCCGTCCCGAACAGCAGCACCAGGCTGCGGCGCACCTCTCCGGCGGTGCGCTCCTGAAACAGACTGGCATAGAACCCCTTCGTTTCGCAGACCTTTAAGACCGGATACACAATGACCACGAACAGGACGGACAGCAGGGCCGGCACATACCAGTGCTCCGAGGCCAGCAGCAGGACCAGGATGATGAGAAAGGCAATCGTGTGCAGCACCTTGCGCCGGGCCTCCCCGCCGATGTGCAGAAACCGGAAGGCCAGCAGGGCCAGGCACACGGCCACCACCAGGAAGAGCACCAGCACCGCCAGGGCGTGCCCCAGCTCCCGGACCAGGGGCGGGAGGGTCACGTCCCGGAAATAGTTCAGGTAAATCATGGCCGCGCCCAGAATCGTCAGAATCACGCCGGTGACCCTGCCAACGGTCTTGTTGTTGACCCGGTTGGCGAACTGGGCGGAGATCAGGGACGCCGCCGTGGCGGTGACGATGCAGATCAGCAGCACATTCCACCGCTCCAGCACAATGGCGGGGTGAATCAGGGAGTGGCTGATAAAGCCGATCAGGGCGGTAAAGGTCATAATAAAGGTGCTGGTGCCCACGGCGGTTTTCAGGTCGTACCCCAGGAAGGCCGTAAAGACCACCAGCATCATCATCCCTCCGCCGGTGCCCACGAAGCCGGTGCCGAAGCCGATGGTCAGACCGAAGAACAGGGAGATGAAGATTTCCTTCCAGCCCAGCCGCACGTTGGAGATGTCCGCCCCGGACTTCGACGTGTCCGGCTTCACCAGAAAGCGGATGCCGATGCCGAAGGTCAGAATCAGGGTGAAGCCCCCCAGCACCACGTTCCCCACCAGATAGGCGGCATAGCTCCCCACGGCGCTGAGGGAGATGATGCAGGCCATCATCACCCAGCCGTGGCGGAGGTCGATGCGTTTGTTTTTCGCGTAAACAGAGGTCGTCACCGCGGAGCCGAGAATATCCGAGGCCAGGGCGATGGCCGTGGCCTGATAGGCCCCGTACTCCCCGCCGAAGGAGGGGCAGAGCACGATTAAAATGGGCACCATCACCGTGGCCGCGGACAATCCGGCCAGGCCGGTGCCTACCCCGGCCCCCAACGCCGCAATGATGTACCAAACATACTCCATAAAAGTCACCTTGCCTTACACCGTAAACTGTGCTACGATTATAATCAAATCATTATAAGCAACATCTGTCGATTTTGCAACCGACAGATGAGGCAAAACTGTTGATTATGGGGGCGACAGTATGAAACAACAGTACGAACAACGCATTTTGGAAACAAAACAGAGGATTTACGACGCCTTCCTCCAGCTGATGCAGGAGAAGGCGATTCACCGGATCACTGTCTCGGAGCTTTGCCGCCTGGCGGGCATCAACCGCAGCACCTTCTACCACCACTTCGGCAGCCAGTACGACGTGCTGGCGGAGCTGACGGAGGACTTCCTGAACGAACTGGAGGAAAGGCTCCGGAACGTCTCCCCCGATGACCGGGAGGGGGTACAGCGGCGGGTGGAGCTGTGCCTGGACTACGCCATGGAAAACCGGGCGCTGACGCTGCTGCTGATGCGAAACGCGGTGGGGACGGACTTCGCGCAGCGGCTGTTCTCCCTGCCCCATATCGAGCGGCTGCTCAGCGAAAAACTCTCCGATGTGGACAGCGAGACGGAGCGCCACGCCCGCATTGCCTTTGTGACCTATGGCTCCTATCAGCTCCTCCAGGAATGGCTGAATACGCCGGAGCCCATCGGGACGCGGGAGGAGACGGCCCTGATTTTAAAGCTGGCCCGGAGGATTTGTTGAGCGGGAGACAAAAAAAGAAGCCGGACGCAGACTCCGATACCGCCAGGTATCGGAGTCTGCGTCCGGTGGTGGTGCGGGCGAAGGGACTCGAACCCACACGCCTTGCGACACAAGAACCTAAATCTTGCACGTCTGCCAATTCCGTCACGCCCGCAGCTGCGCCGGAGGGAAAGCCCCTCCTTCGCAACCTGTATTGTAGCATGAAACCACCGGATTTGTCAACGGCATTGCATTTTTCCAGTTGGGCAGATATAATAGGGGAACAGGCAGGAGGTAAGCGGAATGGATTTGGAAGAACGGCTGCGCCCGGCGGTGTTTCCCCTCTTAAACTGGTTTCACGACAACGCCAGGGAGCTGCCCTGGCGGAGCGACCCCACCCCTTACAAGGTGTGGGTGTCGGAGATCATGCTCCAGCAGACCCGCGTGGCGGCGGTGCTGGGCTACTTCGCCCGCTTCATGGAGGCGCTGCCCACGGTGGAGGCGCTGGCGAATGTGGAGGAGGACGAGCTGCTGAAGCTGTGGCAGGGCCTGGGGTACTACAACCGGGCGCGGAATCTGCAAAAGGCGGCCCGGCAAATCGTCCGGGACCGGGGCGGCGTGTTCCCGGACAACTACGGGGAGCTGCTGACTCTGGCCGGCGTGGGGGAGTATACCGCCGGGGCCATCGCCTCCATCGCCTTTGGGGAGGCGGTGCCCGCCGTGGACGGCAACGTGCTGCGGGTGGTCACCCGCCTCACCGGTGACGCCGGGGACATCACCAAACCGGAGACAAAGGCCCGCATCCGCTCCGCCCTGGCGGCGGTGATGCCCCAGGCGCTGCCGGGCACCTTCAACCAGGCGCTGATGGAGCTGGGGGCGCTGGTCTGCCTGCCCAACGGCGCGCCG
>JAJQCJ010000140.1 GCA_021202775.1 Clostridiales bacterium | reverse complement strand
CACCCAGCCCATCGACCTGTGGGCCTATGAACATCAATACTACGCCGCAGGCAGACACCTCATCTGCGGCGCGGATGAGGCGGGGGCAGGCCCCCTGGCCGGGGCGGTCTATGCGGCGGCGGTGATTTTGCCGAAAGACCTGACGCTGCCCTACCTGAACGACTCCAAAAAGGTGACGCCAAAGCGCCGGGAGGTGCTGTTCGGCCAAATCAAGGAGCAGGCCGTGGCCTGGGCGGTGGCCTGGGCCACGGAGCAGGAGATCGATGAGATCAACATCCTGAACGCCCGGATGCTGGCCATGGACAGGGCCATCCGTCAGCTGGACCCCGCCCCGGACTTCGCCCTCATCGACGGCAACCGCAGCGCTGGCATCTCCGTTGACAACGCCGCCATCGTGAAGGGGGACAGCCACTCCGCCTCCATCGCGGCGGCCTCCATTCTGGCCAAGGTGTCCAGAGATCACTATATGGAGGAGATGGCCCGGCTTTACCCGGAGTATCAGTTTGAAAAGCACAAGGGCTATCCCACGAAGCTGCATTATGAGCTGCTGCGGAAATACGGCCCCTGCCCCATCCACCGCAGGACCTTCCTGAAAAACCTATGACGAGGGAGCGGTCTTTGGGCGACCTGGGGGAAGGGCTCACCGTCCGGCACCTGGAACGGCAGGGCTATGAGATCCTGGCGCGGAACTGGCGCTGCCGGTACGGCGAGCTGGACATTGTGGCGGCGAAGGGGGCGTTTCTGGCCTTTGTGGAGGTCAAGACCCGGAGGGACAGCCGCTATGCCCCGGCCCGGGCCGCGGTGGACCGGCGCAAGCGGGAGAAGCTGCTGCTGTCCGCCCAGGCTTGGCTGGCGGAGCACCCGGAGGAGGGACGCCAGCCACGGTTTGACGTGGCGGAGGTATATACTGAGGAAGGGGGCGGCAGGCCCATCCTCAACTATCTGGAAAATGCGTTTGGAGGCTAAGCAAGATGCAAAAAAAGATACCGCTGTTCGATGGCCACTGTGACACCCTTTCAAGGCTGAACTATGTTCCCCAGGAGCATATTGCGGGCAACTCCGGCCACTGGGATTTGAACAGGCTGCAGCGCTTCGGCCCCCAGGGTCAGGTGATGAGCCTGTTCTGGGACTCCGGCAAGCCCTTCACAAAGCATATGGTGAAGCAGGAGCTGCGCACCTTCAAGCGGGAGGTGTCTGTTTACCGGGACCGGGTGGCCTTCTGCACCAACATGGAGGAGGCCAGGGCGGCCTGGAAGGAGAACAAGGTGGCCCTGTTTCTCTCCATTGAAGGGGCGGAGCTCTGGGGCTGCACCATTCCGGAGCTGGAGAAGGCCTATGCCGCCGGCGTCCGCATCATCAACCTGACCTGGAACCACGCCAACGCCCTGTCCGGCAGCAACGTGGAGGAGCCGGAGCGGGGCCTCAGCGATCAGGGCCGGGCCTATGTGCAGCGGATGCAGCAGCTCCACATGCTGGTAGACGTGTCCCACCTGTCCGACCAGGGGTTCTGGGACGTGATGGAGATCACGAAAATGCCCGTCATCGCCAGCCATTCCAACAGCCGGGCGGTGCAAAATCATCCCCGCAACTTGACGGATGAAATGTTTACTGCTATTATGAAGTGGCATGGTGTGGCAGGGCTCAATGTCTACACCGACTTTCTGGGGCAGGGCAGGGTCACGGAGGACGACCTGCTCCGTCACTTGGAGCATTTCCTGGCCCTGGGGGGCAGCCGGGCGGTGGCCCTGGGGGGCGACTGGGACGGCTGCCGCAGCCTGCCGGAGGGATACACTGGCATCTGGAGCTGGGCCAACCTGTATGAGCGGCTGCTGCGGGAGAACTACAGCGAGGAACTGGTGAACGACCTGTTCTTCCACAACTTCACCCGTGTGATGAACAAGCTGTGAGCCACCGGCTCGCATGGAAAGGAATCATGACAATGTATTACGTTAGCACGAGAAATAAGGCGCTGCGCTACACGGCGGCGCAGGCCATCGCCCAGGGCCTCAGCCGGGAGGGCGGGCTGTTCGTCCCGGAGACGATCCCCGCCCTGCCGGAGGGAAAGCTGGAGGAGTTGACGGGGATGAGCTACCGGCAGCGGGCCGTCTACATCATGGGCCTGTACCTGGACGGCTTCACTCAGGAGGAGCTGGAGGCCCGGGCCGCCCTGGCCTACGCCGTGCCGGAGAAGTTTGACCATCCCGACGTGGCCCCCCTGCGGAAGGTGGACGGGGACACCTACTGCCTGGAGCTGTGGCACGGCCCCACCTGCGCCTTCAAGGATATGGCGCTGCAAATGCTGCCCCACGAGCTGAGCCTGGCCCTGAAAAAGAACGAGGAGCACCGCACCGCCTGCATTCTGGTGGCCACCTCTGGCGACACCGGCAAGGCCGCGCTGGAGGGCTTTAAGGACGTGGACCAGACCAAAATTCTGGTGTTCTATCCCAAGGACGGCGTCTCCGACATCCAGAAGCTGCAAATGGCCACCCAGGAGGGGGACAACGTGGGGGTGTCCGCCGTGGTGGGTAACTTTGACGACGCCCAGACCGGGGTGAAAACCCTGTTCTCCGACGAGGCGCTGCGGGAGGAGCTGTCCCGGCGGGGCTATTTCCTGTCCTCCGCCAACTCCATCAACTGGGGCCGGGTGCTGCCCCAGATCGTCTACTATATCTCCGCCTACTGCGACCTGCTGAAGCAGGGGGCCATCT
>JAJQCJ010000050.1 GCA_021202775.1 Clostridiales bacterium | reverse complement strand
TTTATAAGCGCCAGGCCCTGGTGCGGATGGGGTGGGAGCTGTGCGGGGCCTATCTGGAGGCCCACCCGGTGGCGGAGAGGAACACAACGGAAGGGGCTTAGCGCCCGCCCCACCGCGGCGCCGAAGGAGTGTGATCAGTGTGAAACAGTGCAGCAAAGGGAACGGCCGCGAAGCAGGCGGCCGCCCGTCGAAAAAGCAGGTGTTCCGGTCGGTCTCTGACCGGGTTTTTACGGCAGTGGTGATTTTGCTGATCGTTCTGCCCCACGTCTTTATTTTCTGGGACTGCACAAACAGGCTGCTGACCGTCAGTGAGGATTCGCTCTACTATGTGTCCTCCACCGGCGCGTCAGTGGTGGCGGGATTGTACGGCATCACCCTCACCGGTTATATCTTCTTTCTGAACCAGCTCCAGCGCAACGGGGATGAGGATGAGACGCTGTACGACCCCATCCGGCTTCTGAAGCAGAACTACAACCGGGCGGCAATTCTGCTCTCCATACTGACCCTCATCAGCCTGCTGACCAACGGATTTCTCCTGCTGTACGGCACGGAGAACACCCTCCTGTCGGATACGGCGTACCGCTTTCTGCTGGATGAAACGCTGTGGTGTACCATTGCCGCCCTCCTGGCCATCGTGTGCTTCATCCTGATGGTGGTGGACCCGGACAAAATTCAGCGCATCAGCCGGCGGTACAAAACACGGATCGACGGCGCGGACAACGTCCCCGGCAGCCTGGACCAGTTCCTGCGGGATTGTGAGGAGATGGAGGACATCATTCTGGAGCTGACCCTGCAGGCCGGGGCCAGCCTCAGCCCGAAGCATCTCGCCGACCGCTGGAAGCAAAAAGCCGTCGTCTCAACAGACCTTCTGAAAGGGCTGGAGCTGATGAACGACTCCATCTGGGAGGACGTCAGCCTGATACGGGAGTATCGGAACTATGCCCTTCACGCCTCCGATCACAGCGTCTCCCGGCAGATGTGCGATTTTGCCGCCTCCGTCAAGGAGGAGCTGCGGCAGACGCTGGAGGACGTCAGGGCGGAAAACACCGGCAGCGCCTCCCCCTCAGAAGAATTTTAGCAAGGCGTCCTCCCGTTGACCGGGAGGACGCCTTGTCTTTGTGCTGTGTTTTGTGCTGTGTCACTCCACCGGCTGATTCACCACGCCGGCGAAGAGGATGGTGTCCGTATCGCTGGTGATGACGAAGAGGAAGGGCCGGTCCAGCACGAAGTCCACGATGTCCATCGGACCCTCCAGGGCGGCCTCGTCGGCGGCGAACATGGTGTAGGCGGCGGCCTCCACCCCGTCCTCGTCCACGATGACCCGGGCGGCGTGGGTGGCGGTGCTGAGGACGGCGGCCACGTCGGTCAGGGCGGAGAAGTCAGCGATGTCGGCGTCGAACACGTCCGTCACCCCCAGGGCCTCCAGACCGTCCTGCAAATTCAGGTCGGCGGACACGTCGAACTTGGGCAGGGACAGATTCACCTCACAGAGTTCGCAGCCCTCCCAGTCCCATCCGGCCTCGATCATGTCCAGCACCTGACCGTCCGTCAGCAGGCTGCTGACTTCCACCCCTTCGTCGGGGAGGATGAGCCACATCCCGCCGCTGTTCGTCAGCTCACGGTAGACCGCACCGAACTGGTCGCCCCGGTAATAGCCCATGTCCGTGGACTGGTTCATAAAGTCACAGGTGATGTCGCCGTTGGGGGTGTGGAAGGTGTCCGACGTGTTGTTGCCCTCCCAGAACGCGTCCGCCCAGGCCGCCTTGTAGTAGATGGTGGTGGCCAGGGCCATGACGGTGTACTGGTTCAGCTCTACACCGCTGGCCTGCTCCTCCAGTAGGCCGCCGGTCTGCTCGTTCAGCCAGCTCTGGAGGGCCTGATTCACCTCATCCGACCCCATCTTCCCCCAATAGGTGGAGGCGTAGTAGGTCTCCGCCAGGGCGTCCAGGGTGTCCTGCTGATAGGGGAGGCTGTCGCTGAGCCACAGGGAGCTGGCCAGCAGGCTGGTGACGGTGCCGTCGTTGCAGTAGTTCCCCTTCCACAGGGCGTTGGCCTGGGTGCGGAGGGTCTCCAGACTGTCCGCCCCCAGCAGGGTCAGGATCTGGGCCTGGCTGTTCCCGCCGGTGGTCTCCGCCAGCATGGCCAGGGCCAGATAGATGTTCAGGGGGGAGTAGGCGGCGTTTTCCCCGTTTGCGGTGGTAAGGAACTGGGCCATGGTGGCGGAGACGAAGTCATCATAATTCTCCGGGTAGTCTTCCGCGCAGGCCAGGCGCTCCTTCCGTATGGCCCGCCAGGCGTCATAGGCGTCGTCGTCCCAGTGGTCCTCGTCGGGGAAGTCCACCGTCTCCGGGTACTGGGCCGAGGCCAGGAGGGAGACGGTGCCGGAGGTGCTGTCCGATGCGGTGTTCTCCCCGCCGGTGCTGCTGTCCGGGGCGGAGGATTCTCCGCCTGTAGTATCCGAGACGGAGGACTCCCCGCCGGCAGTGCTGTCTGAGGCGGAGGAACTGCCGCCGGCGCTGCCGTCCGGGTTGGAGGTCTCTCCGCCGGTGCAGGCGGCCAGAGTCAGCGTCATGGCCAGGGCCAGGATCAGTGCAAGTAACTTCTTCATATGAATTGCTCCCTTCGTTTTTACTGTTGGCGCGGCTGCGCCGAAGGTGTGGGCTGCTTTCATCTATGTAGACGCAAAAGGGGGCGGGGTGGTTGCAGGGAAAC
>JAJQCJ010000117.1 GCA_021202775.1 Clostridiales bacterium | reverse complement strand
TCTTGAGTCGTCCTCTTTTGCTGCTTTTCTCGACGAATCGAGAAAAGCAGGCCCCCGCTTCCCTGGCAAGGGTAGGGAGCGCAGCGGAAATGCCGCTTGACGGCGAAGGCCGGACAAATCCTTTATAGCGAACATTATCTGAGGAGGCCCAACCGTCGGGCAAAAACCTGTTTCCTTCGTCTTTCCCTGCCTCAGGAAACAATCACCTTCACTAACAGCTAACAGCTGCCACATCCCACCACAAGGAGTGACCCATCGTGTCTGAATCCATCCATCTTGTCCCCCTGACCCCGGCAGACCTGCCCCGCATTTACCGGCGGATGGAGGCGGACTTCCCTCCCGCCGAGCTGAAAAAGCCGGCGCATTTGCAGCGGCTGTTCCGGGAGGGGCTGTCCGAAGGCTGGCTGCTGGCGGACGGCAGAGAGGTGGGCTACGCCATTCTGCTGCGCCCGGCCGGTGCGCCCTACACCCTGCTGGACTATCTGGCCATGGAGGAGCGGGGGGCCGGCTACGGCTCCGCCTGCCTCGCCCTCCTGAAAGAGCGGTATCCCGGCGGCATCCTGGCGGAGGTGGAGGCGTTGGAGGAGGGGCTGCCTCCGGAGACGGCCCGGCTCCGGCAGCGGCGCATTGCCTTTTATCAGCGGGGCGGCTTTCGGCCCTGCCCGTTCCCCAACGACATCTTCGGGGTGCGCTACCTGGTGCATCTGTGGACGGCCCGTCCGGCGGAGCCGGGGGAGGCCCGGCTGGCGGCCCTGGCCCTGGAGGAGTGTTACCGGCGGCAGCTGCCCCCGGCGGTGTTCCGGGCCAACGTCAGAATCGAAGCGCCGGAGGGCTGAACCGCGCCCGTTTCCTTTCCGTAAAGAATCATTCAGCACTCCCCCAAAGTAATTGTAACTTTTTTATGAACCCTATTGCATTTTTGGCCGGTTTGGGGTAAACTATCATTGGCACTCAGGAAGAGAGAATGCCAACCTTTCCGCAGCCGAAAGGCTGCGCTCAAACCGTCAATTCTATTTTTTATAAAGAAGGGTCTTTACCATGAAAAAAAAGGAATTCAAAGCGGAATCAAAACGGCTGCTGGATCTGATGATCAACAGCATCTACACCCACAAGGAGATTTTTCTCCGTGAAATCATCTCCAACGCCTCGGACGCCATCGACAAGCTGGCCTACAAGTCCCTGACGGACGACAGCGTGGGCATGAGCCGCAGCGACTTCAAAATCCGCATCACCATCGACAAGGACGCACGCACCCTCACCGTCTCCGATAACGGCATCGGCATGAACGCCGCCGAGCTGGAGGAGCATCTGGGCACCATCGCCAACTCCGGCTCCTTCCAATTCAAGCACGACATGGCCGAGGACCAGGGCATCAGCGAGAACGATGTGGACATCATCGGTCAGTTCGGCGTGGGCTTCTACTCCGCCTTCATGGTGGCGGATGAGATCACCGTGGTCTCCCGCCCCTACGGCAGCGAGGAGGCTTTCCAGTGGACCTCCAACGGCGCCGAGGGCTACGAGATCGGCGAAGGCCAGCGGGACGGCGTGGGCACCGACGTCATCATGCACATCAAGCCCGACACCGAGGAGGAGAAGTACGGCGACTATCTGGAGCAGTACCGCATCCAGAGCCTCATCAAGAAGTATTCCGACTATATCCACTACCCCATTGAGATGATGATGACCCACTCCCGCCAGAAGGAGCTGCCGGAGGACGCCCCGGAGGACGCCCAGCCGGAGTGGGAGGACTATCAGGAGCTGGAAACCCTGAACTCTATGGTGCCCATCTGGCAGCGCAATCAGGAGGACGTGAAGCAGGAGGAGTACGACAGCTTCTATTCCGACAAGTTTAACGACTACTCCAAACCCCTCTCCACCCTGCGGGTCAGCGTGGACGGCAACGTCAGCTATACCGCCCTGCTGTTCATCCCCGGTCAGGCCCCCATGGACTTCTACAC
Organism: Clostridiales bacterium; assembly: GCA_021202775.1. GTDB lineage: Bacteria > Bacillota > Clostridia > Oscillospirales > Oscillospiraceae > Onthomonas. The sequence goes on along the minus strand of JAJQCJ010000117.1, from coordinate 788 downwards.
CCGGGACTTTGAGAAGGGCCTCCAGCTCTACTCCTCCGGCGTGCTGATTATGGACAAGTGCGCCGACCTGCTGCCGGAGCATTTCCGCTTCGTCAAGGGCGTGGTGGACACCCCGGATGTCAGCCTGAACCTGAGCCGTGAGATGCTCCAGCATGACCGCCAGCTGAAGGTGATTGCCCGGAACCTGGAGAAGAAGATCAAGGCCGAGCTGGAGAAGATGCTGAAGGACCGCCGGGAGGACTATGAGAAGTTCTGGAAGGCCTTCGGCCCCCAGATCAAGTTCGGCGTGTATTCCGACTACGGCACCCATAAGGAGATGCTGCAAAATCTGCTGATCTTCGCCTCCTCCGCCAACGAAAAGGGCACCACCCTGGCCGAATATAAGGAGCGTATGCCGGAGGAGCAGGAATTCATCTACTATGCCGTTGGCTCCGACACCGTGCAGCTGGGCAAGATGCCCCAGGCCGAGCGGATTCTGGACAAGGGCTATGAGATTCTGTACCTGACCGACGACGTGGACGAGTTCACCGTCCAGGCCCTGGAGGAGTACGACGGCAAGAAGCTCAAGAGCATCAACGACGAGGACGCCCTCCCGGAGACCGAGGAGGAAAAGAAGGCCGCCGAGGAGAAGGCGGAGGAGTTCAAGGACGTGATGGCCTTCCTGAAGGACACCCTGGGGGATAAAATCAAGGAAGCCCGTGTGTCCAAAATCCTGAAATCCCACGCCGTCTGTATGACCTCCGACGGCCCCATCACCCTGGAGATGGAGAAGAGCCTGAAGGCCCACA
>JAJQCJ010000144.1 GCA_021202775.1 Clostridiales bacterium | reverse complement strand
GCAATGGCCGCAGGCCTTGCGAGTCGCAGACGCAAATTTCCTCGCAATCCGCTCTTGTCCATTTATTCAGAGGTTCCCTAGCTTTTGCACAGCACTGCCGCCTCTTTTTTCCAGGTACAGAAGCGGAAATAGCTTCATCGCACTGCGTTGAACTTCATCATTGAATGCTCTCATATGCGTTATACCCAAAACAAATTCTATGTAAGACAGGCATTGTAGCGCACACTACTTTGCCGTTTCTCGTTTTAGTGGTTTAATCGTGCTATGGAGTGCTTTTGAAAAAACACTCGTTGGCAGAATAGCGTCCCGCCGGAAAGGAGTTTACATGGAATCATCAGTTGCCCCCACCGCCCCCGTATTAAATCCCAATATCCAAGTGCGGCTGGCATCCGGCGGACAACTGGTATTTGGGCCAGGCACAGCGGAGCTGCTGCGGGGCATTGCACAATATGGTTCCATCCATCGCGCCTGTACGGAGATGACACTTTCCTGCTCAAAGGGAAGGGCGATGCTGTCCAGCATCGAACAGCAGCTGCACCTGCAAATCGTCCATCGCACTCAGGGCGGGCCCGGCGGCGGCAGCGCCCATCTGACGGAGGCGGGAGAAGCGCTCTTGCAGCAGTTTACCGACTTTGAAGCGGCTGTGCAGCAGTACGCCGTGGAGCAGTTTGAACAGGAGTTCTCTTTCCCGAAGCAGGAGGAGACGCTATGACGCTTACCTTCTACCTCCTTCGGCACGGTGAACCGATGGGGCAGGCGGGCGCCCACCGCTGCATCAGCCGCACTGATTTCGACCTGGACGAGGTGGGGCTGGAGCAGGCTGACGCCTTGGGCGAGTGGCTCATGCAAAAGCCCTTAACTGCGATTTACACCAGCCCGGCCCGCCGCTGTGTGGAGATGGCGGAGCGCTTCCCCCACCGGCAGCTGCCGGTTCGCGTCCGCCCTGACCTGTGGGAAGTCTCCGTGGGAGCCTGGGAAGGGCTTCCCTTCTCTGAGATTCAGCAAAAGTGGCCAGAGGTGTATGCCGCCCGGGGCGCACATTTGGGCACAGTTCCTCCGCCTGGCGGGGAGTCCTTTGCCGACGCAGCTCGGCGCATGGAGCGTACCATGGGGCAAATCGCCGCCGAGGCAGAGGGAGACTGCGCCATTGTCACCCACGGCGGGCTGCTTCGCGCCTGGATTGCCACATTGCTGGGGATGAACCTGGACGAGTTGTTCTCCCTGCCACAGCCCTACGGGTGCGTCAACACGGTGCTTTGGGACGGCGCACAGTTTCAGGTGCAGTCCGTTGGCCGAAAGCCGCTGCCCTATCCCGACGCTGCGGAGTGTCGTGCACTGCTCAAGCGTGCGCAGACGCCCCCCGCTGTTATCGCCCACGGCGAGGCCGTCGCCCAGGAAGCGCTGCGGCTGGCGGTGGGCAGCGGAGCGGCGGTGAACAGCGCCTTGCTGGCCTGCGCCTGCCGCCTGCACGATGTATGCCGGGAGGCCGGCCGAACCCACCCGCAAAAGGGAGCCGACCTGCTGAGGAAGGCCGGTTATCCCCAGGTGGCGGCGCTGATTCGCCAGCATCACGATTTGGAGCCGGACGCGCCGCCGGAGGCGGAGCTGCTTTACCTGGCGGACAAGCGCATTTCCGGCACGGAGCGGGTGGATGTCTCTGCCCGGTTTGCCGCGTCCCGCCTGCGCTGCACCACGGAGGAGGCGCTGGCCGCCTGGCAGCGGCGCTACGATAGAACCATTCGTCTGGAACAGAAATACAGTTGCATATAGGAGGTCAAGACCATGAAGCTGATGAAAACCGAGGACGCCGTGGGACAGGTGCTGTGCCACGACATTACCCAAATCATTAAGGGTGTCACCAAGGACGCCGTATTCCGCAAAGGACATATCATCACGGAGGAGGACATCCCTGTCCTTCTCAGCGTGGGCAAGGATAATGTTTACATCTGGGAGAATGACGAAACGATGCTTCATGAGGACGAGGCTGCCGACATCCTCCGCGCCATCTGCCAGGGGGAGCATATGCACGCCTCCCCGGCCAAAGAGGGGAAAATCGAGCTGATCGCCGACGTGGACGGGCTGCTGCTGGTGGATTTGGAGCATCTGCGGGCGGTCAACAGCCTGGGGGAGATGATGATCGCCACCCGCTCCTCCGGATTTGTCGTGAAGAAAGGGGACAAGCTGTGCGGCACCAGAATCATCCCCCTCGTCATTGAGAAGGAGAAGATGGAGAGAGCGAAGCAAGCCGCCGGGGATAAGCCGCTGCTCCAGCTTTATCCGCTGAATGCGAAGCGATACGGCATTGTCACCACCGGCAACGAGGTTTACTATGGCCGGATTCAGGACACCTTCACCCCGGTCATTCAGGAGAAGCTGGCGGAGTACGGCTGCGAGATGGTGGCCCATGAAGTGCTGAATGACGACCATGAGAAAATCACCGCCGCCATCCAGAAGATGCTGGCGGACGGCTGCGAACTGGTGCTTTGCACCGGCGGCATGAGCGTGGACCCGGACGACAAAACCCCTCTGGCCATCAAAAATACCGGAGCCAGCATTGTCTCCTACGGCGCGCCGGTGCTGCCTGGAGCCATGTTCCTGATGGCTTATGCCCAGGACGGCCGGCCGATTTGCGGGCTGCCCGGCTGCGTGATGTACGCAAACCGCACCATTTTCGACCTGGTGTTGCCCTGGCTGCTGGCGGATGTTCCCGTCACGGCGGATTATCTGGCCGGGCTGGGGAACGGCGGCCTGTGCCTGAACTGCAAGGTGTGCCACTTCCCCAACTGCGGCTTTGGGAAGGGTGTTTGACGAGTTCACTTTAGAAGAAGGAGTATCCTCCCATGGAGTTTACGCATATTGACGCAAACGGAAACGCAATTATGGTGGATGTCGGTGGGAAGCCGGTGACGGCCCGCACTGCTGTCGCCACAGGCCGCATCACCATGAGCGAAGCCTGCTTTGCCGCCGTCCGGGACGGCACGGCGAAGAAGGGCGATGTGCTTGGCGTGGCTCAGGTGGCCAGCATCATGGCGACGAAGCGCACGGCGGAGCTGATTCCTCTGTGCCACACCCTCGCGCTGACGAAGAGCGCCGTCACCTTCCGCCTGCTGCCGGAGTGCTGGGGCATAGAGGCCACCTGCACCGTCTCCTGTCAGGGCGTGACAGGGGTGGAGATGGAGGCGCTGACCGGCGTCTCCGTGGCGCTGCTGACGATGTACGATATGTGCAAGGCTGTAGATAAGCATATGGTGATCGGTGAAATTCATCTGGTGGAAAAACATGGCGGCAAGAGCGGCGACTTCCAATTCAGTTCAGACGGAGGCCCGCAATGACCGACCAGTACGGACGAAACATCGACTATATGCGCCTCTCCATCACCGACCGCTGCAACCTCCGGTGCAAATACTGTATGCCGGAAGGGATAACACTGACCCCCCATTGTGAGATTCTGACCTATGAGGAACTGCTGCGGGTGGCCGCTCAGGCAGTGGCGCTGGGGGTGACAAAGTTTAAAGTCACCGGCGGCGAACCGCTGGTGCGGAAGGGCTGTGTGGGCTTTGTGGGCCAGCTGAAAGCCCTCCCCGGCGTGGAGCAGGTCACCATGACCACCAACGGGCTGCTGCTGGGTGAGCAGTTGGAGGGGCTGGTGGCCGCCGGGTTGGGCGCCGTGAATATCAGCCTGGATACGGTGAGCGATGAGAAGTACGGCAAGCTGACCGGTTACCGTGGCTCAGCCCTGCCCCGGCTGATGGCACTGCTGGAACAGTGTGTGGAGATAGGGATTCGCACCAAGGTCAACGTTGTGCTGCTGGAGGAGAATCGGGACGAGCTGCCGGAGCTTGCGTCCATCGCCCAGCATCTCCCGGTGGACGTGCGCTTTATTGAGTTGATGCCCATCGGCTACGGCGCGTCCGCCTCCGGCTTCTCCCCTGACCGGGCGTTGGAAACGCTGAAAAGCCGCTGGCCTGACCTGTCCCCCGTCTCGGAAAAACGGGGCAACGGCCCGGCGCACTACTACGCCAGCGCATCCCTGATGGGGCGAATCGGCTTTATTGACGCCGTCAGCCACGCATTCTGCGCAGACTGTAACCGGGTTCGGCTGACCAGCACGGGTCTGCTGAAGCCCTGCCTGTGCTATGAGACCAGCGTGGACTTGAAAGCCATCCTGCGCAGCGGAGGCTCCGACGCAGATTTGCGGGAGGCGCTGCGCCAGGCCATCTATGCCAAGCCCCGGGCCCACTGCTTCACCCGGCGGGACAGCATTACAGAGCAAAAGGTCATGAGCCAAATTGGAGGATAGCACCATGGGAAAGGTGATTGCCGTCTGCACCAGTGAGGTGCGCGGAACACAAAAGAAAACGGTAGACAGCGGCTACTTCGCCGTGGACTGGGGCATCCAGGGGGATGCCCACGCGGGCAACTGGCACCGCCAGGTCAGCCTGCTCAGCGCTGACAAAATTGAAGCCTTTAACCGACGGGGGGCGAATGTTGCCCCCGGCGCGTTTGGGGAGAATCTGGTGGTAGAGGGGTTCGACTTCCGCGCCCTCCCCGTAGGCACCCTGCTCCGCTGCGGGGATGTGCTGCTGGAGATGACCCAAATCGGGAAGGACTGCCACAGCCATTGTGAGATTTACAAGAAGATGGGCGACTGCATCATGCCCAGGGAGGGCGTCTTTGCCCGTGTGCTGGAGCCTGGCACCATCACGGTGGGGGATGAAATGACCATTGTTCCCCGTACCACGCCCCGCCCCTGGCAGGCGGCAGTCATCACCCTCAGCGATAAAGGCGCCCGTGGCGAACGGGAGGACAAAAGCGGCCCCGCCATTGCGGTGCGGCTACAGGAGAACGGCTACGAGGTGGTGGAGCAGCTTCTGTTGGCGGACGACCCCGCCGCCCTGAAAAAGCAGCTGATGCGCCTGGCCGACCAGCGGCAGCTGGATTTGATTCTGACCACCGGCGGCACCGGGTTTAGCCCCAGGGACACCACGCCGGAGGCCACCCTGGCCGTGGCAGACCGTCAGGTACCCGGCATTGCGGAGGCCATTCGCGCCGCCTCGCTGGCTATCACGAAGCGCACCATGCTGTCCCGGGCGGTGTCCGTCATTCGGGGCAAGACCCTGATCATCAACCTGCCCGGCAGTCCGAAAGCCTGTATGGAGAGCATGGATGTGTTTCTGGACACCATCCCTCATGGCATGGGCCTGCTCCGCAACGAGGTGCAGGACTGCGCCCGCGCCTAACCCTCTTCGTTTATCCGCGTGTAAATCACGCTGATAAAAATAAACCATCCCTGAAATATGGGATGAAAGGAGAAGTTGTACCATGAAACACAACCTGAAGAAAGCCCTCGCCCTGCTGATGGCGCTGGCCCTGGCCTGCGGCGCGGTTGCCTGCTCTGGCAGCAGCGACAGCACCACCGACGGCGACAGCAGCACCGAAAGCAGCGGCGCAGCCGAAAGCAGCGCCTCCAGCACCTCCGAAGCCAGCGCCGAAAGCGCCGCTGCCAGTGAGGCCGGTGCGGAAAGCAGCGCCGCCGATGGGGAAGCCGAGGAAACCGAAGAGGTGGAGCTGGTGGTCTTTGCCGCCGCCTCCATGACCGAGACCCTGACCGAAATCAAGGAAACCTACGAAGCCGCCCATGAGGGCGTCACCATCACCTATAACTTTGACTCCTCCGGCACCCTGAAAACCCAAATCGAGGAGGGCGCAGAGTGCGACCTGTTCATCTCCGCCGGACAGAAGCAGATGGATCAGCTGGACATCACTGCTGACGCCGAAGTGAACACCGACGGGCTGGACTTCGTCCTGGAGGAGAGCCGCATTGACCTGCTGGAAAACAAGGTCACGCTGTGCGTCCCCGATGGCAATCCCGCCGGCATCGAGAGCTTTGACGATTTGGCGGAAAAGCTGACCGAGGGCAGCGTCTTTATGGCTATGGGCAACGAGGACGTGCCGGTGGGTCAGTACACGCAGAAGATTCTGGCTTACTACGGGCTTGATGAGGATGAACTGGCCAACGCAGGCTGCATTACCTACGGCACCAATGTGAAGGAAGTCACCACCCAGGTCTCTGAGGCCAGCGTGGACTGCGGCGTCATCTACTGCACCGACGCCTATTCCGCCGGGCTGGAAATCGTGGACTATGCCACCGCCGATATGTGCGGCCAGGTCATCTACCCCGCCGCCGTGCTGAAAACCAGCGCCAATCAGGAGGCTGCCCAGGAGTTTCTGGATTATCTGACCACGGATGAGGCCATGGCGGTCTTTGAGAGCGTCGGCTTCGCGCCTGTCGCGTAATGTAACCTTCAAGCAGGCCGACGGGGTTCTCGCTGACCCGATCGGCCTGCATCCTATCCGGCAGCCGATGTGTGCTGGTTCGCTGCAAAGCGGACAGGTGCTTCATCGGTTTTCTGAACATGACACAAGGAGGAGGAACAGCCAAAATGGATTGGTATCCCCTGTGGAACTCGGTGCGCATTGCCGCCATCAGCTGTGTATTGGTGTTCTTTTTCGGCATATTTTGTGCCTATTATGCGGCAAAGCTGCCCAGAGCAGTCAAGGGGCTGCTGGATGTGGTGCTGACGCTGCCCATGGTGCTGCCCCCCACCGTCTGCGGCTACTTCCTGCTGCTGCTGTTCGGCGCGAAGCGTCCTCTGGGCATTTTCCTGGCGCAGTTCGGCATTAAATTCGTGATGACGTGGTATGGTGGCATTCTGGCAGCCTCCATAGTGGCGTTCCCGCTGATGTACCGCACCGCCAGGGGCGCGTTCGAGAGCTTTGATGAGACCCTGGCCTATTCCGGCCAGACCCTGGGCCTGTCCAATACTTACATCTTCTGGCACATCCGTATGCCCGCCTGCCGTCAGGGCGTTTTGGCGGGGGTGGTGTTGGCCTTCGCCCGGGCGCTGGGGGAGTACGGCGCTACCAGTATGCTGATTGGCTACACGCCAGGTAAAACAGCTACCATCGCCACCACCGTCTACCAGCTCTGGCGCACCAACGACGAGGCGGGCGCTTTCCGGTGGGTGATGGTCGACGTGGCCATCAGCACGGTGGTGTTGCTCTTTGTCAACCTGCTGGAGACCCGTCAGAAAAAGGTGGTGCGCAAATGAGCCTTTCCGTCAACATTTATAAGCAGCTTGGCGACTTCACCTTGGACGTGGCCTTTGAGACGGAGGTTGGCGTTCTGGGGCTGCTGGGCGCGTCCGGCTGCGGGAAAAGCTATACGCTAAAGTGCATCGCGGGCATTGAGCGGCCGGACAGAGGCCGCATCGTCCTGGATGATACGGTGTTCTTCGATTCGGAGAAACATATCGACCTGCCACCGCAGAAGCGGCAAGTGGGCTACCTCTTCCAAAACTACGCCCTGTTCCCCAACATGACGGTACGCCAGAACATCCTTTGCGGTCTGCACCACGAGAAGGACAAGGCGAAGCGGGAGGCGGCCTTGCAGCAGATGCTCTCTTTCCTACAGCTGGAGCCATTGGTGAACCATCGCCCTGCCCAGCTCTCCGGCGGACAGGCCCAGCGGGTGGCGCTGGCGCGCATCCTGGTGAATCAGCCCCGCCTGCTGATGCTGGACGAGCCCTTCTCCGCCTTGGACACCCATCTGCGGGAGCGGCTCCAGCTGGAGATGCAGGAGCTGCTGAAGCAGTTTGGCAAGGATGTCCTGCTGGTCACCCACAGCCGGGACGAGGCATACCACCTGTGCAGCCGCATTGCCGTCATGGACGAGGGGCATCTGCTGACCCTCCAGGACACTAAAAAGCTGTTCGCCGACCCGGTCGACCGCCGCGCCGCCGCCCTGACCGGCTGCAAAAACATCGCCGAGGCGCGGAAGGTTGGGGAGTACGAGGTGGAGGTGCCGGAATGGGGGGTGCGCTTCACCACGGCGCAGCCGGTTCGGGATAATTTAACAGCGATAGGCATCCGCGCCCACTACTTCAACCCCCGTTCACCGCAGAACAAACAGCCGGTGTCCTTCGTCGGCGGAATGGAGGAGCCCTTCGAGTGCATCCTGGAGTTCCGCTATCCCAACCAACGGCCGGACAGCCCCTCCATCTGGTGGCGGGTGCCGAAGGACCGTATCCCCACCCCCTATCCGGCGGAGCTTGGGGTGGCCCCGGCCAACATTCTGCTGTTTTACAGTTAGGAGGGGTTTCCAGTGGAGCAGACCGGTGCAGTCATTTTGGCGGCTGGCTTGTCCTCCCGCATGGGGGCTTATAAGCCGCTGCTCCAAATTGACGGTGTCAGCATGATTCGCCACGTCTATGACACGATGTTCTCTGCCGGAGCGGAGCCCATCGTGGTCGTCACCGGTTATCGGCATGAGGACATTGAGGCGCATTTGTACGGCCTTCCGGTCACCTTTGTCCACAATCCGGAATACGCCCACACCCAGCAGCTGGATTCCCTTCGGCTGGGGCTGCGGGCGCTGAATGGTTGCTGCCGGCGTGTATTGATTTCTCCGGCGGACGTGCCCCTGGTCTCCCAGGAGACGGTGGACGCTCTGCTCCAAGAGACAGGTGACTTCATTCGCCCGGTATACCAAGGTAAGCCAGGGCATCCTGTGGTGCTGAACATGGCTCTGCTTCCGGATTTGGAGCGCTACAGTGGTGGCGGCGGGCTGCGGGGTGCCATTGAGCACAGCGGCGCCGTTATCCAGGACGTAGCGGTGTCAGACGGTGGCATTGCCCTGGACGCCGACACCCCTCAGGACTTTGAGGCGCTGCTGCGCTGGCACAGGCAGCAGCCCTAACCCGCAAAAAAGGCAGCGTTTCCGCTTATATAAACGGAAACGCTGCCTTTTTTGCGGCAATATTGCGAGGGAGGCGTCACTTCGCCGCTTTCGCCATCTTATGCTTCATGTAGAGGCCGAACAGGTGTTTATTCAGCGGCCCCGCCACAAACACCTGGGCGAAGTAGGCAAAGCACCAGTTCTGCACCATCTTAGGAATCCAGTTGTTGATAAACCCTGCCACGCTGGTGATGTTGCCCTCCACCACCAGAATCAGGTTGGAGTACAGGCTCAGGACGGGACACAGAATCAGGATGGAAAAGCCTACCCGGATGATAGACTTAACCACCCAACTGTCGTCCGGATGGGTGTGTTCTTCCGTCTTTCTGGCGGCATAGTTCTGCACCACAAAGAATTGCAGCGGAAAGACCACCGGAAGGCGCTGGCAGATGCCAATACCTACCTGCTTCCAGAAGGCGGGAGTGGTGAGGGGATATTCCATCCACTGGGAATAGACCAGGTACTTGTTGAACGTCGTCATAATCGGCACCATAATGGCAACGCCGATGATGGTGTAAATTAGATCGTTTTTTCTCGCTTCCGACATTTTGCGTTCTCCTGTTCCGAATCGTAACCATGGGAAACGTTCCGCAAGGGTGCATCCCCTGCGGAACGTTTGCTGTTATGGCGTTTTTATGCGTTTGCAGCCGCCTGCTCAGCCTTTTGCTGCTGGAGGAGACGCCAGATGCGCTCGGGATCCAGGGGCAGCTCAGTGATATGCAGGCCGGTAGCCATATGGATGGCGTTGGCGATGGCCGGTGCGATAGGGGCGGTGGTGCCTTCGCCGCACTCCTTCGCACCGAAGGGACCTTCGGGGTCGGGGGGATAGTCGAACTTAGTGGTGATATGGGGCATATCCAGCGCGGTGACCATGCGGTAATCTCGGAAATTGGGGTTCAGCATACGGCCATCCTTCAGCTTCAGCTCCTCATAGACCGCGTAGCCCAAGCCGGAGTAGATGGAACCTTCCAGCTGGGCCTCCACGGCCCGCTTGTTCAGGGCGCGGCCGCAGTCGTGGGCGAAGAAGAACTCGTCAATGTTGATTTGGCCGGTCTCCTCATCCACTGTCAGGTGGCAGGCGCCGGTGGAGAAAACGTAGGAGGGGGCATAGTTGGAGGGCTTGCCCTGGAACTGCTGGTTGTTGGTGCGGTGATAGTAGGAGCCGATGCCGATGACCTCATCGCCGCCCTTGGTGGTCATGGTGGCGTAGACGGCGTCCTTCCAGGACATTTCCAGGTTGGTCTTGCCCAGGTCGCGGCAGATGATCTTGTGGTCTACAATGTCCAGCAGGTGGGGCTCCACGCTCCACTTTGCGCCGATGACCTCCAGAATCTGGCGCTTTGCGTCCACGGCGGCGCGGCGAACTGCATTGCCGCCCAGGAAGGTGACACGGCTGCCGTAAGCGCCGGAGTCATAACCTGCGTCAAAAGTGGAGGGCTGAATCAGCTTGACCTCGTTCATGTCAAGGCCCAGCTCCTCGGCCACGATGGCGGTCATGACGGTATCCGCGCCCTGGCCGTTGTCATGGCAGTTGGAGTACAGGGAGACGACGCCGTGGAGGTCGACCCGGACGGTGGCGTTGGTCTGCGCCTGGTTGGGGGAGTCCAGCACCGGGGAGGCAGTGCCGGAGACGAAGGCGGTACCGGCAAAGCCAATGCCCTCGCCCCGCTTCATGGTGTGCTTCCGCTCCTCCCAGTTCATGAACTTGGCAGCGTCGTCCAGCGTCTCCTTGAAGGCGCAGCTGGTGACGACCAGACCGGCGGGAGAGTGGTACCCAGGCTCCATGGCGCTGATTTTCCGGAACTCTACCGGGTCGATGCCCATGGCCTCCGAGGCGTACTGCATATTCAGGTCGTGGGCGAACTGCACCTGGCAGGCGGTGTAGCCACGCATGGCGCCGCCCTCTGCGGTATTGGTCAGGACGCGGCGGGAGCGGAAGTTGATGGCGTCGATCTTATAGGGGAAGGCGCACCACAGGGCGCTGAGGTTGACCGCCGCGAACTGGGAGTGGCTGACGCCGTAAGCGCCGCCGTCCAGAATCTGATCGGCCTTTTTGGCAAGAATTTTGCCGTTTTCGTCAAAGGCGGTGTCAATGTGAATCAGGAAGGGATGGCGGCCGTGCATGGTCTGGAACTCCTCTTCCCGGGTCTGGACGAAGCGCACAGGGCGCAGAGTGCGCCGGGCGAACTCGCAGGCGATGAATTCGGAATAGGGCCAGTTGGACTTGCTGCCGAACGCACCACCCACATAGGGGCGAATCACGTGGAAGTGGCTGACATCCTTCTGGAAGCCGTGGGCCAGCCAGAACTGGTCGCCAAAGCTCATGGTAGTGGACTGATACACCGTCCACTCATCCTTCTCCGGGTCATAGGTAGCGAAAGTGGCGTGGGGCTCGATGGGGGCGTGCTGAATACGGTGGGTCTTGAAGTCAGCGTGCTGCACATAGGCTGCCTTTGCGAATTCCTCATCGATGTCCTTGCCGTCATTGGTGCCTACCTGGTGGCAGGTGGGGCCGATGTTGTGGTTGTCATAGCCGTAGCCCTGGACATCAGGCGCGCCGTCCTTGATTGCCTCCAGGGGGTCAAAGATGGCCTGCATCGGCTCGTATTCCACGTCAATCAAGTCCAGGGCGTTCTCGGCGGTCTCCTCGTCAATGGCGCAGACGGCCACCACCGGGTCACCCACCATGCGAACCTGCCCCTGGCAGAGAATCTCAATATCCTCCGTAATGCGGACAGGGAAGTCCTTACCGGTCAGGACAGCCTTCACACCGGGCATGGCCTCGGCCTTGCTGGTGTCGATGGACAGGATTTTCGCTCTGGCATAGGGGCTGTGCTTCACCTTGGCCACCAGCATATCAGGAGCCATGAAGTCACCGGCATACTTGGCCTTACCGGTCACCTTTTCGTAGGCGTCCACATGGGTGTACTTGCTTTCGGTGGAGCTGATCAAACGGAAGTCTTCCGGCTTGCGGAAGTATTCTTTATCGGCAAATCTGTTCATTGTGCGTTTTCACCCCATCCTTCCTGTTCCATTTCCTCAGCAGCGGCCTGGATTGCCTCGACGATCTTGACATAACCGGTGCAGCGGCAGAGGTTTCCTTCGATAGCCTCCCGAATCTCCAGCTCGGTGGGGTGGGGATTCTTGTCCAGCAGCGCCTTGGCGGACATAATCATGCCCGGCGTGCAGTAGCCGCACTGGAAGGCCCACTTCTCAATGAATTGCTTCTGAATCGGGTGGAGCATACCGTTCTGGGCAATGCCTTCCACCGTAACCACGTCGCAGCCCTCCACCTCACGGGCCAGGGTGGCGCAGCTGTTCACCGGGCGGCCGTCAATCATCACGGTGCAGGCGCCGCACTCCGCCTCTTCGCAGCCCTTTTTGGTGCCGGTCAGCCCCAAATCGTCCCGAATCAAATCCAACAGGGAACGGTTATCCTCGCAGATGACCTGCACCGGCTCCCCGTTCAGCGTAAAGCTCAAAATCTTCTTCATCAGATGTGGTCCTCCTCACCATAGCCTTCCAGGGCTTTCTTGACAGCTCGCTTCGTAAAGACGCGCACAATGTCGTGACGATACTCAGCAGACGCACGCACGTCGGAGATGGGCTTGCAGTCGCTCATGGCGGCGATACCGGCCTCGGCGATGACCTCATCGGTCAGCTCCTTGCCAATCAGCACTTTTTCGGCAGAGGGAGCCCGCACCGGGGTGATGGCCACTGCGCCCAGGACAATACGGGCGTCCACGCACACTGCGCCGTCCATTTTCAGCCAGGCTGCCACGCCCACGATGGCCAGATCCATGGCCTTACGGACGGAGTGCTTGATGTAAGCGGCGCACTCGCCCTCGCCCAGCGGAGGGATGACCAGGCCGGTGACGATTTCATTAGGCTCCAGCCAGGTTTTTTTCACGCCCTTGAAGAAGGAACCGGCGGGGATAACGCGGTCATTTTCCGGGCCGTGCACCTGAACCGCTGCGTTCTGGGCAATCAGGATGGGGGCCGTGTCGCAGGACGGGGAGGCATTGCAGATGTTGCCCACCATGGTGCCCTTGTTGCGGATCTGGGTGGAGGCCACATACTTGGCGGCCTGGGCGACGGAGGGGTTTTTCTCCTTGACCAGCTTGGAGGTCTGAATGTCGTACAGCTTGGTCAGTGCGCCGATTTTCAGGCCCTCCTGCTCGTCATAGGTGATGTACTCCAGGCCAGGGATATGCTTGATGTCGATCAGATAATCGGCCTTCAGCACCTTGTCCCGCATGGGGGGGATGATGTCGGTTCCGCCGGCCATGATTTTCGCACCTGAACCCAGCTCGGAAAGCAGCATGGTTGCCTCTTCCAACGTTGCCGGGGTCAGGTATTCAAATTTTGGTAATACCATTTTCCTACCTCCTGATATTTGTTAAAAAATGAACAAACGTTGCATCTACATTTTTACTATACTCCACTCGCCTATACAAAAAGAAGTAGTCCTCACTACTGCTGTAGCGAGGACTACAAAGAAACTTTCTGTTTTATTCCACACAGCGTCAGGCGAGATACAGCGCCGCCCGCAGACCGGTGTAAGTATAGCAGGCATAGGGGGCAAAGTAGCAGCGGGAGGTGGTGGGCCAGGCGCAGGGGTTGCAGCCCCACAGGAAAGCGCCGTCCGTCAGCTCCTGGGTCCACTCGTCCACCGTACCGGCCAGGTCGTAGAAGCCCAGGGCATAGCGCTCCGCCTCGCTGCCGGTGGCTGTCACCGTGTCCTGATGAGCGCGGGTGTTGCGAACCGTCACTGCTTTCGCAATGTCCGCCTCCTGTTTTGCGCCGTTTTGCACCAGCCAGGCCAATGCCGAATCCATCTCCGCCGCATAGGGCAGATGGCTGGCAATGCCTTCCCCGGAGGCGAAGGTGCGGGCCGCCCGCTCCGCGTCAAACTGATTGATGTTGGTCAGCGGCATGACATCGGGAACAGAATGTAGCCCGCCGTCCTTCCCGCGGGAAAGGCAGTAGCGGGTCAGGTAGAAGCCGCCGTACTTTTCCACGCTGTCCGCCTGAAGGCGGAGGGCGTCGGGCAGTTCCGCCTTAACGCCGCCGCTGTAGCCATACGTCCGCGTACCGAAGGGCTGCGCCTTGCCTGCCAATGTGCCGGAATCCTCCAGCGCCAGCACCGGCACCCATACCAGCTCGCTGCCGTCCGTCTCCCGGCGGATGATAAAGCCGGTGTCCCAGCTGCCGCCTGCGGCGGTGAAGCTTGCCGGAATCGGCGGGTTCTGATAGCTTTGATGTTCCATGATCATGTCTCTCCTATTCTGTGCCTGGAAGAACTTCCAGGTAGTCCATATGCTTTTTCAGCCGTGCCATGTCGCGGACGCAGTAATATCCGTTGATGTACTCCACCAGGCCGTAATCCTTCAGTTCCCGAATGGCGCGGGCCACCGTTACCCGGTTGGCGTGCAGTTCGTTGGCCCATGGCCTGCTGGCTCATCTTTTTCTGAATCAGCACCTTGCCGTCATAGGGCACGCCATATCGCCCGGCCATGGACAGAAACAGATTGCACACCCGCCAGGGTACGCTGTAACTGCCCCGCTCCCGTGACTGCTCGATCGTGTCGATGAGTCGGACGGAGAGGGCATAGACCAGCTGAGCGGAAAACTCCGCATCATCCGCCATCTCCTGAAACAGCGTCTCTCTGTGAATGCGAATCAGATGGGTCGGTTCCGACGCCTTGAAGTTCAGCACCAGAGGGTGGGTCACCACCATGCTGGGTACCAAAATCAACTCCCCCGGCACATTGACGCTGAAAATATGTTCGCCTCCGGCGGGGGTGCAATCAAAGGCAACAATGCGCCCCTGGCAGACATAATAGCAGCTGTCAGGCACATCCCCCACCTTGTACAGGGTTTGATTTTTTGCAAGGGTGACGGGCGTTCCCATCCGTTGGAACTGCTCCGCACTGCGCTGCGGCAGTACGATTTGCCCCAGTGCATTCCAGCTTGGAATTGCATCAGCATTCGTGTTCATGCCAGCCTCTCTTTTTTAAACAGCAGGTTCCTGCAGCGATTGTGCTTACTCCGTGATTTGGCAGCTGTCCGCCGCAATGTTGGAGAACATCCCCTTTGTGCGCTGAGCCTGGGCTTTGCCAGCCGGGCTGTCGTCAAACTCCGCAGCCTGCCAGGCGTGAGGAAAGTCCAGAATCTGCACCACGTCCCCAAAGGGCATCCATTGCAGCATTTCCGCCATGCCCTTTTCGTTGCGCAGGCAAAGCTGCTGGAACGCGCCCTCCGGCAGATCGTCCTGGGTCTTTTGCAGCAGCTCCAGCGCCTTCCGGATGTCCGTTCCCTGGCGCAGCGTGTAAACAATGTACATCCTCGTCATCGGTTCATTCCTCCTGCAATCCCCGCATCAGCTCTGCGGCATACTCCAAATCCACCTGCATGAAGCCGCTGCCCCGCAGCGGCGGCAGCAGAGCACCGAACTGTCCGTAGAGCTGCTCATACAGCCCCGCAAAGTCCAGCACATACTGTTCCGTCTCATCCGAACAGGTCAGGCGCAGCAGCTCCTGCTCGCCAATTACATCATAGCGGATGTCGGTGACGTAATAGTCCTCCTCGCCGGGGAACTGGGACAGGGCAACACCCTTGCACATTTCCACCAGCCGGTCGTCCAGGCCGTTCTCGAAAATCAGCAGCTTCTCCTTCAGGTCCTCCGCAGATCGGACAATGCGCAGCAGGCCGTCCCCTTTGTGATAGAACGAAACGTCCTGGGCCAGCTGCGCGGCGGCCCGTTCAGCATCGGCAACAGGCGTATCCTCCTGCTCCGCAATATAAATCAGCTCCCGCAGCGTGGCGTCCACATACAGGCTGCCATAGTGCAGCCGGGATGCATAGCCGCAATCCGGGCAGGAGAAGTCAAAGAAGGTACCCTCCAGCAGGGCTTTCTTCGCGTCCGGCTTTTCCTGCACGTCGATTTTGCGCCAGAGGGGCACCTCGTGGGTCTTTCTGCAAATCGGGCAGGTCAGGGCAGCCGTAGTTCTTTGCGTCATAGTACGCTCCAATCCGGGAGGTGCCTCCTCCCTTGTTCTGTCAGCGATAGGGGGATGATTCTCCCCGCAGCTCCGCCACCGTCTCCGTCACAATGCGGACGATGGCAGAAGCATCCTCTTTTGTGTTATACTTGCCCAGCGAAATGCGGAGGGAACCGTGAGCCAGCTCGTAGGGTACCCCCATGGCCAGCAGCACATGGCTGGGGGACAGGGAGCCGGAGGCGCAGGCTGAGCCGGAGGATGCCGCCAGCCCCGCCAAATCCAGCCGAAACAGGAGGGACTGACCGTCCACTCCGGCAAAGGAGACGTTCAGAGTGCCCGGCAGCCGGCTATCCGGGTCGCCGTTCAGGCGGCTGTCGTGAATCCGGAGCAGGCCCTCCTGCACTTCATCCCGCAAGGCGGCAACGGCTGCATTCTTTGCCTCCCTGTCCTGGCAGGCCAGCTCCAGCGCCTTCGCCATGCCAACGGCCAGCGCCACATTCTCTGTACCCGCCCGGTGGCCCCGTTCCTGTGCGCCGCCGTCCAGCAGGGTTTCCGGATAGGCGTCCCGCCTGCAATAGAGCAGGCCCACCCCTTTCGGGCCGTTAAACTTGTGTGCGGAAAGGGAGAGCAGGTCAATGTTTTGCTCCTTCACCCGGATGGGAAGCGTGCCCGCAGCCTGTACTGCATCCGTATGGAACAACACGCCGTGGGCGTGACACACCGCGCCGATTTCTGCCACAGGCTGGATCGTACCGATTTCGTTGTTGGCGTACATAATGGAAACCATCGCGGTGTCCGGCCGCAGGGCCGATTCCACTGCCTGCGGGGAAACGCGCCCCACAGCGTCCACCGGCAGATAGGTGACGGAAACGCCCTCCCGCTCCAGAGCAGCCGCTGCGTGAAGAACGGAGTGATGTTCCACCGCGCTGGTGACGATATGCCGCTTGCCCTGGCTGGCCAGACGGTGAACGGTTCCCTTCAGCGCCCAGTTGTTGCTCTCCGTGCCGCCGGAGGTGAAGAACAACTCCATGGGGCTGGTGCCCAAGAGTTCCGCCATTTTTCTGCGGGATTGTTCCAGAGCGCTGTGGGCGTTGCGGCCCAAACGGTATAGCGCGGAGGCGTTGCCGTACTGCTCCTGTAAATAGGGCAGCATTGTCTCCAGCACTTCATCAGAAATCTTGGTGGTAGCCGCATTGTCCGCGTAGATGAACCTGCTCACTGCTGCGTCCCGTCCTCAATGAGCACCAGCATTGTGCCGCCGCAGACCATCCCCTCAGACTCCGCCACGTCGCCGGTCATGTCAATGAGCATTGTCTTGTAGGTGCCTGTGCCGATAATGTCAATGGCGTCCCGAATCACGGCCCCTTCGCTGCATCCGCCGCCAATGCTGCCGGTGATGTCCCCGCTGGGGCTGACTGCCATCTTCGCCCCCGCGCCTCTGGGGGTGGAACCTTTGGTTTGCATAACAGTGACAATAGCCTTCGGCTCACGGCTCGCAGCAAGATAGTCCAGAATATCCAAATCCAGGTCAGAACGGTTGACATACCTGGGGCTGTCTATCGCCTTTTCCGGCATACGTCTGTACGAAATCAGCTCTGACAGAATGGAAACCGCAATTTCCTCCGGGGTGACAGCGCCGATTTTTAAGCCGATAGGGGTACAGATCTGGTCGATGCGCTCCTGACTGTAGCCTTCCTCAGCCAACATAGCCAGCAGCCCCTTCACCCGCCGCCGGGAGCCGATCATGCCCAGGTACGCGGGGCGCTGCCCCGGCAGAATGACCCGCAAGCAGTCCGCATCGTGGGTATGACCCCGGGTGATGATGACTACATAGTCATAAGGGGTGATGTTCAGCCGGGAGATGGAGGATTCAAAGCTGTCGCATACTACCTCCTGGGCCCAGGGAAACCGTTCCCGGTTGGCGAAGGCTGGGCGGTCATCTGCGACGTAGACGCGGAATCCGCACTTCGCTGCAAATTCGCACAGCGGCAGGGCGATGTGCCCGCCGCCCAGAATGATGAGCCGTTCCCTCGGCAGCATCGGTTCACAAAGGGTGGCCCGCCCCTCCGCCTGCACCAATGTAGGGCCAATGCTGTCAAAGCCATCGGAGGTCTTTGTCAGCGGTATCCGTTCAAGGGTGCGAACCATATCCCCGGCTACCGTTCCCTCCGCGCCGTTTAACTCAGTCCGCAGAGAAATGGCCTCGCCCCGCACCAACGCGTCCAATATTTTCCTGTAAATTGTTTCCCCCATAGTATACCTCTGTCTTTTACCTTTTTGATCGCTGATTACGGGAATCGCAGGCAAAATGCTCCAAGTTTCCGCTTCGAAAGCCTGTTTCCGCCTGATAGCCTTATTGGAAGTTTACCATAAAACTGTTTTAATTGCAAGCGGCAGAATGTTCGCAGCCGTATTCAGTCTGTAAACATCAGATCTATTTCGTTTAATAATTTCTGAAACAAGCGTGGGTGTGTGTGGGTGAGTTTGAGAGGATAGGCAAGTTGATATATATATATATATATAATCACAGGTGTTAACCTACTTGGCATTCTCATCACATAAACTGGCAGAAGCATTCAATGGAACAATATTTTCCCTAGGGAACCTCTGAATAAATGGACAAGAGCGGATTGCGAGGAAATTTGCGTCTGCGACTCGCATGGCCTGCGGCCATTGC
>JAJQCJ010000062.1 GCA_021202775.1 Clostridiales bacterium | reverse complement strand
TGCAGCTTGCTGTAGAGCAATGGCCGCAGGCCATGCGAGTCGCAGACGAAAATTTTCTCGCAATCCGCTCTCTTGCCCATTTATTCAGAGGTTCCTTAAAACACGCAGCACGGTCTGTGGAGGGAAAGTTTCTTTCCGCAAAGTGCGCACAGGCGCTCTTGCCACACTTGCGCGCCGGGTACATTTTTGGTATGATACCAACAGGGGGATCGTCTGATTCTGCGACATCCCTTATGTACGACGGTTCCCAGAGAGGGGGTCGTCTCACCGTTCCATCACGATAAAATGACAGGAGGCAACAGGATGAAGTAATATGCCCAACAGAACCAGAAGCATGACAGGATGCCTGGAACCGGCTTAAACAGGGATGTCATAAAGTACATTGCCATGTTTACAATGCTGCTCAACCATATCGCCCATGTGATGCCGCTGCCGGGGGTATTTCTGCGCGAGCTGTTCATTGATCTTGAGTACTTCACAGCGCCGGTGATGTGCTACTTCCTCGTGGAGGGATACCACTACACCCACTCCAAAAAGCAGTATGCAATGCGCCTCGGGGTTTTTGCCCTCATATCTGAGATCCTATTCTGTCTGGCCTTTACCACTGACGGAATCATCGGATTTGAGGGGATGAACATGATGTTCACCCTGCTGCTGTGCTTTTTCATCCTCCTTTCCATGGAGCGTATCTCTAACCCGGTATTCAAGTGGCTGGCGGTACTTGCGCTTACGCTGGTGTCCACATGCTCCGACTGGGCGGTGCTTGCGCCGCTTTTCACGGTTCTTTTTGCGTTGGCGGGAAAGGACAGGGAAAAAATCAAAACGTCCTTTGTTGTGGCCACGGTGATACTCGGCATCGACAGTTTTCGCATCGGTATCGGCGACTATGCGCCGCAAATGAACCTGCTGCTCAGCGCGGGAACCATGATTGGGCCGACGCTTGCCGGATTCGCCATTGTAAAGCTGTACAACGGAAAGCGCATGGAACGGGGGGAAGGCATTTTCGAAATGGTTCTTCTACCTGTTTTACCCGGGGCATCTCCTGATTCTCGGCCTGCTGCGGGTTTTCTGCCTCTGAGCGAAAGCGCTTTTGATAATGAAACATTCCATCCTGTATAATAAACGACAGAGAAACGAAAAGGAGGGTATCCCATGAAGAAACGAATCCCCCTGCGCGGCGCGGCGCTGCTGCTGGTGTTGGCGCTGTTGCCGGGCCTGACCGCCTGCGGCCAGAGCGCGGCGGAGGAATCGAGCCTCCCGGCGGCCTCCTCCGGGGCTCCGGCGGAGCAGACGGCCTCCGATACCGATGGGGAAGGAGAATCCAGCCTCCTGTCCCCGGAGGAAATCGACCCTGAGCCGGAGGAGGCATCCGTCACCGACGGGGAAGCATCCTCCGACATGGAGGGGGAAGGGGACGTCTCCCTCCTGACCCCGGAGGAAAGCGAAACAGAGCCGGAAGACCCTGACCCAGACCCGGAAACGGCCTACGAATACACCCTCTGCTTCGCCGGGGACGTGAACCTGGCCGAGGGGCAGTACACCACCGCCGCCCTGGACGCCTACGGCGTCTCCGGCTGCGTCAGCGAAACGTTGCGGAGCTACATGACCGGTGCGGACATCATGTGCCTGAACAATGAGTTCACCTTCTCCACCCGGGGCTCCCCCCTGTCGGGCAAGACCTACACCTACCGGGCCAACCCCTCCCGGGTCTCCGTGCTGGAATCGCTGGGGGTGGACATTGCGGTGCTGGCCAACAACCACATCTACGATTACGGGGCCGACGCCCTGCTGGACACCCTGGACACGCTGGATAATGCGGGCATCGCCCGCATCGGCGCAGGGCAGAACCTGGAGGAGGCCAGCGCCATCTATTATGCGGAGCTGGAGAACTGCACCGTGGCCTACATCGCTGCCAGCCGGGTGGAGTGGTCCGGCCAGACCCAGCCCGCCACAAGCGAGCGGCCGGGCACCTTCTACACCGCCTACGACACCGACCTGCTCTATCAGCGGGTGCAGGAGGCAGGGGAACAGGCGGACTTTGTGGTGGTGTATATGCACTGGGGCATTGAGGGCACCTCCAACCTGGAGGAGTACCAGACGGAGGTGGGTGCCGCCCTGGTGGACGCCGGGGCCGACCTGGTGATCGGCGACCATCCCCATCAGCTCCAGGGGGTACACTATTATAATGACGTCCCCATCTTCTACTCTCTGGGCAACTACTGGTTCAGCCGCAGGGAGGAGTACACCATGCTGGTCAACGTCACCCTGAAGGGGGACAAAAACGGCGTGGATGAGGTGACGTATCAGATTGTCCCGGCCTATCAGAAGGCCAGCGCCACCGTCACCTGGCTGGAGAACCCGGACAGCCAGCGGGCCATGTATGACTATCTGGAGGGCCTGCCCGGCTCCAATATCACCGTGGACGACGACGGAATAATGACGGAATCGTGACGGAAGGGCTGTTTTAAAACAGAAAAACATCCGCATACAGACGCACTTCCCCGGCAGCGCTGCAACGCTGCCGGGGAAGTGTTTTGCTTGAACGGTGATAATATCTGCCTGAACCGCAAGGTAATAACCTTTGATGAAAAGAAGTGGCAATTCATCACTTTTTGCATCAGGAGCAATATCGTACCCTTACAGTCAGATTTCATCGACCAAAGGACAATAAAATTGCTCGTTCTGCCCGCCTTTGGCAGGGCAGAACGGCAATCGCACCCAGCCGCCATCGGCGGCAGCTTTGGTGCGTAACAAGTCACATCGTCTCTGACGG
>JAJQCJ010000155.1 GCA_021202775.1 Clostridiales bacterium | reverse complement strand
CGACAGCCGGTGGAGGGGTTCCTATGCGAAACGGATTTCAAAATTGATTTCCATGCCAGCAGCCTGCTGTCCAAGGCGCAGAGCGCCCTGGGCATCGCCTCCCTCCACCCTGTTCCGGGACGAGGTGGGCCTGTTCCTGGGCCTGGGCGTTGCGGAGGGCCTGGAGGATTCCTCCGGCTCCGTCATGGACACGGTGCAGAGCCTGGCTGCCAACGTTGCGGAGGGCCTCAGCGGCATTGACACCGGCGTTTCCCTCACCGCCGCCACCGTGGGCCTGGACAGCACCCTGGACAGCTTCGCGGAGACGGTGACGGAGGGCTTCTCCGCCCTGATCATCGACCTCCGGGGCCTGCTGGAGCAGGCGGCGGCGCTGGCCCCTGACCTGTCCAGCGTGACGATTTCGGACGTGACCAGTCAGGCGGAGACGCTGCGGGGCGCCCGGAGCTATGACGCCTCCGGCATCGACGAGAGCTGGATGGACAGACTGGCGGACCGGGTGGCCCAGCGGGTCTCCGCCCAGAGCGGTAGCACAGGCGGCGGGAACCAAAATATCACAGTGCAGTGCGTTCTGGATGGGAAAATCGTAGCACAAAACACCGTGACCTACATCAACGGCGAGGCCCGGCGCACCGGCGTGAACCCGCTGGCGGCGTATCTGTAAGGAGGCAGCTATGGCATCTGTTACCATTTCAGACCTGACCATCGGGGGCGTGGCCATGCCCACCCCCGCCCTGGAGGGCCTGACCATCACGAGAGAGAAGATCTGGAGCGCCGACGCCGGCCGCACCTCCAGCGGGAAGATGGTGGGCACCATCGTGGCGATTAAGACGAAACTCTCCATCACCTGGCCGCCCCTGACCATGGAGGAGGTGGCCACCATCGAGGAGGCGGTCAGCTCCTCCAACTCCTTCGTGAGCATGAGTTACACCGATATGACCGGCTCCACCGTGACGAAAACCGTCTATTTCGGCACCCCGTCCTACACTGTGTACAGCTACGCAGAGGGGGTGCAGTGGGTGAAGGATGTGACGGTGGACGGGATAGAGCAGTAGGAAGATGTCCCATGCCTATGGCTGGCTGCCATAACCAAGGGGCAAATATTATAGTAACAGGATTGATTTTTATGGCTTATCTCATCACCTGCGCATTCATCGCGCTGGACTTTATCACGGGGCTGATTCAGGCCCTGGCGACACAGATCTTTTCCAGTTCCATCATGCGGCAGGGACTGTTCCACAAGCTGGGCCTGCTGCTGTGCATGGCGCTGGGGGTGCTGGTGGACTACGCCCAGACCTGGCTGGATTTGGGGGTGTCCGTCCCCGTGGCCGGGGCGGTGTGCGCCTACATCGTGATTATGGAGATTGGCAGCAGTCTGGAGAACATCTGTAAAATCAACCCGGAGCTGATGCCGGATAAACTGACGGCACTGTTCGGGGTGAAAGGAGATAAAGACGATGAGTAAAACAAATTCCGGCCTGCTGGCCTATGCAAAGGCACAGGTGGGCCTCCCCTACTGGTATGGTACTTTCGGGCAGACGGCCACTGCCGCCCTGTACAAAAGTAAAAAGGCACAGTACCCCGATAACTACACCGCAGATGATTTTGCCAGTCAGTACGGCAAGCGGGTGCACGACTGTGTGGGCCTGATTAAGGGCTATCTGTGGTCGGACAGCACCACCTCTACCCCCACCTATGACGCCACGCAGGATAAGTCCGCCTCTGGGATGTACGCGGCGGCATCCACTAAGGGCAAAATCAGCACCTTCCCGAAAACTGCCGGCATGCTGGTTTTTAAGGGGTCCAGCACCGCCAAGATCACCCATGTGGGCGTCTATGACGGTACCGGCTATGTGTACGAGGCCAAGGGCCACAACTACGGCGTGGTCAAAACCAAGTACGCCGCCGCCGACTGGCAGTATTGGGCACAGTGCCCGTACTGCACGGATGATACCACCAGCACGGCCACGACTTCCAGCAGCTCCAGCGCTACCAGCAGCTCCACCAGCTCCACGACCGTGGACGCCGCCAAGAGCTTTGACAAGTCCATCGCCGGGACGTACAAGACCACCGCAAACCTCAACATGAGGGCCGGGGCCGGTACGGACAAGACCATCCTTGTGACGCTGCCCAAGGGGCAGACCGTCACCTGCTACGGGTACTACACCACCTACAGCGGTACGGACTGGTATTATGTGGTCAGCACTTACGGCGGGGCGGAGTATACGGGATTCTGTTCGTCCAAATATTTGAGCGAATAAGGCAAGGGCCACATCGGGGTAAAATCCGGCGTGGCCTTTTTGTTTTGCACTAAAAAAGTTACTGCTTCTTCGCCGCATTTTGACAGCAACGTGACAGCAACGCAAAGTAATTTAAGACAACAAATAGCACCTTAAATCGCCTTAATAAATAGGAAAAGCATGCATGCAGCACCAAAATCAAAATATTTGGACAAAGTAAAGAAAGTGGGGACCGAAAACTTTAAAAAAATCTTAAAAAAGCTGTGAACTTCCAGTTGAATGTGATACAATAGAAAACAGAGTGCATTGAGCAAAGTCGGGAGCCTTTCCCGCGGTACCCTGAAAGGAAGCTTCAACTATGGTAAATAAATTGGCTGGTTCCGGTGGGAAAGACAACTGGAAGCGGGAGTATTTTTCCATTCCGAATTTAATGGGATACTTCCGCATCCTGCTGGTTCTGGTGTTTGCGGTCCTCTACCTGCGGGCGGAAACTTCCCGGGATTATCTAGTGGCGGCCCTGGTGCTGGGCGTCTCGGCGCTGACGGACTGCTTTGACGGAAAAATCGCCCGGCGGTTCAATATGGTGACGGAGTGGGGCAAGTTTATCGACCCCCTGGCGGATAAAATCACCCAATGCGTCACCGCCCTGTGCCTCACCACCCGGTACCCGCTGATGGTCTGGCTGGCCGTGCTGCTGCTGTGCAAGGAGCTGCTCCTGGCGGTGCTGGGGGCGGTGTTCCTGCACATGGACAAGAAGATGGACGGCGCCCACTGGTGCGGCAAGGTGGCCACGGTGATTCTGGACTGCTCCCTGGTGATTCTGCTGCTGCTGCCCAACATCAGCTACAGTACGGCGAATCTGCTGATCTATATCTGCATGGCCGCCGCCATCTATGCGCTGGTGGGCTATCTGCTGGTCTACCGCCGCATGTGGATGGACATTCAGCAGAAAGAGGGGAAGAAACACCGCTGGCGCGTCGGCATCCTCAGCGGGGCAGGGCTGCTGGTGCTGTTCCTAGTCTATGTGCTGGTGGGGGCCATCCTGCCGGTGGCCAAGCAGAAGGAGGTCAGCGAGGACTATCAGTCCTCCTTCTCAGTGGAAGCATTTTACAGTGAGGAGACCTCCGCTGACCGGGCCACCGTGCTGATGGACAATGAGGAGGCCCTGGAAACCCGTATCCGCATGATCGCCGGCGCCCAGGAGCGCATCATCCTCTCTACCTTTGACATCCGCTCCGACGAGGCGGGGATGCAGGTGCTGGCCGCCCTCTACGACGCCGCGGAGCGGGGGGTGGAGGTGCAGGTGCTGGCGGACGGGATGCGCTCCCTGACCAATATGGAGGGCAACCCCTACTTCTACGCCCTGTCCAGCCACGAAAATGTGGAAATTCGCATCTATAACCAGATCAACATCCTGAAGCCCTGGACGATCATGGGCCGCCTCCACGACAAGTACATCATCGTGGACGAGGACCTGTACCTGCTGGGCGGGCGGAACACCTTCAACTACTTCCTGGGGGACACCGACGGATGGCGGAACTTTGACTGGGATGTGCTGGTGTACTACACCGGTGAAGGGGAAGGCTCCCTGGCGCAGCTGGAGGAATACTTTGAGTCCGTCTGGAGCTCGGAGGACTGCTCCGTGTTCCACAACAGGGCCAGCCTCGCCAGAACCGGCAGCGTGAAGCGGGCTGCCGAGACCCTGGTGGAGGTGTACGCCGACCTCCAGGAGGCGCAGCCGGAGCTGTTCACCGACTACGACTATGGGGCCAACACGGTGGAGACGGACAAAATCACCCTGCTGGCCGGTGACACGAATATCCTCTCCAAGGAGCCGAAGGTGTACTACGCCGTTTGTCAGCTGATGGAGAACGCTTCAGAGAACGTCACCATCCACACCCCCTATGTCATCTGCAACGATGCGATGATGGAGGAGCTGGGCACCCTGTCCAGTCTGGTGCCCACGGTGCAGCTGATGACCAATTCCCCGGCCAACAACAGCAACCCCTTCGGCGCGGCCTACTACCAGGCGGATCGGCTCAAGGTGGTGGAGCAGGGGGTCACCCTGCTGGAGTACCACGGGGATTACTCCTACCACGGCAAGGTCATCGCCATTGACGACGACCTGTCCCTGATCGGTTCCTTCAACTTCGATATGCGCAGCGTCTACCTGGACACGGAGCTGATGCTTGTAGTGGACAGCGAGGACCTCAACGCCATGCTGCGGGAGGATATGGCCTACTACGAGGCCCAGGCCGCCACGGTGATCGACGAGGACACCACTGTGCTCCCCAGCGGGGAGGAAGTGGATCAGTCGGTCTCTCCCCTGCGGCAGCTGGTGCTCAGCGGTATTCGCCTGCTGCTGGGCTGGGCGAAATTCCTGATGTGACGCGGCCCAGGGGCCGCAGAAAGGAGAGAACCCTGTGAAGAAAGAGCAGAGTTGGATTCCCTCCCGGGACGGCAAACGCAGCCTCCACTGCGTCCTGTGGCAGCCGGACAGCGGCCAGGTGCGGGCGGTGGTACAGATCGTTCACGGCATGGAGGAGTATGTGGAGCGCTATGAGGACTTTGCCATTTACCTGACGGGCCGCGGCATTGCGGTGATCGGCCACGATATGCTGGGCCACGGCCAGAGCGTCCGGGAGCCGAAGGAGATGGGCTTCTTCACCGAGCAGGACGGCGATCAGGTCATCGTGGACGATGTGGAGAGCGTGGCCCTCCGTGCCCAGGGGATTTTCCCCTTTGCGCCGCTGGTGCTGCTGGCCCACAGCATGGGCTCCTTTGTGGCCAGGCGCTACATCACCCGGTACACCGGAAAGGCCAGAGGGGTCATTTTGATGGGCACCGGCATCGTCTCCGGCAGGGCCGCCGGGGTGGCCGGAGGCATTGCCAACCTGCTGTGCATCCTCCGGGGGCCCACCTATCACAGCAAATGGCTGGAAAAGCGGGTGGTGGGACGGTTCAACAGGCTGTTCGCCCCCAACAGAACCAGCTGCGACTGGCTCAGCCGGGATGTGGAGAACGTAGACCGATATTTACAGGACCCGCTGTGCGGCATCTGCTTCACCGTGGGGGGATACCGGGATTACTTTAAACTGGCGGCCCAACTGGCCCAGGAGGAGGATTTTGAACAGATCAGTTCACGAACCCCCATGCTGCTGATCTCCGGCGAAAAGGACCCGGTGGGGCATATGGGGAAGGACATCCCCAAGCTCACCCGGCTGTACCAGAGGTGGGGGGTGACGGACGTCACCTATAAGCTGTGGCAGGACGACCGGCATGAGCTGCTGAATGAGGCCGACCGGTATGACATCTACGGCTGGCTGCTGGGCTGGATTGAGAGCCACGTCCTCCAGGAATACAAATAGAACGCGGAAAAAACAACACGCCGTACCGAAGCGCCCGCTTCGGTACGGTGTGTTTTGAAGAGAACTCAGAGGAACCTGGTCTTGCGCTGTGGGTCCCGGCCCAGGGGAATCTCCGGGTGCAGGGCCATCAGGGCCCGGACCTGGGCCTCCGGCGTCCGCTCATTCAGGTTGGCGCTGTACTCCCCCAGGGAGGCGGCCCACTCGCCCTCTGTCCCATAGTTCACCACAAGGCGGTAGCTGTGGAAGGTGGCCTCCCCGCCGGTGGCCTCCTTTAGCTGGATGTACCAGCGGACAATGTCCCGATAGGGGATGTAGCGCCCGCCCAGACCGGCGAAGCGGCTCAGGTAGAGACATTCTGCCCCGAACCGGACGCCCTTGATGCGGCGGGCCTGGCGGAAATCCTGCTGCCACACCTCTTGGGGGAGGGACGCAGTCAGCGGCTGATAGGGGAGCGGCATGGCAAACTCCTTTCTGAGGCGGGCTGCCCCACCGAAGGGACGCAACCCCGGGGCGGACAGCGCATAAACTGGAGGAGAAACGACGGCTTTTGACCGGCCTGCACAGGCGGAACGGAGGGAGATATGGCAAACGCAGTACAGGGGCCGTCAGGGGGCGCGCTGGTGACAGCGGCGGCAGCCATGGCCCTGGTCATCGCCGAAGGGCGCAGCCAGGAGCAGCTGGAAGTGCTGTCCCTGTTCCTCACCCCGCGGCCGCACAAGCTGCCGCTGTCCGCGGCCCCGCGCCCCCGGGGCGAGGGAAACAATCCCACCCCCCTCACGAAAAAAACCCCGGGGCCCACGGCGCAGCCTTCGCCCCGGTTGTGCGATTCAGCGGTTCCGATGCCTCAGTTCCGGCCGAAGTCCCGGAAGAACTTGTCGTGCACCACCTGCACCGCCCGGTCGGCGTCCGCCTCGTCCACCAGGACGGAGAGCTTGATCTCGCTGGTGGAGATCATGTTGATGTTGATGCCGGCGGCGTACAGGGCCTCGAACATGGCGGCGGCCACGCCGGGGTTGCCGATCATGCCGGCCCCCACGATGGAGACCTTGGCGATTTTGTCATTGATGGAGATGTCCTCAAAGCCCAGGCTCTCCTTGCGCTCAGACAGCAGCTGCCGGCACAGCTCCATGTCGCTGCGGGCCACGGTGAAGGAGATGTCCTTCTCGTCTCCCCGGCCGATGGACTGCAAAATCACGTCTACGTTGACGTTGTTCTTCGCCAGCAGGGAGAATACCTTAAACGCCACGCCGGGCTCGTTCTTCAGGCCCACCAGGGCCAGGCGGGCAATATTTTTGTCCTTTGCGACACCGCTGACATGAGAATTTTCCATCTGTTTCACAACCTCCTTAACGATTGTCCCCGGATTTCCGGTGAAGCTGGACAGCACCTCCAGGTTCACGTTGTACCGCTTTGCCATTTCCACGCTGCGGTTGTGCAGCACCTTGGCCCCCAGGGTGGCCATTTCCAGCATTTCGTCATATGTAATTGCGTCAATTTTTCTCGCGCCCTCCACCTTGTTGGGGTCTGCGGTGTAGACGCCGTCCACGTCGGTGAAGATCTGGCACTTGTCCGCATGGAGGGCGGCGGCCAGCGCCACGGCGGAGGTATCGCTGCCGCCCCGGCCCAGGGTGGTGACATCGTCGTACCGGTTGACGCCCTGGAAGCCGGTGAAGATGACGATTTTGTGGGAATCCAGCTCCGCCCGGAGGCGCTCGGTGTCGATGCGCTTGATGCGGGCGTCGCCATAGACCCGGTTGGTCTTAAAGCCCACCTGCCAGGCGGTCAGGGAGATGACGGGATACCCCATCCCCTCGATCACCATGGCGCACAGGGCCACGGACTGCTGCTCGCCAATGGTCAGCAGCTGATCCAGCTCCCGCCTGGACGCCTTGGGGTTGTACTCCTTCGCCAGCGCAATGAGCTGGTCGGTGGTTTTGCCCTGGGCGGACAGGACCACCACCACGTCGTTCCCCGCCCGATAGGTATCGGTGATGATTTTGGCGACGTGCTGCACCCGTTCCAGGTTCGCAACGGAGGAGCCGCCAAATTTTTGCACAATCAGAGCCATTGTAAAAAAGGACCTCCCTCATATGACCTGCCGGAGGGCAGACTGTGCCCCCGGCTTCCCTTCATCTTATGCACCTGCACGCACAAGGGCGCAGGGCTTACAGCACCCGGTACAGGGCGCGGATCTCCAGATCACCGGCCCAGGCCCGCAGCTGGGGCGGGGTCATGGCCTCATCGGTGATGAAGGCGCTCTCCCCGTCCTTGGCGTCGCCGTTGCGGAGCCGCCTGGTGCCCTCCACGAACAGGTCGCCTGCCACCCGGAGGTACCAGCGGCTGGCCACCTCGTCCACGGAATAGGTGGTGTCGCTGCCGCCCTCTTCCCAGGTGATGAGCTTCTTGCCCTTGGCCCGGACGATGTCCATCACATCGGCCACCACGGCGGAGGCGGTGGGCATTTTCCCGGCCCCCCGGCCGTAGAACATGACCTCACCGATGGAGTCACCGACCACCAGGATGGCGTTGAACACGTCCTCCACGTTGGCCAGAGGGGATTCCTCATCCACCAGATGGGGGGCCACATAGGCGCAGACCTTGCCGTCGCTCTCCCGGCGGATGGAGCGGCCGAACAGCTTGATGCGGTAGCCGCCGCTGCGGGCATAGGCCACGTCGGACAGGGTGATGTTGGAGATGCCTTCCGTGGGCACCTGCTCCGGGTAGATGTGCCGCCCGTAGCCCAGGGAGGACAGGATGCAGATCTTCCGGCAGGCGTCGTGGCCCTCGATGTCGGCGGTGGGGTCCTTCTCGGCATAGCCGTTGTCCTGGGCCTCTTTCAGCGCCGCGTCAAAGGACAGGCCCGCCCGGATCATCCGGGTCAGGATATAGTTGGTGGTGCCGTTCAGGATACCCACGATCTCCTGCAGCTCATTGGCTGCCAGGCAGTTGCTCATGGGCCGCAGGATGGGGATGCCGCCGCCCACGGAGGCTTCAAACAGGTAGGAGCAGCCGTTGGCCTTGGCCAGCTGGAGCAGCTCATAGCCGTGGGTGGCCACCAGCTCCTTGTTGGAGGTGACCACGCTCTTGCCCTTGGACAGGGCCCGCTTCGTGCAGTCATAGGCGAAGCCCACGCCGCCCATGGTCTCCACCACCACGGCCACCTCCGGGTCGTTCTCAATGATGGAGAAGTCGTGAATCACCCGGTCGGCATAGGGGTCGCCGGGGAACTCCCGCAGGTCAAGGATGTATTTCAGGTTGACCTCGTTGGCAACGCGCTGGGAAATGTGCTGCCCGTTTTTGTAAAAAATCTCGCCAACACCGCTGCCGACGGTGCCGTAACCCAGAATTGCTACATTTGCCATAATGATAGACACCTCACTCTATATTGCCGCGAACGGCTGCCCCGCGGCTACCAGCCGGGGGTGGTTACCCGGCCAGAATTTCAAACTTTAAAACGCCCTCCATGGAGGAGGCGCTTTGTACCAGCTCCTCCAGGGGCATGACCAGCCCGGTGGTCTCGATGGACAGTGTGACAGCGGCGATGCCGCCGGTGGGGATGGACTGGTTGATGGTGAGAATATTCCCGCCGGAAGCGGCAAAAATATTCAGGATGGAGGACAGCACCCCCGGCTCATCCTTCAGCATGGCCTGTATGGTGACGATGCGGCCCCGCATCATGTCGCTGAGGGGATGCACCGCATCCCGGTACTTGTAGAAGGCGCTGCGGCTGATGCCCACAAGGCGGGTGGCCTCGTTGACGGTGGCGGCCTCTTTCCACTCCAGGGCCTGCTTGGCCCGGGCCACCTTCAAAATGATCTCCGGCAGGGCGGACGCCTCTACAATATAATACTTGGATTCCTGAGCCATAACAACCCGGCCTTTCCCCTGACTGGCCATCGCACAGGGCGGGAAAACAGGGGAAGCGGAGGGAAATACCTTGCTTCACGGCCATATGTCCGCACACGGTGGTCATCTGTACTCATGCATCGATTATTCTAGCATACCTGTCCCCCATTTACAACCGTTTTTTCTTCCAAAATTCTCATGATTTCCCATACCGCCTTTGACAAAGGGGCGGGGTTTGGAGGGCCGAGCGTGGAATGGAACTGGAAAAAGCCGTGCCTGGCTCTGGCGTGCGCCGCCGCGGTGCTGGTGCCGGCGCTGCGGAGCACCGCCCTGGCGGCCGGTGCGGCCCTGCTGCTGGCGGCGGCGCTGAACGTACCGGTCACCGCCCTGGAGCGGCACGGCCTGCGGCGGGGCTGGGGCGCTGCGGCGATTCTGCTGGGTGGGGCTGTCGTTTTGGCGGCGCTGCTCCTGCTGTGCGTCACGGAGGGCTGCAAACAGGCTGCCGCCCTCACCGGGGGCGACCTGTTTGTCAGGGTCAGCGCCGCCGCGGAGCCGCTGCTGACCCTGCTGCCTGCGCCCCTGTCCAACCTGGCCCGGCGGGGGCTGCGCTGGCTGACAGCGGAGGAGGACGGCCTGTGGGCCGCCGCCGGGGCGTGGCTGGCGGAGCAGGCGGCGGCGCTGGCAGGCAGGCTGCCGGGGATGCTGCTGACCGGGGCGGTGACGGTGTTTGGGGCGTTCTACGCGGTGACGGACTGGCGGCGGGTCACCGGGGACCTGTCCCGCCTGCTGCCGGAGCCCTGGCAGGCCAGGGGCCGGCGGATGCTGGGCCACCTGAAACGCGGGGCGGCGGGATGGCTTGCGGTCCAGGGGCGGCTGCTGGCAGTGCAGTTCGGCCTGCTGGCGGCGGGGCTGGCCCTGCTGCGGGTGGAAGGCTTTTTGCTGCTGGCCGCCCTGATCGCCCTCCTGGACGCGCTGCCCCTGCTGGGCTGCGGCACAGCGCTGGTACCCTGGGCGCTGCTGACCCTGCTGGAGGGGGAGGGCGGCAAAGCCCTGGGGCTGCTGGGGCTGTGGCTGACGGTGTGGCTGTGCCGGACGCTGCTGGAACCAAAGCTCATGGGCAGGCGGGTGGGGATCAGCCCGGTGTGGACGCTGCTGGCTGCCTATCTGGGGGCGCGGACACTGGGGCTGGCGGGGCTGATCGGCGCGCCCATCCTGCTGGCTGCTGCGGCGGAGCTGTTCCGGGGCGGAGAAGGGTAACATCTGCCCGTTTTCACCCGATTTTCCCCGGATTCCCCTTGCCAAACAGGGGAAAATCCGGTAAGATAGGTACCATAGGAACAATGTTGTCAATTTAAGATGCAATCTATCCTGATTTGAGGAGAATAACGTAGCCGTACCGTCAGATGTCCACGACCAAAAGGCAATAGAATTGCCGCCCGTTCCGCCGCAAGGCGGGAACGTGGGCGGCAATCCCTGCCAGCCGCAGGGCGGCAGTCTCACCACCTGAAAGTTACATCGTCTGTTGCCTGACAGACGACTTCATTGTGAGACAAGGCGGAGCCGCCAACGGAACACAGGGAGATTCTTAAGAGGGACGCACAGCGGCCCTCTTGAGCCGCCCTCTTTTGCTACTTTTCTCGGCGGAGCGAGTTTGCGGCGTTAAGAAAATATGCCAGCGGCATATTTTTAGCCGAAAACCGCAGCCAGCTACGCTGGCAAGGCTCACTGACCGAGGAGGATACCGTAAATGATTAGCTGGTGGTAGATAAGGCCATGCCCTGGCAAGGGCAAACGCTCTATTTCCTTCCGGTATCCTCACCTAAGGAAAGCAAACCCTCAAATTCACAACATTGCCACAGGGAGATGATACGATGAGCAACCGAACCATCCTGCCGCTGCTGCTGGCCTGCCTCCTTGCCCTGCCCCTGGCGGCCTGCCAGGTGGAGTTCTCCGAGCCCACCTCGGTTCTGGCGGCGGAGCAGAGCAGTACATCAAGCGGAGAGAGCAGCGGGGACCCGGCCCCGGAGCCGGAGGCGGAGGAGACGGAAGGCACCCTGACCAACGGAGTGGACAGCACCACCCAGCGGACGGAGACCATCACGGTCAACGATGAGGCGGTGACGGTGTCCCTTTTCACCTTCCAGTGCAGCCTGGGCTTCACCATGGAGTACCCCTATGAGACCTTCCGCTGCGCCTGGGATGAGGAGAGCCAGTCGGCGGTCTTTACCTCCGACCTGACGGATGAGGACGGCGTGGCCCAGGGGGTGCTGACGGTGTCCAGAGGGGCGGAGACAGTGGAGGCCACCATTGCAGCGGCGGAGGCCGCCGCCGGGGACGCCGACCTCGCCACCGGGGAGGCTACCGTGGGTCAGGGGGAGTACGCCGCCACCGAGCTATCCTATACGGACAGCGGACTGGGCTACCATGTGGCGGTCTATGTCTTCCAGAACGACGGGGGAGACGTGTTCCAAATGGAGCTGCGCTATACCGACAGCGCCGACACCTTCCTCCTGCCCCGGATGGCGCTGATGCGGCAGCTTTTTCAGTTTGCAACATGAAATACAGAGTTTTTCCCCGCCCCCACCGGCGGGGTGAAACGCGTGACCCAAAGCGGCGGGG
The DNA here is from genome assembly GCA_021202775.1 of Clostridiales bacterium. Taxonomy (GTDB): domain Bacteria; phylum Bacillota; class Clostridia; order Oscillospirales; family Oscillospiraceae; genus Onthomonas. Next base: position 6,540 of record JAJQCJ010000155.1, on the reverse strand, counting down.
CAGACGGACGGCCCCGTCGCTTTTTATGCCGAAAAATGGCAAAAATAAAGGAAAAATTCGAACAGAATAGGCCGGTTTCCGGACATTTGCCAAACGTGAGAAGAACTCTCCTGTTAAATGTGGACAAAATTACAAAAATACGAGCGTATTGTCCTAGAAGCCTTTGTTGATTTTTTCATGAAATTGAGGTAAAATCAGTAAAGTAGATAAAATAAGTTGAAGGGGTGCGCGGGTCCCCCTTCGCAGGAAAAGCTGTATATTTCACGTGAGCCAAATCGTGTAATATAAAATGAATCAGAAGGAGGTTGTGAAACATCACAGGCGCTGACGTCATACCGGCTTTCTCAGGCGGCTGTGGCGCAGCGGTCAAACCCGAAAGGAGATTTTTGACCAATGGCAAAACGACCCTTACAACAATGTAGCGTCCGCAACGCGTCTGCGTGCGGGAGAAAGGAGAAGTAAAACATGAGTAGCGATCCCTCAAAATACATGGGTGAAAACGGTGTCCACCGCGTACCTGTGTGGCGTATCCTTGGCTTCTGCCTGAACAATACCGCCACTAACACCTACCTGTTCATGATGAACTACGTCAGCTACTACCTGATGGGCTTCGTCGGCGTTGGCATGGTGATGGCCTCCAGCTTTTCCATGATCATGCGTATCTGGGACGGCGTGACCGACCCCTTCGTCGGCTTCATGGTGGACAAGACCAACGGCAGGTTCGGCAAGAACCGTCCCTTCATGGTGATTGGTCAGTGCATCCTGTGCGTGTCCAGCTTCATCATGTTCCATGTGACCCACCTGCTGCCGGAGAACATGGCGATTCGGCTTGTGTTCTTCATCATCATTTCCGCCGCCTACTATCTGGGCTACACCTGCCAGTGCGTCTGCACCAAGTCCGCCCAGTCCTGCCTGACCAACGACCCGAAGCAGCGCCCGCTGTTCTCCGCCTTTGACGCGGCGTTTAACGTCATCCTGTTCGCCGGCTTCGGCATCCTGACCCCCATCATCGCCAACAACTATGCCGATTATGGTGGATACAGCTCCACGCAGTTCTTCCATACCCTGTGGATGATTACCGCTATCGTTGGCGTCTGCTTCACCGCCTTTGCTGTGTTCTCCATCGCCCCCAAGGATCGGTTGGAGTTCTTCGGCACCGGCAAGCCCGTCAAGGTGGGTCTGCGGGATTACTGGGAGACCCTGAAGGGTAACCGCGCCATTCAGATGCTGGTGGTTTCCGCCTCTACGGATAAGCTCGGCTCCTCCGCCAAGACCAGCGCCGTCACCGTGGCCATGTTCGCCTGCATCGCCGGGTCCACCCTGCTGCAGTCCAACGTCACAGGTATCCTGACGGTTCCCAACGCCATCATCGCCTTCGCCGCCGTCTCCCTGCTGGCACCTCGTATGGGCCAGAAGGAGGCCATGCTCTTCGGCTCCTATGGCGGCATTGTGGTCAATGCCCTGCTGATTGCCCTGTGGCTCATTGGCGACCCCACCACCATGACCTCCAATGCGGAGACCGGTGCCATGAACTGGGGCTACTTCCTGATTCTGTACTGCGTGCTGACCGTGCTGCAGTCCGGCTTCCAGGGCATCTCCGGCAACCTGGTCATCCCCATGACCGCCGACTGCGCCGACTACGAGGTGTATCGTACCGGCAAGTACGTCCCCGGCCTGATGGGCACCCTGTTCTCCTTCGTGGATAAGATCGTCTCCTCCCTGGCTCCCATGATCGCCGGTCTGGTCTTCGCCGCCGTCGGCTTCTCCGATCACAACCCCGTCATGGGCGACACCGTCACCTGGCCCCTGCGGATCGGCGTGGCCTTCCTGGCCTATGGCCTGATCATCGTCGGCCTGATTGCCAACATCATCGCCCTGCACTTCTATCCCCTGACCAAGGAGAGAATGGCAGAGATTCAGGGCGAGGTGGCCCGCATCAAGGCGGAGGCTGCCAAGGAAGCCTGATTACATCCCAAGCATTCCTAATCCCGGAAAGAGGTAATCCTACAAGTGAAACGTTCAGAACGCAAAAAGCTGGAGCGCGAACAGCGTGAGGCAAACCGTGTCAGCTTTGCTGAGATGGCCGCCGCTGAGGAGGAACTGAAGCAGGTCAAGGCAGAGTATGGCATTGAGGATGATTACGTCATCGACCGGCACGGCAACCGCCGGAAAAAGCGCAAAAATCCCATCGCCATGTACTTTGACCATCAGGACAACAGGGTGAAGGTGACGGTTCCCAAGAGGACCTATATCCTGCTCCTGCTCTTCACCGGATGGGCCGGCGGGCACCGCTTCTATGTGAAGATGTGGCCTACCGCCATTCTGTACCTGGCGCTCTGCTGGACGGGATTCTCCATGGCCATGAGTGTCATTGACCTGATGGTTGTAATCCCCATGAAAAAGGACGAGAACGGTATGATTACCATCTGACCAAACGCATTTTTAAGCGGCTGCAACCGTATTGCTACGGTTGCAGCCGTTTTCTTTTCCCCAAAGCTGGAAATAACTACCGGCGGACGCTCCGCCGCCTTTTCCGTCAAACCGGGCAGACTAAACCCTGTCCTGCAAACGGCAGAAAAAGGAGCAAACCACATGGCACACAGCAAACCGGCTCATCTCCGCCCCTTCGGCATGGCGGACAGGGTGGGCTATATGTTCGGCGACTTCGGCAACGACTTCACCTTCCTCCTGTCCTCCTCCTTCATGTTAAAATACTACACCGACGTGATGGACATCTCCCCCGGCCTGGTGGGCACGCTGATGATGCTGGCCCGCTTTCTGGACGCCTTCACCGACGTGACCATGGGGCAGATCGTGGACCGCTCCCACCCCACGAAGGACGGTAAGTTCCGCCCCTGGATTCGGCGGATGTGCGGGCCGGTGGCGGTGTCCTCCTTCCTGATTTATCAGTCCGGCTTCGCCGGCGCGCCCTACCCCTTCCGGGTGTTCTGGATGTTCTTCACCTACCTGCTGTGGGGCTCCTTCTTCTACACGGCCATCAATATCCCCTACGGCTCCATGGCTTCCGCCATCTCCCCGGAGCCAAGGGACAGGGCCGACCTCTCCACCTGGCGCACGGTGGGCTCCACCCTGGCGGGGCTGGTGATCGGCGTGGGCGTCCCCCTGGTGGCCTACGTCACCGTGGACGGCAACCCGGTGATGTCCGGCAGCCGCATGACCGCCATCGCCGGGGTGTTCAGCGTCGCCGCCGTGGTCTGCCATCTGCTGTGCTTCCATCTGGTGCGGGAGCGGGTGGAGGTGCCCGCCAACAGGGAGAAGCTGGACATCCCCAAAATGCTGCGGAGCCTCGCCACCAACCGGGCGCTGCTGGGCATCATCGCCGCCGCCATCCTCCTGCTGCTGGCCATGCTGAGCATGCAGGGCATGGCGGGGTATGTGTTCCCCAACGTCTACCGCAGCACCCGGGCCCAGTCCGTGGCCTCCCTGACCGGGTCGCTGGCGGTGCTGGTGATTTGCGCGCCCCTGGCCTCCCGCCTGGCGGAGCGCTTCGGCAAGAAGGAGCTGTCCGCCGTGTCCTGCCTCTTTGGGGCGCTGGTCTATCTGGTCTGCCTCCTGCTCCGCCCGGAGAACGCTTACGTCTATGTGGCGTTTTACACCCTGGCCTTCGTGGGCCTGGGCTTCTTCAACACGGTCATCTGGGCCATGATCACCGACGTTATCGACGACGCGGAGGTGCGCAGCGGCGTCCGGGAGGACGGCGCGATCTATTCAGTGTACTCCTTCGCCCGGAAGCTGGGGCAGGGCTTTTCCTCCGGCATGGTGGGGGGATTGCTGACCGTCATCGGCTACACCGAGGCCACCCAGTTTGACCCGGAGGTGACGGAGGGCATCTTCCGCATCTCCTGCATCGTCCCCATCCTCGGCCTGACCTGCGTGGGGCTGGTGCTCCTGCTGGTCTACCCCCTGGGCCGGAGGCGGGTGGAGGAGAACGCGGCGGAGCTGGCCCGCCGCCGGGCGGGGAAGGGGTGACAGAAGCGGCTGCAATCCCCTGGGGTGCAGCCGCTTCCATGCCGTTCCCGCCTTGACAGTGGAAAAAAAGTAGGGTATGATGTTGGGGAAAGCGAGGAGAACGCAATGAGGGTAGTTGTAAAAGTGGGCACCTCCACCCTGGCCCATCCGTCGGGATGCCTGAACATCCGTCAGGTGGAGAAGATGTGCAAGGTGCTCAGCGATTTGAAGAACGCCGGGCATGAGGTGATTCTGGTGTCCTCCGGGGCCATCGCCATGGGCATGGGGAAGCTCCCCCTGCTGGAGCGGCCCAAGGATATGCCCACCAAGCAGGCCACCGCCGCCGTGGGCCAGTGCGAGCTGATGTATACTTACGATAAGCTGTTCTCGGAGTACAACCATGTGGTGGCCCAGATTCTGGTCACCGGCGAGGATTTGGAGCATGAGGACCGCTGCCAGAACATCCAGAACACCCTGTTCCGCCTGCTGGAGCTGAAGGTGCTGCCCATCGTCAACGAGAACGACACCATCGCCACCCAGGAGATTGCCGTGGGGGATAACGACACCCTCTCCGCCATCGTGGCGGTGCGGATGAAGGCAGAGCTGTTGGTGATTCTCAGCGACATTGACGGCCTCTACACCGCCAACCCCAGGGAGGACGCCGGGGCGCGGCTGATCCCCGTGGTGTGGGAGCTGGACGAGAAGCTGGAAAAGCTGGCCGGGGAGGGGTGCGGCCCTCTGGGCACCGGCGGCATGGTGACGAAGCTCCACGCCGCCCGGCTTGCCACCGCACAGGGAACGGACGTGGTGATTGCCAACGGGCAGTCCCCGGAGCTGCTCTATGACATTTTGGACGGGGCAGCGGTAGGTACACGCTTCATCGGAAGGAGGACGGAATGACAACACAGGAAATTTTAGTCGCCGCGAAAGCGGCAAAACCGGCTCTGGCCGCCCTGAGCAGTGAGAAGAAAAACGCCGCGCTGCTGGCCATGGCGGAGAAGCTGACCGCCCAGCAGGAGGCCATTCTCCAGGCGAACCGGTCGGATCTGGAGGCCGCAAAGGGGAAAATTCCCGACGTAATGCTGGACCGCCTGGCCCTGAGCCAGGCCCGCATTGAGGGCATGGCGGAGGGCATCCGCCAGGTGGCCGCCCTGCCTGACCCGGTGGGCCAGGTGATGAAACGGGTGGAACGGCCCAACGGCCTGGTGATCGAGAAGCGGATGGTGCCCATGGGGGTCATCGCTATCATCTACGAGAGCCGGCCCAACGTCACCTCCGACGCGGCGGCCCTGGCCCTGAAGGCGGGCAGCGCCTGCGTCCTCCGGGGCGGCAAGGAGGCCTTCCACAGCGCCTATGCCATCGTGCAGGCCCTGAAGGCGGGGCTCCGGCAGGTGGGCCTGCCGGAGGACCTGGTCAACATCGTGGAGGACACCACCCGGAAAAGCTCCACCGAGCTGATGACCGCCGTGGGTTATGTGGACCTGTTGATTCCCAGGGGCGGCCCCGGCCTGATTCGCGCCTGCGTGGAGAACGCCACCGTCCCCTGCATCCAGACCGGCACCGGCATCTGCCACGTCTATGTGGACGCCTCCGCCGATGTGGACATGGCGGTGAATATCATCGAGAACGCCAAGGCCAGCCGCCCCTCCGTCTGCAATGCGGAGGAGGTCTGCGTGGTCCATCGGGACGCGGCGCCCCGGTTCCTGCCCGCCCTGCAAAAGCGGCTGACCGAGGAGCGGGCCGAGGCGGGCAAACCCCCGGTGGAGCTGCGGCTGGACGAGGGCGCGGCCCTGCTGATTCCCGGCACCCCGGCGGGGGAGAAGGACTTCGACACCGAGTTCCTGGACTATATCCTGGCCGTGAAGCTGGTGGACAGCGTGGAGGAGGCCATTGCCCATATCAACCGCCATTCCACCGGACACAGTGAGGCCATCATCACCCGGGACGCCGCCTCCGCAGAGCGGTTCGTGGCGGAGGTGGACAGCGCGGCGGTCTACGTCAACGCCTCCACCCGCTTCACCGACGGCGGGGAGTTCGGCCTGGGCTGCGAGATGGGCATCTCCACCCAGAAGCTCCACGCCAGAGGCCCCATGGGGCTGGAGGAGCTTTGCACCTACAAGTACATCATCCACGGCAGCGGACAGATCCGCTGATGTGTTTGGCCCTGTGCAGGAGGAACCCCGCACAGGGCCGTTTTCTGTGCGGCCCTACTGGATGGGGAAAAACGGCCGATGTCCACACCTTCACTGGCTAACGCCGGTTCTCTGCCACAGTCAGGGCAATGTCATCAACTTAAGGATGCTGCCTGCCTTAGCTTGAGGAGAGCAACGCAGCCGTACAGTCAGAGTTCCACAACCGAAGGACAACAAAATTGCCGCCCGTTCCGCCGTAAGGCGGGAACGTGGCGGCAATCCCTGCCAGCCGCCATCGGCGGCAGCTTTGGTGCGTATCAAGTTACATCGTCTCTAGCGGAACAGACCACTTGACGGCAGGACAGCGCGAAGCCCCAGCGGGACAGGAGGAGGGTTCTTAGGCGGATTTTGCGTAAAAAATATGCCGGGGGCATATTTT
>JAJQCJ010000053.1 GCA_021202775.1 Clostridiales bacterium | reverse complement strand
GCGGCCCTCGGGAACCACCTGCTTACCCCGGGCGGCCACGGGCCGCCCCTACAAAAAAGGTAACGATTTAGGCTTCACGCTCTGCCAGCCACCAGCCACTGGCAAAAAAAGCCCCGCGTCGCCGCGTGGCAAAAACGGACAGAGTCCGTGAGTTGTTTGCCGGGCCACCCGGCGGCCTGTGCCAGGTGGCCCGGTTTTGAAAAGGAGAAAAAAGGAGAAAAAGAAAGAAAAGAAAAAAGCTTGCGGTCGGTTCCTGTCCACGCTTATAAGATACCAGATCCGGCGGGGCAAATGGTGAATGAGTTGAAAACAAGCTGTTTCCAAATTGTGAACTATTCCAGTTCTGGTGATTCTGCCCCGCCGGCGCCGGGGAAGGGCGCGGAGCTGCTCCCTTTACTTCACCGGGGCGTCGGCGTAGCCATAATCCTCCTCGATGGCGGCGATCATCCCCAGCCGCTTCGCGTGGCGGCCCCCCTGGAACTGGGCGGAGAAGAAGCTGTCGCAGATCATCTTGGCCAGCTCGCTGCCCACCACGCGGGCGCCCATGGCCACGATCTGGCAGTCGTTGTGCTCCGTGATCAGGCGGGCGGTGTAGGGCTCGCTGCAAACCCCGGCCCGAATCCCCGGCACTTTGTTGGCCGCCAGGCTGATGCCCACGCCGGTGCCGCAGATCAGCACGCCCTTGTCCACCTCGCCCCGGCGGATGGCCTCCGCCACCAGCCGCCCGGAGACGGGGTAATCCCGCTTCTCCTCCGGGCTGTAGGAGCCATAGTCCACGCACTCATAGCCTTGGGCCTGCATATGCTCCATCAGGATATTTTTCAGTTCTACCGCTGTGTGGTCACAGCCAAATCCGATTTTCATCACGGTCTGCACTCCTTTCGGTGATGACGCCCCTGCGGGGCATGTGAGCTGTTAGCTATTAGCTGTTAGCCGTTAGCCGTTAGTGGCGGTGGAGAGACCGCTGTGCGCCCCTACTCCTGCCTCCCCTGAAAGGGGAGGTGGCGCAAAGCGCCGGAGGGGTGGGAACGCCGGACAAATTCTTTATAGCGAACATTGTCTAATGAGCTTGCCGAAGGAACGGGCTTTTCCGTGGGCAGGTATCGCGGAGAGAAAAGACTGCGTTCCCATACAGACGATTTCCTCATGGCAGGCTTGTATAGGGGGCAAACAGGCGGGCGCACACTGTGCGCCCCTACTCCTGCCTCCCCTTTCAGGGGAGGTGGCGCAAAGCGCCGGAGGGGTGGCTAACAGCTAACAGCTCCGCCCCCCTGGGGCCGTTTTACTCGTACAGAGGGAACCGGGCGGTCAGCTCCAGCACCTTGGCGGAGATCTCGTCCTTCTTCTCCTCATAGTGCCAGATGCAGTCGGCGATGCAGTCGGCGATGCAGTCGGCGATGACCTTCATCTCCTCCACGCCCATGCCCCGGGTGGTGACGGCGGGGGTGCCGATGCGGACGCCGGAGGTGACGAAGGGGCTGCGGGTCTCGCCGGGGACGGTGTTCTTGTTTGCGGTGATGTGGACGGAGTCCAGCCGGGCCTCCAGCTCCTTGCCGGTGCAGTCCTCCTCCCGGAGGTCGATGAGCATCAGGTGGTTGTCCGTGCCGCCGGACACCAGCTTCACGCCCCGGGCGGTGAGCTGCGCGGCCAGGGCCTGGGCGTTGTCCACGATGTTCTGGGCGTAGGTCTTGAACTCCGGCTTCAGCGCCTCACCGAAGCACACGGCCTTGGCGGCGATGACGTGCTCCAGCGGGCCGCCCTGGGTGCCGGGGAACACGGCGGAGTTCAGCCGCTTGGCCAGCACCGCGTTGTTGGTCAGGATCAGGCCGCCCCGGGGGCCCCGGAGGGTCTTGTGGGTGGTGGTGGTGACCACGTCGGCATAGGGCACCGGGCTCTGATGAACGCCGCCTGCCACCAGACCGGCGATGTGGGCCATGTCCACCATGAGATACGCGCCGTAGCCGTGGGCGATCTCCGCCAGCTTCTCAAAGTCAATGGCACGGGGATAGGCGGAGGCCCCGGCCACGATGAGCTTGGGCCGCACCTGCTTTACGGCCTTCTCCAGGGCGGCGTAGTCGATAAAGCCGTCCTCATTGACGCCATAGGAGACAAAGTGATAGTTCTTGCCGGACATATTCACCGGAGAGCCGTGGGTCAGATGCCCGCCCTGGGACAGGTCCATCCCCATCACGGTGTCCCCCACCTCCAGCAGGGCGAAATACACCGCCAGGTTGGCCTGGGCGCCGGAGTGGGGCTGGACGTTGGCGTACTTCGCGCCGAAGAGCTGGCAGGCCCGCTGGATGGCGATGTTCTCCACCTGGTCCACATAGACGCAGCCGCCGTAATAGCGCTTGCCGGGGAGACCCTCCGCATACTTGTTGGTCAGGATGCTACCCATAGCCGCCATGACGGCGGGGGAGACGATATTCTCGCTGGCGATCAGCTCAATATTCTCCCGCTGACGGGTCAGCTCACGGCCCATCGCCGCAGACACTTCCGGATCTGCGGCGGCGAGAAAGCCGATGGAGTCCTGCATATTCTGGTACATATTACTACCTCCTGTGGGGTTTTGGGGCAAAAATCGCCCCTGCGGTATTTATTATACTGTGAATCGGCGGATAAATCAATTTGTTTCTGCGGAAATTTACCGAAATTTGGGAATTTCCCCCTGGGGGCGGCCCGGCCCGGATTTTTTCAAATTTTATAGTTCTGTAACAATTTCCCGTGAACTTCTGTAACAATACGGGTGTATCTTATTGTCATGAGCAGAGCAACTTCTTCTTTTCATTCTATCCTCCCTAATTTCCCAAAAGGAACAGGCGGCAGCCCGGCGGCTGCCGCCTGTTTCCTGCGCTGCGGGGGTGCCCTGCTCCGCTCCCTGTCCCTGCAGGGGCGGCCCCTGGCCGCCCGGCCACGTTTCTTCCTTAGATAAGGAATGATGAAGGAATTACGTTGTTTCCCTCCGGGGGCCCCATTTCTTGCTCCGCCAAGAAATGGGGGAAAGAAGGCGGCTCAGGGGGGAGCTTCGGGGCTCCTTCGTTATCTGGAACTTTAAGGCACTACCTACTCTTTTAAGTGGCTTCGCCAGCAAGCTGGCTCAGGATTTTGCTAAAAATATGCCCCGGCATATTTTTTACGCAAAATCCGCCTAAGAACCCCCCTCCTATAACCTGAGGGCTTCGCGCCGCCCGACCGGCAAGTGGTCTGTCAGGCAACAGACGATGTAACTTGATAACTGGTGAGACTGCCGCCGATGGCGGCTGGCAGGGATTGCCGCCCACGTCCCTGCCGCTAAGCGGCGGGACGGGCGGCAATTTTGTTGCCCTTTGGTCGTGGAAATCTGACTGTGAGGCTACCGTTGCTTTGCTTAGGAAAAGCTGTTGATAGAGAAAATGCCCGGCGTTTCCACCCCTCAGTCAGCTTCGCTGACAGCTCCGCCGTCAAGCGGCATTTCCGCTGCGCTCCTTACCCTTTCAGGGGAGCCAAAGACGTGGCGATTCCCACAACTGCCTTGCCTCCCCTGAAAGGGGAGGGGGACCGGCGTCAGCCGGTGGAGGGGTGCCAGCCACCAGCCACTGACCACTAACATCTTTACTTCTCCGCGCCTTCCTGTTATAATAAAACCTGTCCAGTCTGGAATAGGGAGGCAGCGTTATGAGGAAGGTGGCGGGCCGCATCGGCCTGATTGTATGCGCGGCGGTGTTTCTGGTGGCGGTGTGGAACATCGTCTCCATCCTCGCGTCCTACCGCCAGGGGGAGCAGCTTTATACGGAGGCGGCGGCCCAGTATGTCCAGGAGTATGCCCAGGAATACGCCCCGGAGCAGGCCGGGGAGACCGGAACTGCGGAGACCGGAACTGCGGAGACCTGCCAGAGCAGCGCCGCCGCCCCGGAGGCCGTGGAAACGCCGCCCATCTCCGTGGATTTTGACAGCCTCCAGGCCGTCAATCCGGAGGTGGTGGGCTGGATTTACTGCCCGGACACCGCCATCAACTACCCCGTCCTCCAGGGCACGGACAACGAGTACTATCTCAACCACCTCTATGACGGCACCTACAACTCCTCCGGTTCCATCTTTGTGGACTGCAACAACAGCGCCGGCTTTGCCGACGCCAACATCATCCTCTACGGCCACCATATGAGAAACGGCTCCATGTTCGCGGGGCTGGAGCAGTTTGCCGACCAGTCCTATTACGAGGCCCACCCGGTCATGTGGCTGCTGACCCCGGAGAAGAACTACAAGATCCTGCTGCTCAGCGGCTACACCACCAGCTATGATTCGGACGCTTACACCATCATCTACCAGCCCGGCCAGACCATGGAGGACTATCTCACCCAATGCCTGTCCAACTCGGACTTTACCGCCCAGGTGGACGCCGACGGGGCGGAGAAGCTCATCACCCTGTCCACCTGCGCCTACTCCTTCGAGAACGCCCGGTATGTGCTCCACGGGGTGATGGTGGAGGTGGGAGAGTGAGGGGCAGAGCTGCCCCTGCGCTGCCGCCGGTGTACGGAAAGGGGAAAAGTTTTCACACCGGAGAGGATTTCCAGTTGACTTTTCCCCTGTTTCATGGTAGAATAGTCACCGCTGGAATGCTTCTGTGGCTCAATGGCAGAGCATCTCACTCGTAATGAGAAGGTTGTCAGTTCGATTCTGACCAGAAGCTCCAACAAAACCCGCCTGAACGTTTACGTTCAGGCGGGCTCTTTTCTTTTCTGTAACCTTTTAAGGTGTGTTCCCGGCCATTCATCACTCTGACGAATCCCCGCCTGACGGCGGCGGCAAAAACCTTCTCTCCCCCGCTTGCGCTGTCGGCGTTTTTGCGGTATACTAGACGGGAAACTGAATTTCAGGAGGCATACCACAATGTATGATCGTATTTATAACTTCTCCGCCGGCCCTGCCGTCATGCCGGAATCCGTGCTGGAGGAGCTGCGGGATGAAATGCTGAACTACCGCGGCACCGGCATGAGCGTCATGGAGATGTCCCACCGCTCCAAGGCCTTCCAGCAGGTCGCGGACGAGGCCGAGGCCGACCTCCGCACCCTGATGGGGATTCCGAACAACTACAAGGTGCTGTTCATCCAGGGCGGTGCCACCCTGCAGTTTGCGGGCATCCCCATGAATCTGATGAAAAACGGCGCCGCGGATTACATCGTCACCGGCGCGTGGAGCAAGAAGGCCTTCGCCGAGGCCAAGAAGTACGGCGACGTCCAGTGCGTGGCCTCCTCCGCAGACCGGAACTTCTCCTACCTGCCGGACTGCTCCGACCTGCCCATCCGGGAGAATGCGGACTACGTCTACATCTGCGAGAACGAGACCATCCACGGCACCACCTTCCAGCAGCTCCCCAACACCAAGGGGAAGATTTTGGTGGCCGACCAGAGCTCCATGTTCCTGTCCCGGCCCTGCAACGTGGCGGACTACGGCCTGATCTACGCCGGCGTCCAGAAGAACGTGGGCCCCGCCGGCATGGCCATCGTCATCGTCCGGGAGGATCTGATCCGCTCCGATCTGGACCCCCATGTTCCCGCCTATATGCGCTACGATTTGCAGGCGGACAACGGCTCCATGTACAACACCCCCAACTGCTGGGACATCTACGTTTGCGGCAAGGTGTTCAAGCTGCTGCTGAAAAACGGCGGTCTGGAGGTCATGGCCCAGAAAAACGCGGAAAAGGCCGCCATCCTCTATGACTTCCTGGACAGCTCCAGCCTGTTCTCCGGCACGGTGGAGAAGCCCTTCCGCAGCCTGATGAACGTCCCCTTCGTCACCCCCTCCAAGGAGATGGATGCCGAGGCCGTGGCCTACACCAAGGCCGCCGGACTGGATAACCTGAAGGGCCACCGCTCCGTGGGCGGCCTCCGGGCCTCCATCTACAACGCCATGCCCAAGGCGGGCGTGGAGGCGCTGGTGGACTGCCTGAAGCGCTTCGAGGCGGAACACGCCTGAGTCTGCCGGAGGATTCCATGGACTTCACAGCCTTTACCTGGACCCGGGAGCCCGCCTCCTGCCGCACGGAGAGGGAAACCCTCACCGTTGTGACAAAGCCCCACACCGACCTGTGGCAGCGCACCTACTACCACTTCCGGAACGACAACGCCCCGGTGTTCCAGACGGAGACGGAGGAGCCTTATTTCAGCTTCGTGGTGAAAACCGACTTTTCGGACAGCCATCATCGGTTCGACCAGTGCGGCGTCGTCCTGTACCTGGACAGCGACAACTGGCTGAAGGCGTCGGTGGAGTATGAAAACGGCGTGTTCCAGCACCTGGGCAGCGTGGTCACCAACGAGGGCTATTCCGACTGGGCCACCACGGAGATTCCCGTCTCGGTCAAATCCATGTGGTATCGGCTCAGCCGGCGGGAGGACGATTACCGTGTCGAGTGTTCGGAGGACGGCGTGACCTTCCGGCAAATGCGCATCTGCCATCTGCACAAGGGGGGCGGGCGCATCCGCTTCGGCGTCTACGCCTGTTCCCCGGAGGACTCCTCCTTTCAGGCGGAGTTCGCCCACCCTCAAATGCTGGCATGTCAGTGGCAGGCCCACGACGGCCAGCAGCCCGACGAGGCGTGACCGTCCCCTCCCCTTTCCTGAGAAACCGGAAAACAGCGGCAATCGTTTGATTGCCGCTGTTTCCTTAGGGGAAATTAGGGAGGACAAAATGAAAAAAGAAGAAGCTGCTCTGCTCATGTATTAAGATACACCGGGGTTGTTACAGAAGTTTGGGGGGAAATGTTACAGAATTATAAAATTTGGAAAAATTTTCAAAGGACGGCGGCCGGGCGCGCCCTGCGGGGGCGCAGGCCGTCAGCGATTATCCCCTGGCCGCCCGCCGTTTCCCCAGGGCGGAGCGGATATAGTAGGCGCAGACCCCCGCCAGCAGCACCGCCGCGACGGTGAGCAGGAACCGGTCCCGCCCCCGCAGGCCCTCACAGCAGTTGTTGAACCAGTGGCGCACCGGGTTCTGACACAGGTAGACGGGAAGGCTCACCGCCCCCAGCCAGAGGCAAACCGGGTTTTGGAACAGCCTGCTCTCCCCCAGCAGCCCTTTCTGGCTGAAGGAAATGGTCACCGCCGTCCAGAGGAGCAGGAGGATGGCGATTTCAAATTTTGCGGACAGGGTGCTGCAGGCATACAGCAGCGCCCCGCCGTAGCCCACCCCCTCCGCCAGGGACAGCAGCCCCCGCTGCCGCCGGGTGAAGGTGCGGCCCTGCATCCAGCGGCAGACCTCAAAGGAGCACATCCCCAGGGTCAGCTCGGCCAATGCCCGCCAGTTGCCCTGGAGGGTGATGCCGGTGATCATCTCCGGCGCACTCAGTTTGCCATGGCTCACATACAGATACCCCAGCACCGTGAAGGCGGCCAGCGGCCCGTACAGGTGGGTGAAGTCCGTGTAGTACCGCTTACAGATGGGGTAAAGGATGGCCATGGCGATCAGCATGGAGGAGATATACCATTCCACCTGCACAAAGGAGCCGATGGTAAAGCCGAACATCTGGAGGTAAAGCAGGCCGGGAATCCTGGTCAGGATCCGATTCAGCGCATCCTCCGGCCAGAAGACGCAGATTTCCACCGCCACGGCGGCGCTGAAGACGAAGTGATAGGGCAGGATGCCCCGCACCTTATGCCACAGGAACCGGAGCACCTCGTCGGCCATGGCCCTGGGGCGGGAGGTCAGGGCGGCCCCTCCCTCCTGGCCCACGGTCAGCGCCTCCGCCTCCCGCTTCCGGTAAATGCTCCGGGCCATCAGGTAGCCGGACACCAGGAAGAAGAACTCCACCCCGCAGGCGGCCCGGTTCATCACGGAGAAGTGGTCAAAAATCACCTTTTCCTTCCCCCAGATGTCCCGTCCAACGTGCATGACGATAATACACAGGCAAAAGACAAAGCGCATCAGCTCGATCTTGCCGTTTCGCTGTCCCGCTTGTTTCAAGGAAATCGCGCTCCCTTTTTCAATCAATTTTTTCTCTCTCTGAAAAAGAGGGGCCGGATTTTGCATCCGGCCCCTCAAAAGACTGTTTTACTTGCCCTGCTTCTTTGCCTTGATCTCCCGAATGGCGTCGATGTGGGACAGGTTGACCCGGCCCTTCTCGTCGATGTCGGTGACCTTGACCCAAATCATGTCGCCAATGTTGACGGCATCCTCCACCCGGCCAATGCGGTGGTCGGACAGCTTGGAGATGTGAACCATGCCGTCCTTGCCGGGGGCCAGCTCCACAAAGGCGCCGAACTTCAGGATGCGCACCACCTTACCGAAGTACAGCGCACCCACCTCGGGGACAAAGACGATGGTCTCGATGGCCTTCTTGGCGGCCTCGCAGGCGGCGGCGTTGGGGGCGGAGATGAAGATCTCGCCGGTCTCCTCCACGTCCACCTTAGCGCCGGATTCGGCCTGAATCTTCTGAATCACCTTGCCGCCGGAGCCGATGACGTCCCGGATGTTGTCGGTGGGGATCTGAATCTTCACCATCTTGGGGGCGTTGGGGCTGACCTCCGGCCGGGGCTCGGAGATGACGGGGAGCATGATCTCGTCCAGGATGCGGCACCGGGCGTCATAGGTCTTGTCCAGGGCCTCCTCGATGATCTCCATGGTCAGGCCGTCGTTCTTCAGGTCCATCTGGATGGCGGTGATGCCCTTCTTGGTGCCGGCCACCTTGAAGTCCATCTCGCCGTGGAAGTCCTCCACGCCCTGAATGTCGATGAAGGTCTGGAAGCCGCCGTCGTCGTCCTGAATCAGGCCGCAGGAGATGCCGGCCACCGGGGCGGAGATGGGCACGCCTGCGTCCATCAGGGCCAGGGTGGAGCCGCAGATGGAGCCTTGAGAGGTGGAGCCGTTGGAGCTGAGGGTCTCAGACACCACGCGGATGGAATAGGGGAAGTCGCTCTCAGAGGGCAGCACCGGCACCAGGGCACGCTCCGCCAGGGCGCCGTGGCCCTGCTCCCGACGGCCAACGCTCTTGACGCTCTTGGCCTCGCCGGTGGAGTAGCCAGGGAAGTTGTAGTGGTGCATATACCGCTTGGACTCCTCTTCCCAGATGGAGTCGATCTTCTGGCTCATGGAGAGGGTGTTCAGGGTGCAGACGCTGAGCACCTGGGTCTGGCCCCGGGTGAACAGGCCGGAGCCGTGAACCTTGGGCAGCACCCCTACCTCGGCGGCCAGGGGGCGGATCTCGTTGGAGGCCCGGCCGTCTACCCGGTGGCCCTCCAGCAGCCACTTCTTGACGATCTTCTTCTGGAACTTGTAGGTGATCTCCTCCAGGTACTGATCCATGTTGGGATAGTCCTCCAGGAACTGCTCATGCCACCGGTCGATGAGCCTGTTCCAGTCAGCCTCCCGCTGGTTCTTGTCGTCGGTGTCCATGGCGGCGCAGGCATCGTCCCAGGAGGAGGCCACGATTTTGTCGAACAGCTCCTGGTCAAAGTCGGCGTGGGGATAGTCGAACTTGGGCTTGCCGATCTCCGCCACCATCTGGTTGATGAGGGAGATCTGCTTCTGAATCTCGTCAAAGGCCATCTTGATGCCCTTGAGCATGGTGGCGTTGTCCACCTGGTTGGCCCCGGCCTCGATCATGACCACCTTCTTGCCGGTGGCCACAACGGTGGTGGCCATGTCGCTCTTATGGCGCTGCTCCTGGTTGGGGTTCAGGACGATTTCGCCGTCCACCAGGCCCACGCTGATGCAGCCCACAGGGCCGTTCCAGGGGATGTCGGAGATGGCCAGGGCGGCGGAGGTGCCGATGGTGGCGGCAATCTCCGGGGAGCAGTCATAGTCCACGGACAGGACGGTGCAGATGATGGCAACGTCGTTGCGGAAGTCCCCGGGGAACAGGGGGCGGATGGGCCGGTCGATGCACCGGGAGGCCAGCACGGCGTTCAGGCCGGGACGGCCCTCACGGCGGAGGAAGGAGCCGGGGATACGGCCCACGGCGTAGAGCTTCTCCTCAAAGTCCACGCTCAGGGGGAAGAAGTCGATGCCGTCCCGGGGGCGGGGGGAGGCGGTGGCGGTGCAGAGCACGGTGGTCTCGCCATACTTGACCACCACGGCGGCGTTGGCCAGCTCGGCCACCTTGCCCACCTCCAGAGTCAGAGGATTGCCGCACAGATCCATTTTATACTCCCGGTAGTTGGGGAAGGTGCGGTGGGTGATAATGGTTGAATAAGACATGAATATCCTCCTTTGTATTGGGCGGACAGGTCGTGTCTCTTTAGCACTTGAAACGGACGCGGAACGCCGTTCCGCAGCTGGTTCAAATACTAAAAAGGGGATTCGCCTGCCCGCCGGGTTTTGCATTGCCTGGGTGAAAAACGGACTGGATGAAAAAGATTGTAAGGAAGTGAATGTTATCAGCTTACGGTGACACACCCCTCCACCGGCTGCCGCCGGTCCCCCCCTTTTTTCAGAGCGATGTCATCAACTTAAAAACTTAATTTCGTTTTTCTAAGGAGAGATGCGTTTCCGCGCTGAAAATCAGATTAGCACGACCAATGGAAAACCAGAAAGTTCCCCAGCCGCCATCGGCGGCAGCTTTGGTGCGTAGCAAGTCACATCGTCTCTAATGGAACAGACCACCTATGGGCTGGACAGCGCGAAGCCCCAGGATGATAGGAGGAGGGTTCTTAGGGGGGAGCGAGGCCCCGAAGCTCCCCCCTGAGCCGCCCTCTTTTGCTACTTTTCTCGGCGGAGCGAGAAAAGTAGGCCATGCCCTGGCAAGGGCAAACACCTATTTTCTTTCTCAATCCTTATCTAAGGAAAAACAATCCCCTTAAATTGATGACACCGGGAAGGAATCAAAGCAGGGCGGCGGAGGATTCCACCGCCCTGTCAGAGACGAATTGGGATTGCAGCGGGGAAGGATTTACTTCCGGATGCCCAGCCTGGCGATGATAGAACGGTACCGCTCCACATCCACCTTGATGAGGTAGTCCAGCAGCTTGCGGCGCTTGCCGACCATCTTCAGCAGGCCACGGCGGGAGCGGTTGTCGTGGGGATTCTCCTTCAGATGCTCGGTGAGCTGCTTGATGCGGGCGGTGAGAATGGCGATCTGCACCTCGGGGGAGCCGGTGTCGTTCTCGTGGGTCTTGTACTCTTCAATGATTGCGGTCTTTTCGTCCTTGCGGATCATGGTTGGTTCCACCTTTCTGAAAATCGTCCCGACCGGCTAAGTGAGGGCTGGTGGCTGCGGCGATGCGCCGCGAAAGGCCCCTTCACTGAGCTGTGGGAGTGTGTCTGGTTCCCGCCCGGGGCCGGGCAGGGCTTGCAGTTCAAGCGTATCAAGCATACCACAGTTTTGCCCGATTGTAAAGCAAAATATTTCCTATGGGGCGAAATTTTGCACAGGGCGGATGGATTACAGCTCCTCCAGCTCCGCCTTCCACAGCGCTGCCGCCGCGTCGGAGGGCATACGCCAGTCTCCCCGGGGGCTGAGGGTGACGGAGCCCACCTTGGGGCCGTCCGGGATGCAGGAGCGCTTGAACTGCTGGACGAAGAAGCGGTGGTAGAAGTTCTTTTCCCACTTCAAAATCGTCTCGCCGTCGTAGGCGCCCCGGAAGGCGTACCGGGCCAGACGGTACACCTTCTTCGGCGGGAAGCCGAAGCGGATGCCGTAGTAGAGGAAGAAGTCGTGCAGCTCGTAGGGCCCCACCAGGCTCTCCGTCTCCTGGCTGATTTTGCCGTCCACAGCGGGCAGCAGCTCCGGGGACACCGGGGTGGCCAGAATGTCGTCCAGCACGACGGAGAGGGCGGGGTCGGCCTCCCGGCTCTGGTCGCTGACCCACCGGGTCAGGTGGCGCACCAGGGTTTTGGGGATGGAGCAGTTCACGGCGTACATGCTCATGTGGTCGCCGTTGTAGGTGGACCAGCCCAGGGCCATCTCGGACAGGTCGCCGGTGCCAATGACCAGCCCGCCGGACTGGTTGGCCAGGTCCATCAGCACCTGGGTGCGCTCCCTGGCCTGGCAGTTCTCATAGGTGACAGAGCGGTCCTCCGGGTCGTGGCCGATGTCGGCAAAGTGGCGCATGACGCTCTCCCCGATGTCCACCCGCCGGAAAGAGGTGCCCAGGCAGTGGGCCAGCTGGGTGGCGTTGTCCCTGGTGCGGTCGGTGGTGCCGAAGCAGGGCATGGTGACGCACAAAATGTCGGTGTTGGGCCGCCCCAGCAGCTGCATGGCGTTGGCGGTGATGAGAAGGGCCAGGGTGGAGTCCAGCCCGCCGGAGAGGCCAATCACCGCCGTTTTCGCGTGGGTGTGCTCCAGCCGTTTCCGCAGGCCCCAGGAGGCCAGGGTGAAAATCTCCTGGCACCGGGCGGCCCGGTCCCCCAGGTCGGCGGGGACGAAGGGGTTGGGGGCTACATATCGGGTCAGCTCCGTTTTTTCCGGCGTCAGGGAGAAGGGCACCTCCTCCACGCAATATTCCCCGTCAGGGGGATAGGTGGACATCCGCCGCCGCTCAAAGGCCAGACGGTGCACGTCCACCTCCGAGACGGTGAGGCCGGTGGCGAACCGCCGCTCCGCCAGCAGGGAGCCGTTCTCCGCGATCAGGTCGTGGCCGGCATAGACCAGGTCGGTGGAGCTCTCCCCCTCCCCGGCGTCGGCGTAGACGTAGCCGCAGACCAGCCGCCCGGACTGGCCGGTGACCAGGCTCCGGCGGTAGGCGTCCTTGCAGACGATCTCGTCAGAGGCGGAGGGGTTCAGAATCACCGTGGCCCCCGCCGCGCACAGGTCGTTGGAGGGGGGCGCGGGCACCCACAGGTCCTCGCACAGCTCCACCCCCACGCACAGCTCCGGCAGCTCCCGGCAGCGGAAGATCTGCCGGGGGTCCACCGGCACCTCCTGACCGCAGAGGGCGGCGGTGAGGGACAGGTCCCGCCCGGAGGCGAACCACCGGCCCTCATAGAACTCGGTGTAGTTGGGGATGTTCACCTTGGGTACGATGCCCAGAATCTCCCCGTTGCACAGCACCGCCGCGCAGCTGTACAGGGCGTTCCGCTCCGGGAAACGGAGGGGCAGGCTCACCACCGCCAGCAGGTTCAGCCCTCTGGTGGCCTCTGTCACCTGCTCCAGGGCACGCAGCGCCCCGTCCAGCAGCACCGGCTGGAGGAACAGGTCGGCGCAGGTGTAGCCGGTGAGCCCCAGCTCCGGGAAGCAAATCACCTTTACGCCCCGGCGGGCAGCCTCTCCCAGCAGGGCGATGGTCTGCCGGGCGTTGTAGGCGCAGTCCGCCACCCGCACCTTGGGGGTGGCGGCGGCCACGGTCACAAATCCGTCTTTCATGGCACGGTCTCCTTTTTTGTCTGCCCGGATGGGCGGGATGGGCTTAACTGTTAGCTGTTAGCCGTTAGCTGTTAGCTGTTAGTGGCTGGAAGCTGAAAGCTGTTAGGGAACCTCTAAATAAATGGGCAAGACGCCGCAGCCCGTTTGTTCAGAGGATCCTTAGAAACCTCTCCGGCGCTTTGCGCCACCTCCCCTTTCAGGGGCGGCAGGAGGTTGTTGTAACTGCTACTTGATTGGCTCCCCTGAAAGAGCGTAAGTGCCGCAAAGCTGACTGAAGGGCGGCTAACAGCTAATAGCTAACAGCTGCTATCCACTAACACCCCTGACACAGGCAAATGTTCGTTTCTCCGTCTATTCTACCCTGTCCCGGCAAAAATTACAAGCAGAGATTGCCCCTTCCCGCATATCCCGCCCCGCCGGAACATACACTCCCCTGACGGAAAGGTCGGGTGATACCAATGAAGCAATGGAAGAAGCTGCTCCGCCGGGGGGTGGCCCTGGTCAGCGCCGGGGCGGCGGTGTGGCTGACGGCCCGGACGGCGGACCTGTCCGGGGCCTGGGACACGCTCTCCTCCCTCCGTGCAGGGGAGGCGGTGGTGACGGCCCTGCTGGAGGCCACTCTGGGGGAGCCGGAGGACCCCCTTTCCGGCGCCGGGCTGGAGGGTGTCCTCCGCCTGGCGGTGGAGGACACCCCGGAGCTGGCCGCCCAGGGGGAGGCGGTGGCCGCCTGGCTGGAGGAGACGGAGGCCACAGAGGAAACCTCCGCCGAAAGCGAAGCCCTTCCGGCGGAGGAGGAGCCGGAAGGGGCGGACGGAGCGGACAGGGCCGAAGCCTCCTCCCTTTCCGACGCGGCGCCGGAAACAGCGTCCTCCGACCAGCTGACGCCGGAGGAGGACAGCGCGGAGGCCCTGGCGGTGGACTGGGGCAGCGTCTCCGCCGACGATATCGGGGTGGACAACGACACCGGCGGCAAAACTGTGGACATCTCCGCCCTCCTCAGCGGCGAGATGCCCCTGAAGCTCCAGAGCGCGGAGGCGGGGCCGCAGATCCTCATCATGCACACCCACACCACCGAAGCCTACGCCATGAGCGGGGACGATGTATACAACGAAACGGACACCAGCCGCACCACCGACGAGAACTACAACATGGTGCGCATCGGGGAGGAGATGAAGGCCGTCTTTGAAGCCTGCGGCCTCAGCGTCATCCACGACATCACCACCTATGACTACCCCAGCTACAACGGCAGCTATGGCCGCTCCCTGGCGGGGATTCAGGCGTATCTGGAGGAATACCCCACCATCGCCGTGGTGCTGGACGTCCACCGGGACGCCCTCATCGGCAGCGACGGCACCGCCTACGCCACCACCACGGAGATCGGCGGGGAATCGGTGGCCCAGGTCATGCTGGTGGTGGGCACCAACGACAGCGGCCTGGAGCATCCCAACTGGACGGACAACATGGCGGTGGCCGTCCGGCTCCAGGCGGCCATGGTGGCCCTGTCCCCCGGCCTGGCCCGGGACATCGACCTCAGGAGCCAGCGGTTCAACCAGCACCTGACCACCGGCTCCGTGCTGGTGGAGGTGGGCACCAGCGGCAACACCCTCCAGGAGGCCCTGGCCGGGGCCAGGCTGTTCGCCCAGGCCGCGGCGGCGGTGTATCTGGAGTGCGTGGAGTAGGGGGTGGGAGCTGTTAGCTGTTAGCTATTAGCTATTAGCTGTTAGTGGCGGCAGATGGAGCCGCTGTGCGTTCCTCCCGCCAGTGTGGGGGCGCAAAGTGTGCGCCCGCCTGCGCCCTTGAAGCGGTTTTCAATCGGAAAACGGTGGTTTCTGACAGTACGTTTTGTATAGATACAGACAATAATTGCTTTTTGTATTCTTATTCTTCCCAATCAAACGCAGATATGGGGCCGGATGTGGCCGGGCGCACAATGTGCGCCCCTACGGAGAAACGGGTAAGTGCGTGGCAACCCCTCCACCGGCTAACGCCGGTCCCCCTCCCCCGACCGGGGAGGCAAGAAAACTGCGGGAATCACCACGTCATTTGCTCCCCTGAAAGGGTAGGGAGCGCAGCGAAAATGCCGCTTGACGGCGAAGGCCGGACAAATCCTCGATAGCGAACATTATTTAAGGAGTCCCCACCGTGAGGGCAAAAAACGGTTTCCTTCATCAAACCTCATCTAATGAGGAAACATGGCCGGGCGGCCAAGGGCCGCCCCTGCACAAAAACCTACACCGCCGCCGTCAGCGCCCAAAGCACCCCCACCAGCGCCCCGCCGGCCAGAAACCAGGCCCAGCCGGGCAGCCGCTGGTACCACCTGGCCCCCTGGGGCCGCTCCGTGTTCCGGCGGATATACCCCGCCGCCACCCGCCGGGCCTCCTCCACCACCTGCTCGGCGGTGACGCCGTCCTGGTGGAGGGCGTCCTCCTTCATCAGGAAAATCGCCTGGTCAAAAAACCGGGGGTCAGGGGCACGCACCACGATGACCCGCCGGGAGATCCCTTTTACCATGAATCGGTACACATCCTTTTTTCGTGATAGACCTAGCATAACCCGCCTGCGGAAAATTTATACAGTTCATGCAGGCGGTTCCTCCGCCGCCGGGGAAAGTTCCTTTTCAAAAAAAGCGAAAAAACCGATGGGAAAACCAATGACAAACGGGGAAAATGCGGTTATAATAATGGGGATTCAAAAACGGGGCCTGCCGCCCCGCCGGTGGGAACCGGTTCCGGCGCCGAGGGGAAGGCGCATCGCCGTCCCCGCCGCAGCGGGCCGGGGGATTCCCATCAGACCCATGTTATGCGGAAGGAACAGTTACCATGTACAATTATCAGGAGCGGGTGCTGCCCAACGGGGTGCGCATCCTCAGCGAACATATCCCCGCCATGTCCTCTGCCACGGTGGGCATCTGGGTGGGCACCGGCAGCCGGGACGAGTTGGCCAACCAGAACGGCGCCGCCCATTATATTGAGCATATGCTGTTCAAAGGCACCACCCGCTACAGCGCCGCGGAGATGGCGGGGCGGATGGACGCCATCGGCGGACAGATCAACGCCTTCACCACCAAGGAATGTACCTGCTTTTACGCCCGGGCGCTGAACACCCACCTGCGGGAGGCGCTGGACATCCTGTGCGGGATGTTCTTTGAGGCGAAATTCGCCCCCCGGGATGTGGAGACGGAGCGGGGGGTCATTCTGGAGGAGATCGGAATGTACTCCGACGACCCCTCCGACCTGGTCAGCGAGCGGCTGGCCGCCGCCATCTATCGGGGCAGCCCCCTGGCCCGGCCCATCCTGGGCAAAAAAAGCACCCTGGAGCACATGGACGGCGACTGGCTGAAGAACTACAAGGAGGAACATTATATCCCCTCCCGCATCGTGGTGTCCCTGGCCGGGTGCTTTGACGACGCCGTGATGGAGGAGATCGCCCAGCACTTCTCCGCCATGGAGGAGAAGGCCCCCTTCAAGACGAAGCCTGCCGCCTTCCGCTCCGGCGCCGTGACCCTGAAAAAGCGGCCCACCGAGCAGAACCACCTGATTCTGGCCTTCCCCTCCCTGACGGACGCCGACCCCCGCCGGTTTGTCATGCAGATTCTGAGCAGCGTGCTGGGGGGCGGTATGTCCTCCCGGCTGTTCCAGGACATCCGGGAGGAGCGGGGGCTGTGCTATAACGTCTACTCCTACGGCACCGCCTACCAGGACACCGGCTTTTTCGGCATTTACACCGCCGTCAACCGGGAACAGGAGGGGGCCGCCGCCGCCGCCATCCGGGAGGCGGTGGAGCGGTTCACCCAGGAGGGCATCACCCAGGAGGAGCTGGACCGGGCCAGGGAGCTGAGCAAGGCCAACGTCCTGATGGGGATGGAGTCGGGCAGCGCCCACATGAACCACATGGCCCGGGCCGCCCTCCGGGGGGAGCAGCCCATGACCACCGACGAGATCATCGAAGGCTACAACAGCGTCACCCGGGAGCAGGTGCGCGCCCTGGCGGAGGAGACCTTCCGGTGGGAGACCCTGTCCTTCTCCGCCGTGGGGCGGGTAGGCAGCGAGGAGGAGTACCGGACGGCGCTGGGGATGCCGGGGTGAGTGAAATATCGTTCACGTAAGATGCAATCGATCCTGATCTGAGGAGTATAACGTAGCCGTACAGCCAGATTTCATCGACCAAAAGACAACAAAATTGCCGCCCGTCCCGCCGCTTAGCGGCAGGGACGTGGCGGCAATCGTATCCAGCCGCCATCGGCGGCAGCTTTGGTGCGTAACAAGTCACATCGTCCGTTGCCTGACAGACCACCTGATTGAGAGATAAGGCGCAAGCCGGTTGCCTGATACGGGGAGATTCTTAAGAGGGGGGCCACAGGCCTCCCTCTTGAGCCGCCTTCTTTTGCTGCTTTTCTTGGCGGAGTAATTTACGGCGTCCAAAAATGTGCCGGTGGCACATTTTTAGCCGGAAACCGATGCCAGCTATGCTGGCGAGGGTCACTGACCGAGGAGGATAACGTAAATGGTCAGCAGGCGGTAGTCAAGGCCCCCGCTTCCCTGGCAAGGGTAGGGAGCGCAGCGGAAATGCCGCTTGACGGCGAAGGCCGGACAAAGCCTCTATCACGAACGTTATCTAAGGAGACAACCGCGGGAGGAAATCAGTGAAGGCACAACCCCCGCCACATCACTTCCGATACTCAAACTGCATATCGTACAGCACCACGGTGTCCCCGTCCTCAATGCCCATGGCCTCCAGACGGTCAAAGAGGCCGCTGTCCCGGAGCTGCTTATCGAACCAGTTGCGGCTCTCGAAGTCCTCCAGATTGGTGCAGTCCAGCAGGTGCTGGAGCCAGGGGGCCTCCACGAACCAGTAGTGGTCCTCCTGCTCGATGGTGGCCTCGGCGGTGGTGTCCACCCGGGGCATGGGGGGCACATAGTCCGCCTCAAAGACCTTCACCGGGGGCAGGTCGGAAAGGCGCTGGGCGATCTTTTGCACCAGGGGCTGTACCCCCTGATGGGCGGCGGCGGACAGCTCGAAGAACTCATAACCCGCCGCCTCCACATGGGCTTTCAGCCGGTCGATGTTCTCCCGGTCATAGCACAGGTCGCACTTGTTGCCGCAGACCAGCATGGGCCGCCCCGCCAGCTCCGGGGAATACTGCTGCAGCTCAGCATTGATGGTCTCGAAATCCTCCACCGGGTCCCGGCCCTCGCTGCCGGACACGTCCACCAGATGCACCAGCAGGCGGCACCGGTCGATGTGCCGCAGGAAGTCGTGGCCCAGGCCCGCCCCCTCGCTGGCCCCCTCGATGATGCCGGGGATGTCCGCCATGACGAAGGACACCCCTTCCTCCACATACACCACCCCCAGGTTGGGCATCAGGGTGGTGAAGTGATAGTTGGCGATTTTCGGGTGGGCCTTGGACACCACGCTGAGGAGCGTACTCTTCCCCACATTGGGGAAGCCCACCAGCCCCACGTCGGCCAGCAGCTTCAGCTCCAGCGTCACCTCCCGGCTCTCCCCGGGGAGGCCGGCCTTGGCAAACCGGGGGGCCTGGCGGGTGGGGGTGGCGAAGTGCTTGTTGCCCC
>JAJQCJ010000164.1 GCA_021202775.1 Clostridiales bacterium | reverse complement strand
TGCCTCCCCTGAAAGGGTAGGGAGGCGCAAAGCGCCGGAAATGCCGCTTGACGGCGGAGGGGGACCGGCGACAGCCGGTGGAGGGGTAGAGTTGGCTGAAGTGCCCCATCCCCTTTGCAGTATTTGCAGCAAATCCTGCAACCAACGCCGCCCTATCCCCCAAAAACCGCAAAAACGCAGCAGTTCCCCCTTGCGGAAATCGAACGAATGTTCTATAATCCAAACCAGAAACCGGCAAGGGAGGAATGCAATGAACAAATATGAGCCCTGGCTGACGGACAGCGGTCTGACGCTGCTCCGGGGCTGGGCGAGGGAGAACCTGACCGAGGAGGAGCTGGCCCGGCGGATGGACGTCACCGTGGGCACCCTGCGGACGTGGAAAAACCGTTTTCCTGCGCTGCGGGAGGCCCTGGAGCGCCGCGGTCAGGTGCTGGACTACGAGGTGGAGGAGGCCCTGCTGAAAAAGGCTCTGGGCTATGCCAGCACAGAGCGGAAGGTGGAGGTTAGCCCCAAGGGTGACCGGAAGGAGACGGAGACCGTCAAGCAGGTGGCCCCGGATGTCAGCGCCATTTCCCTGTGGCTGAAAAAGCGCAAGCCGGAGGTCTGGGGGGACGGCGGCGGCAAAGGGAGCGCCGCAGAAAACAACCTCTACGCCGCCCTGGACGTGGAAGGAGGCTGGGATGATTTACCAGAACTTCAGCCGGAGGCAGCTGCTGACCCTGACCTGGTGGCGGAGGACTGAGTTCGCCGGATACGACGGCATCCTCTGCGACGGCAGCGTCCGCAGCGGCAAGACCCTGAGCATGGCGGTGGGTTTCCTGCTGTGGAGCATGGAGCGGTTTGACGGCGGGCAGTTCGCCCTGTGCGGGAAAACCGTGGAATCCCTCCGGCGGAACGTCACCAACCTGCTGCCCCAGTGGCTGGAGGGGCTTTTCCAGCTGGAGGAGCGGCGGAGCGAGAATCGCATCACCGTCACCGGAGGAGGCCACCGGAACACCTATTATATCTTCGGCGGCAAGGACGAGAGCAGCTATGCCCAGATTCAGGGCATGACCCTGTACGGTGTGCTGCTGGACGAGGTGGCCCTGATGCCCCGCTCCTTCGTGGAGCAGGCCCTGGCCCGGTGCAGCGTGGAGGGCAGCAAGTTCTGGTTCAACTGCAACCCGGAGGGGCCGGAGCACTGGTTCTATCTGGAATGGGTGCGGCAGGCCAGGGCGCGGAATATCCTCTACCTCCACTTCACCATGGAGGATAACCCCGCCCTCTCCCCGGAGATCCGGGCGCGGTATGAGCGGCTGTACACCGGCGTATTTTATGACCGGTATGTGAGGGGGCTGTGGGTGGCGGCGGAGGGGCTGGTCTATGACGGCTTCGACCCGGAGCGCCATATGCCGCAATCGCTGCCGGAGACCGCCGGGCGGTGTTACGTCAGCGTGGACTACGGCACCCGGAACCCCACCGTCTTTCTGCTGTGGCAGAAGGAGAAGGGGGGCAGCCGCTGGTGCTGCCTGAAAGAATACTACTGGGACGGGCGACAGCGGCAACAGCAAAAGACAGACGGAGCATACGCGGAGGATCTGCTCCATTTTTTATCCGGTTTATATCCCCAATCGGTGATTATAGACCCGTCCGCGGCCAGCTTTATCACCGAATTGAGGCAGTTGGGCCTGCCCGTCCAACAGGCGGACAACGCCGTGACAGACGGCATCCGCTGCGTCAGTGACCTGCTGCGGGAGGGGCGGCTGCTCTTTCACCCCGACTGCGTCCATACCAAACGGGAGTTCCGGGCCTATGTCTGGGACGAGGGGGCGGCGGCCCAGGGGGTGGACAAGCCGGTGAAGGACCACGACCACTGTATGGACGCGGTGCGGTACTTCGCCTATACCGTGGTACGGCGGAGCACCGCCCGTGTGGGCCGACGGCCCAGAGGGCTGTGACGCCGGAAGAACAAGGAGGAACAAACTATGATTTGTTATCTGGACAGGGACGAGGTCCCCAATCTGGAGGACATCGACCCACAGGTGCTGCGGTACCTGGTGCGGAAGGCGGAGGCGGCGGCCGGCCGATACCGCCGCCTTCAGGACTACTATCTGGGCCGTCACCCCAGCTTACAGGGGAAGCGGAACCCGGATGAGGTGCGGGTTGCGGTGAACTACGCCAAGTATGTGGTGGACACCGCCCTGGGCTACTACCTGGGGGGCGCGGTCAAGTACGACCCCAATGCCAGCGCCAACGGCGGGGACGGTCAGGCGGTGGACATCGGCCCGGTGGAGCGGGCCTATCACGTCCAGCATATCGCCGAGATCGACCAGGAGATTGGCCGGGGCATGGGCATCTGGGGCGAGTGTCTGGAGCTGTGCTACGCTTCGGCGGACCGGGACCCCCTGCCCCGGAGCGCGAAAATCGACCCCGCCAACGGGATTCTGGTGTGCGACGCCTCGGTGGAGCACAACAAGCTCTTCGCCATCCTGTGGGACAGGCGGGAGACCACCGCCGGGGAGCAGTACTATAACATTCTGCTGCTCACCGACCGGACAGTGAAAACCTACCGCAGCGCCTCGGTGGAGATGACCGCCTTCCGGCAGGTGGGGGAGACACAGTATCACTGGTTCGGCGCTGTGCCGGTGATTGCCTACGAGAACAACACCGACCGCCAGGGGGACTTTGAGCAGGTGCTCAGCCTCATCGACGCCTATGACGACCTGATGAGCAGCCGCCTCACCGACAAGCGGAAGTTCGTGGACGCCCTGCTGGTGTTCTTCGGCATGACCCTGCGGGAGGGGGACGAGGGCCGGCTGGCCAAAGAGAAGTTTCTGGACGGCGCGCCCCTGGACGCCCGGGCGGAGTACATCCAAAAGACCTTTGACGAGGAGAGCGTCCAGGTGCTGGCCGACGCCCTGGTGCGGGACATCCACAAGATGACCATGACGGTGGATATGTCCGACCAGCAGTTTGCGGGCAACAGCTCCGGCCAGGCGCTGAAGCTGAAGCTCCTGACCATGAACCTGCTGGTGAAGAACAAAATGCGCCGGATGGAGCGGGGCCTCAAGGAGCGGCTGGCCCTGTACAGCCACTATCTCACCATCAAGGGGGAGATGAAGCCGGTGGACGTGGACGATGTGGACGTGGTCTTTACCCTGAACACCCCCATCAATGAGGAGGAGATCGTCACCATGGTCACCAGCTTACAGGGCATCGTGGACGACCAGACCCTGCTGAGCCAGCTGTGGTTCATCCGCGACCCGGCGGAGGCCCTGCGGAACATCCGGGCCCAGCGGGCCCTGAAACAGGAGGAATTTGCATGAAGGATGAGGAACTGACCCCCGGTGCCGCCGGCCCGGAGGAGCAGGCCGGACCGTCTCCGGCAGAGGCCGGGGCGGAACCGTCCCTGCAGGATATGGAGGCACAGATCGCCCAGGCTCTGGCCCAGGCCAGGGAGGCCTGGGCGGCGGAGGAGCAGGAGCGGCTGGAGGCTGCGGTGGCGGCGGAGCGGGTGCGCTGCGACGACCTGCTGCGGCAGAACGCCCTGGAGCGGCAGCTCCGGGAGGCGGGGCTGGACCCGGCCTTCGCCCCCTTTTTAAAGGGCGGGCCGGAGAAGGAGGACGGGGCCCGGCTGACCCTGTTCGCCGGGCTGGTGCAGGGGCAGATCACCGCCGCCCTGGCGGAGAAGCTCCGGGGCGGGGAACCGCCCCGTGCGCCGGAGCCGCTCCGGGGCTACGACCGGGACAGCCTGAACCGGATGAGCCCCAGGGAGATCAATGAGCGCTGGGAGGACATTGCAGCCGCCCTGGGGCGTGGGGGCTGACGGCCCCGAAAACGAAAATTCCCGTACCATTATTTTAAGATTGGAGAGATTTTATGGCATTTACAAACTTTATTCCTCAGGTGTGGAGCGCCCGGCTGCTGGAGCACCTGAACAGGCTTCACGTTTACGCCAACCTGATGAACCGGGACTATGAAGGGGACATCCGGGCCTTTGGCGACACGGTACACATCAACCAGATCGGGGACATCACCATTTTCGATTATGACGGCTCCGACATCCCCGAGCCGGAGGAGCTGGACGGCACCCAGCAGATTCTGACCATCGACCAGGGCAGGGGGTTCAACTTCCACGTCAAGGACATCGACAACGCCCAGTCCAACCCCAAGCTCATTGACAGCGCCATCCGCCGGGCCAGCTACAACATGAACGACGCCATCGACCAGTATCTGGCCCAGCTGCTGGCAGCGGGCGTTGCGGAGGAGAACATTCTCTGCGATGACAGCGCCGCCGTCACCCCCACGGAGACCAACGCCTATGAGTACCTGGTGGACCTGGGTGTGCTGCTCAGCGAGGCCAACGTGCCCAATCTGGACCGCTGGGTGGTGATTCCCCCCTGGTTCCACGGGCTGCTGCTGAAGGACCCCCGCTTCGTCAGCAACGGCACCGGATACAATCAGGCCATCCTCCAGGGCGGCCTGGTGGGGGAGGCCGCAGGCTTCTCCATCCACCTGAGCAACAACGTTCCCAACACCGACGGGACGCTGTACAAGGTGTTGGCCGGCACCAACGCCGCCGGCGTGTTTGCCGAGCAGCTGGTGGAGCTGGAGGCCTACCGCCCGGAGCAGAACTTCTCCGACGCGGTGCGGGGGCTGAACGTCTTTGGCGCCAAGGTGGTGCAGCCCACCGCCCTGGCCATGATGACCGTCAATCGGCCGTAACGAAGGGAGCTCACCATGACGGACGAGATTCTGGAGTCCTGCCTGGAACGGCTCCAGCGGAGGCTGGATCTGGAGGAGGCGGACGAGGATGAGCTGCTGCTCCTCCAGGACGAGGTGGAGGACGCGGAGCGGGAGGTGCTGACCTACCTGGGCTGCGATACGCTGGAAAGCCGCTTCCTGACCCAGGTGCTGGCCCTGGCCGCCCTGTACTACCGGAAGGACATGGCGGACAGCGGCGGCGCGCAGTCCTACAGCTACAGCGAGGGCCAGGTCAGCGAGAGCATCACCTATCTGACGGAGGCGGAGTACCGCAGCGGCGTGGCGGAGATTTTGGACTCCCTGGCCCGGTATCGGGTGGTGTCATGCTGACGGGTCGGGGCACCCCCAAAGCCTGGCGGCAGGGCTTCCGGCTCTTCCGCCGCCAGGCCGGGGTGAACGCCTATGGCGACACGGTGTACACCTACGATCTGTCCGCCCCCGACTTCACCGCCGGGGACGGCGACGGCCTGTGCTTTCAGAGCGTCCAGGCATGGCAGTCCGCCGGAAAGACCTCCGGCGGGGCCTCCCTGCTGGACTCCGGCGAGACGCCGGGGGGCGCGGTGCAGGCGGTGCTGTACGGCAGCCTGACAGTGGAACCCTTTGACCGCATCCTGCTGGAGAGTGGCCTCTACGAGGTGAAGGGGGTGCAGGTGTGGCCCTCCCACCGGCTGCTCCTGCTGGACCG
Organism: Clostridiales bacterium; assembly: GCA_021202775.1. Taxonomy (GTDB): domain Bacteria; phylum Bacillota; class Clostridia; order Oscillospirales; family Oscillospiraceae; genus Onthomonas. Next base: position 13,442 of record JAJQCJ010000164.1, on the reverse strand, counting down.
CATCGCATTGGAAACGGGGTGATGAAATGGCAGAGGCAAGCGCCCTGCTGGTGGACGGCAGGGCACAGGTGCGGGCGGCGCTGGAGGGCATCCAGTCGGAGACGGCCTTTTCCGTCCGGCAGAGCTGGCCCAGAACGGAGAATGACGGCGTCCTCATCACCTACGGGGAGTACAGCAACGTCTCCACCGATTGCAGCGTGGTGGACAGCGTCAGCTACCAGGTGGACATCTGGGCCTTTGACCGGGAGACGGTGACGGCCCTCAGCGCCCTGGTGAACCGGGCCATGACGGAGCTGGGCCTGAAACGCACCTACAGCGGGCCGGACGGGGTCAGCTCCGCCGGGCTGGGGTATGAGCATAAGCAGTTCCGGTTTGGGCGGAAGGTGGATAAGCGGACGATGAGGCTGATTGATTAGTGGCCAGACGCCCCTGCGGGGCGTGAGCTCTTAGCTATTCGCTCTTAGCTGTTAGTAACCCCTCCACTGGCAAACTGCGTTCCAGCCTTCCCCTTCCCACCCCTCAGTCAGCTGCGCTGACAGCTCCCCTTTCAGGGGCGCCAAGGGAGTGTGGTTCCTGTCATGTTCCTGCCTCCCCCTGAAAGGGGAGGGGAACCGGCGGCAGCCGGTGGAGGGGTGGGCAATGGCACATCCCCTGTTCTGGGACAGCAGTATTCCAGCATAAAACCTCACACAACCTATCAAAACAGCAGAAAGGAAGTTATAACCTATGGCAACACAGGGTTTTGCAAGCATCGGCATCGACGTGAGCGTCAACTCCGTCAGCCTGAACTATGTGCAGGACATCGGCGACATCGGAGGCTCCCCCTCCGAACTGGACGCCACCTGCCTGAAGGACACCATGAAGAAGCAGGTGCCCGGCGTCCAGGACGTGAAAACCTGGGAATGCACCTACCTCTTTGACAACAGCGCCGCAGACAGCGACTATCGGACGCTGAAGGCCCTCCAGACGGCGGGAACCGTGGTTCCCGTGGCGGTGACCTTCCCGGAGGGGACCGTCTTTTCCACCACCGGCTATGTGAATACCTACGTCTCCGGCGCGAAGGTGGACGAGCTGGTGACGGCCAAGCTGGCGGTCAGCGTTCAGTCCGACTGGACGGTGACCAACCCCACCGCCTGACCCCGGCGGGATCACAGTGACTGAGGAGGGAACCGAGGAATGAAGAAGTCATTTAAGCTCCGGGTGGCGGGCCAGGACTACCGGCTGCGGCTGACCCTGGGGGGACAGAAGCGGCTCAAGGAGCGGTTCGCGGAGGAGACCCTGCAAACGGTGCTGTCCGCCGCAGGGGACGGCGAATGTATGGCCGCCCTGCTGGGGGAGGCCCTGGACTGGGAGGGCAGCGGCAACCCCATCACCGACGGCGAGGCGTTCTATGACCTGCTGGTGGACTGCGGCTACGCCGGGCAGGCGGCCTTCGGCGGTCTGGCCTTTGACATCGCCGCCTGCTCCGGCCTCATCAGCGAGGGCCAGGCCCGGACGCTGAAAAAGACCCTGGCGGAGGCGGTGGACCGGGCCTTTCAGCAGGTGGAGGGCGGCGTCCTCCCCCAGAACGAGGGGCAGGAGGCAGAGCAGCGCCCTATGACGGCGGCGAACTGACCATTCCCCGGCTGGAGCGGCTGGCCTGGGCCGCCGGGGTGTCCCCCCAGGACAGCGACAGCTGGTGCTGGGGGGAGCTGGTCAGCGCCGTGGAGGGGATGCAGGAGCGGGAGCGGCTCCGGGGCCAGCGGCAGGCCCTCATCGCCCTGGGCCAGGCCCGGCTCACCGCCCACGCCCTTGGGGGCGGGCAGATGCCGGAGGTCTGGGAGGTGTTCCCCTTCTGGAGCGGGGAGGAGATTCGGGCCGCCCGCATTGAAAAGTACCGGCGGCGGATGGAACGCCATGCCGCCGCCGGACACGGCCCGGCAAAAAAAGATGGTGAGGAAGTGAAACAGAAATGATGGAAGAGGAACGGGTCAGCGCGCTGGGCACCAGCGCCAATGCCCTGAACAGCGCCCTGGCGGAGACCCGCAAACGCCTCCAGGCGGTGGGCAGTCAGGGCACCGCGGTGCAGGTGAGCCTGAGCAAAAACCTGAGCGCCGTCACCGGCCAGCTGAACCGGCTGAAAAACACCCTGATTCCGGTGGCCAACGTGGGGCTGACGCTGTTTTCCAGGCTGCTGAGCCTGCTGCAGCCGGTGGCCCAGGGGATGGCCAACCTGGTGACCACCCTGTTCGGCAGCCAGTGGACGGGGGTCAGCAGCGGCCTGAGCAGCGCGGTCAAGACCACCAAACAGGCTGCCTCCGCCACAAAGCAGCTGGCCTCCGCCCAGCGGGATCTGATGGGCTTTGACGAGATCCAGCGGCTCAGCAGCGATGACTCCGGCAGCTCCTCCGACTCCGGGGGAGGCAGCTCCACCACCTCCTCCGGCGGCAGCGGCGTCACCATCCCCGTGGAGACGCTGGCTTGGGCGGAGGAACTGAAACAGGCGCTGGAGGACCTCTGGTCGCCCTTTCAGGCGGCGTGGCAGAGCAGGGGGGCGGCGGTGCTCCAGAGCGCCAACGCCATGCTCACCGCCCTGAAAAACACCGCCGCCCTGGTGGGCCAGACCTGGCTCAGCGTCTGGACCGGTGGCAGCGGCCAGCGCATCCTGGAGGGGGTGCTGGATGTGGCCGTCAACCTGTGCAGCACGGTGGAGAACCTGGCCACCCGGTTCGGGGCGGCCTGGAGCAGCGCGGGGAACGGCACCCGCATCGTCCAGAGCCTGCTGGGCATGGCGGAGGATCTGGTGAACACGGCGGTTCAGGTGTCCGCCGCCACAAAGGACTGGGCGTCGGGGCTGAACCTGACCCCGGCGGTCAGCGGCTTCGCCAATCTGCTGGAGCATCTGCGCCCCCTGGCATCACTGCTGGAGGGGGCGCTGGCCTGGGGCTATGAAAACGTCCTGCTGCCTCTGGCCAAGTGGACGATTGAATCGGCGGTCCCCGCCGGGCTGAACCTGCTGTCCGGCGGGGCTGAGGCGCTGACCGGGGCGCTGAACCTGCTCCAGCCCATCGCCCTGGCGGTGTGGGAGCACTTTTTGCAGCCGGTGGCCGCCTGGACGGGGGACGCCGCCGCCGCGCTGCTGACCGGCTTTGGCGACGCCCTGAGCTGGTGCGGGCAGCAGCTCCAGACCGTGGCGGACATCCTGAACTCCAGCGCGGACTGGCAGACCAAGCTGACCCAGATCGGCGGCTTTCTGGTGGACGGGCTGAAAACAGGCATCACCAGGGGCCTGGCCGCCATCGGCACCTGGCTGTATAACAGCTTTGTCCAGCCCATTATCAGCAGCGTGAAGTCGCTCTTCGGCGTGTCCAGCCCCAGCACCGTCTTTCAGGAGATCGGCGTTTACCTGGTGCAGGGGCTGCAAAACGGCATGAAGAACACGCTGCAAACACTGTGGAGCGGCCTGTCCGGCGCCTGGTCGGCGCTGACGGGGCACTTCACCGACATCGCGGTGGCCGTCACCGCCGCCGTCAGGACCGCCTGGGCCGACCTCCAGGAGCGGTGGAACGGCATCACGAGCCATCTGGGGGACATCGCCGTGTCCGTCACCGCCGCTGTCAGGACCACCTGGGCCGACCTGAAGGAGCGGTGGGAGAACCTGACCTCCAACATCAAGGACAAGACGGTCAGCTTCACCGCCAAGGTGACCACCACCGCCGCCAGCCTGTGGAAGAACTTCAAGTCCGGCTGGGCGGGGAAGAGCCTGGGGCTGAAGGTCACCTGGGTCACCTCGGGGCTGACCGCCCTGCAAAGCGCCGTCAGCTCCGCCCTGTTCTCCGGCAAGGGGTGGCCCAAGCTGGCCTTCGCCGCCCGGGGCGGCGTCTTCGACAGCCCCACCCTGACCATGCTGGGCGAGGCAGGCCGGGAGGCGGTGGTGCCCCTGGAGAACAACACCGGCTGGATGGACGCGCTGGCCCGGCGGATCGCCGCCCAGGTCGGCACGGGGAACGCCTCCGGCGGGAACCAGGTGATCACGGTGCAGTGCGTTCTGGACGGAAAACTCGTGGCGGAGAACACCGTCCGTTATATCAACAGCGAAGCCCGGCGCACAGGGGTCAGCCCTGTGGCGGCCTACCTGTGACATACACCCGGCTTGCCGCCGGGACGGACCAGGGAACCGGCGCGGCAGAGCCCGCGCCGGTTCTTTGTGCTGCTGCACAGCATTTTCCCCGGAGAAACGGAAAAAATGTAATGATTTGTTGCTTGTGTTCCGGCCCGCTTCAAGCTATAATAACAAGGAGTATCATGGATATTATGCCCTGAGGGCGGGGCCCGCGATGCGGCCGTCCGGACAGGTATCCGTCAGTAACCGAATCGCAATACCGACGGATGAACATAGTTGTCCGCGGCTGGAGGACAATGGAATGGCACAAATCAATGAAGGAATGAACGAAAACAGGGGCAGCCGTCTGGCCCTCCGCATCGGCGTCATCGCGGGGGCGGTGGTGGTGGTCCTGGCGGCGGCCTATCTGGTCTGCTGCGGACTGGTGGACCAGAACACGGTGCTGGGCCACGCCATCGTCAGCGGCGTCGACCTCCAGGGCATGACCTACGACGAGGCAGTGGAGGCGGTGGAGGCCGCCTCCCAGGAGGCGTATGACAGCGTCGTCCTCACCGTGGAAGCCGCAGGGGAAACCTATCAGGTGGAGCTGGACGGCGTGCTGAGCCTGGACGTGGAGGCCACGGTGGAGACCGCCTTCGCCAGAGGCCACGGCAGCTTTCTGACCCGGGGGGCGGCCCTGCTGCAATCCCTGGTGGGGCAGCGGGTCTATCAGCTCCAGCCCACGGTGGCCGACCAGGAGCTGCTGCGGGAGGCCATCGACCGCTCCGGCCTGCTGGCAATAGACACCGGCGCAGCCACCACCTATACGCTTCAGGAGGATTCCATCCTCCTGACCAAGGGCACCGTGGGTCAGGTGGCGGACACCACCGCCCTGGTGGAGCTGATGCTGGAGGCGGTGGCCAACGACGACTTTGAGACGGTGCTGGACTGCCCCATGACCGAAGGGGATCTGGAGGAGGCCGACCTGGAGGCCATCTACGAGGAGATCTATACCGAGCCGGTGGACGCCACCCTGGACCCGGAGCAGGATTACGCCATTGTGGACTCAGTGGACGGCGTCAGCTTTGACGTGGACGCGGCGGCGGAGGCCCTGGCCAGCGCCGAGGAGGGGGACACGGTGGAGATCGCCCTGATCTACACCGAGCCGGAAATCACCACCGCGCTGATGGAGGAGAACCTGTTCCGGGACGTGCTGGGCACCTACTCCACCTACGTCAGCGGCACCAGCAACCGCAGGACCAACGTTCAGCTGTCGGCGGCCTCCTGCGACGGGGTCATCCTCCTGCCGGGGGAGACCTTCTCCTATAACGACACGGTGGGTGAGCGGACGGAGGCGGCCGGCTACAAGACGGCGACGGCCTACTCCAACGGCGACACGGTGCAGGAGCTGGGAGGCGGCATCTGCCAGACCTCCTCCACCCTGTACAACGCGGTGCTGCTGGCCAATCTGGAGATCACCGAGCGCACCAACCACACCTATGCCTCCTCCTATGTGCCTCTGGGCCAGGACGCCACGGTGTCCTGGGGCGGGCCGGACTTCAAGTTCACCAACGATTCGGAATATCCCATCAAGATTGTAACCAGTTATTCCTCCGGCAATACGCTGACCTGCACCATTTACGGCACTAACCTCACCGGTTACACCGTGGAAGTCACCAATGAGGTGCTGGCCACCATCAACTACAGCACGGTGCAGAAGTCGGACTCCTCCATGTATGTGGGGCAATCCTCCGTCTCGGTGGAGGGGGAGACCGGCTACCGGGTGCAGACCTATCGGCACATTTACGACGCCGACGGCAACCTGATCTCCACCACCGAGGAAGCCTACAGCGTCTACTCCAAGCGGGATCAGGTGGTGCTGGTGGGCACCAAGGAGTGGGTGACCACCAACAACGACGATGAGGACGACGACGAGGACGATACCGGCGATACCGGCAGCTCCGGGGATACTGGCAACAGCGGCGATTCCGGCGACACCGGCAGCTCCGGTGATTCCGGCGATTCCGGCAGTTCCGGGGATACCGGCAGCTCCGGTGATTCCGGTGATTCCGGCGATTCCGGCAGCTCCGGTGATTCCGGCAGCAGCGGCGACTCCGGCAGCTCCGGCGACACCGGCAGCAGCGGTGACTCCGGCAGCTCTGGCGACACCGGCAGCAGCGGTGACTCCGGCAGCTCCGCCGAATCTTTATTTTCCGTCTCCTCGGGCACCTTCTGCTACTCCGTCTTATGCGGCGTCACCGGCAGATGCGGATAATCCTGATATTCCGGCAGCTCCGGTGATTCCGGCAGCAGCGGCGACTCCGGGGACTCCGGCAGCACCGAGACGGAGAACGCCGGCGGAGACGGGGAGCAGAGTGAATGACTATGACCTTTCAGGGTTTTACCGATGAGACAGCGCAATTCCTCTGGGGGATTCGGCTGAACAATGAACGGGGCTGGTTCCTGGCCCACAAGGAGGACTATCTGACCCATGCCTACAACCCCCTGTGCGCGCTGGGCGGGGAGGTGCAGGAGCGTTTCCTGGACGCCAACCCTGATTTGGCCCTGAACCTCCGGGTGACCCGCATCTACCGGGACGTGCGGCTGGTGCGGGACGGCAGGCGGTACAAGGATCATCTGTGGTTCGTCCTGTGCCCGCCTCAGGAGGGGTGGACCGCCAACGCCACCTTCTACTTTGAGATCGCCCCGGAGGGCTATGAGCTGGGCATGGGCTACTACTGGGCTCCGCCCGCCATGATGGCCCTGTACCGCAAAAAGCTGCTGGAGGAAAGGCCCAGGGCGGATGCTCTGGCCCGGGGGCTGCTGGAACGGCCCGACTTCCAGCTGATCGGGGACGAGTATAAGCGACCCAAGGGGGAGGTAAGCGACCTGCTGAAGCCCTGGTTCAACCGGAAAGCGGTGAGCCTGTGCAGCCCCCGCAGCTATGACGACGGCCGTTGCAGCGGCCCCGGCCTGGTGGACGATGTGGTGGAGGGCTTTCAATGGCTCCTGCCCTACTACCGGTTCTTCCGGGAGCTGGACGAGGCGTACCAGGCGCAGCAATAAAAACTCAAAAAACAGGCTTCCGCATTCTCTGCGGAAGCCTGCTTTGTATGTTTTGTGCGCTTTGTGTCACTCGGTGACGCTGAACCGGTACTCCGTCACCTGATGGTATGCCTCTCCGGGCCGGAGGACGGTGGAGGGGAATTCCGGGCGGTTGGGGGAGTCGGGGTAGTGCTGAGTCTCCAGACAGAAGCCGCCCCGCTGGGGGTAGACCGTATCCCCCTTGCCGTGGCCCACCGGGTCGTCCTGCACAAAGTTGGCGGAGTAGAACTGGACGCCGGGCTGGGTGGTGTAAACGTCCATCAGGATGCCGGTGCGGGGGCTGACAGCAGTAGCCACCGGCGTCTCCAGAGAGGGGAGGTCCAGAATATAGTTGTGGTCATAGCCACCGCCGAAGCGGAGCTGCTGATCGTCGGCCCCGATGTCCCGGCCGATGGCCTTGGGAACGGTGAAGTTGAAGGGGTCCTCCGGGGAAAGGTCCCGGATGACGCCGGTGGGGATGCTCTCGCTGTCCGCCTCGGTGATGCGGCTGGCGTTGAGCTGCAGAACGGTGTCCAGGGCGGCGCCGGAGGCGTGGCCGGACAGGTTGAAATAGGAGTGGTTGGTCAGGTTGATCACCGTGGTTTGGTCGGTGGCGGCCTGATAGTCCAGCACCAGCCCGTTCTCCTCCGTCAGGGTGTAGGTGAGCTTCAGCGTCACCGCGCCGGGGTAGCCGTCCTCCCCGTCGGTGCTGGTGCGGCGCAGCACCAGGGAATCCCCCTCCACGGCGGCGTCATACACCTCAAAGCAGAAGTTGCCGTGGAGGTGGTTCCGCCCCTCATTGGGGGTGAGCTGCACCTCCCGCCCTTCCAGCGGGAAGCGGCTGCCCGCGATGCGGTTGGCGTACCGGCCCACAAAGGCGCCGTAGTAACAGCTGCCCCGCTCGTAGTCAGCCACGCTGTCGTAGCCCAATACCACGTCGGTGGGGGTACCGTCCCGGTCAGGGACGATGAGGGACTGCACCGTTCCGCCGTAGTCCAGCACCACGGCCCTGGAGCCGTGGCGGTTGGTCAGGGTGTAGGCGGTGACGGGGATGCCGGCGGCGGTGACGCCGAAGGGGGCGCTTGTGATGGACATAGACCATTCCTCCTGTCAAATCCTGTCAAATAATGGTAGAAACTGCGGAGCCGGACGAGCAACCGGCTCCGCAGGGGGAAATGCCCGCGCCGCAGAGGGCGGCAGCGCAGGCAATATACGCTTTAGATGTTCTCGATAAAATCGTTGACGAAGTACAGCGCAGCGCCCACGCAGGTGGACCAGTTCAGGTAGCGGCTCAGCTTCAGATACTTGCCGTCGGTATCGAAGGGGCTGAGGCTGCGCAGACGGAGGCGGAGATCCTCCAGATAGGGGCTCATGAACTGGGCCAGCACGCCGCCCAGCACCACATCGCAGTCCAGCACCATGCGGATGTTGTTGATGCCGTAGGACAGATGATCCAGATAGTCGTTCCAGATCTTCTGATACTCCAGATTGCCATGCTCCAGGGCGTCGAAGAACTCCTCACGGCTGATGCCCAGGTCGGTGGAGATGCGGGCGGTGGAGCAGTAGGCCTCCAGGCAGCCGCGGCGGCCGCAGGTGCAGCGCTGCCCGCCGGGGACGATGCACATATGGCCGAACTCGCCGGAGTGATGGTGGTGACCCATGTAGCGGGCGCCGTCCAGCAGCACGGCGCCGCCCACGCCCCGCTGAATGGACAGGTAGACCATGTTCTCATGCTCAGCATGGTTCCACCACTCGGCCATGCCGCCTGCGTTGGCGTCGTTCTCCACATGGCAGGGGTAGGGGATATGGGAGGTCAGCTGGTCAAAGGTCAAATTCTCCGAGGACAGGGTGCGGGACAGGCTGATGATGCCGGTGTCCTCATCGGGGATGCCGGGCAGGGCCACGCCCACGCCCAGCAGGGCGGTGCGGTCGATCTGGTTCTTATCGATAAAGGACTCCAGCAGGCTGGCCACCCCTTCAAAATAGTCGTCGGAGATTTCAAAGGCCCGCTCCACATGCTCCTGATACAGCACCTTGGCCCGCAGGTCAATGCAGACCAGATGGATATGGTAGTTGGAGAGCATGATGCCAATGCTGCACTTGATGGAGGCGTTCAGGCCGATGGCCCGGGGCTTCCGGCCGCCGGTGGAATCAAAGGTGCCCTGGGTCTCCAGCAGACCGGCGTCCTGCAGCTCCTTCAGGTTCTGGCCCACGGTGGGCAGGCTCAGGTTCAGGTTATGGGCCACGTCCTGCTTGGTGACAGGGGTGGGGGAGGCATAGATATAGCGGAACACGCGGTTGCGGTTCTGCCGGCGCAGCTCAGCGGTGTTATAAGTGGTCATGGGAATTCATCCTTTCAATATCTTGTCGGGTTCCTTTTGGAAAAGAACATTCAGCTTTCCTTTAGTCTACCAAAAAACAAAGCCGTTTACAATGGCAAAACTGTATATTTTACAAAAGACTTGCGTGAAGGGTTTTTGTACACTCTGCCCATACCCTCCGCATCACGAAGGAACCCGGCGGCAAAAGTGGGGCGTTTTCTGGGAAAAAACGGCGCTGTCTGTCCGTTTCTGCAGGCGCGGGAGGGAAAGTGTTTCGCCCTCCAAACGAGTGCTGCCTGCCATGTGGTCAATATAACACTTTTGAAATGAGATAGCTATTGATAAAAGAGAAAGATTTTCTTCCATAATCCGGATAAAAGTGGTAAAATTATCTAAATACCTGGAAAGGAGGGGGCATACTATGGCGATTCAGCTGACAGACCCGGTGCAGACCCTGCCCGGCATCGGCCCGGCCCGGGCCAGGGGGCTGGAAAAGCTGGGCATTGCCACGGCGGGGGACCTGCTGTGGTACTTCCCCAAGCGCTACGAGGACAGGCGGGCCACCGTCTCCATCGCCGACGCCCCCGTGGAGACAGCGGTGTGCATCCCCGCCATGGTGGCCCAGCGGCCCGTCACCAGCCAGATCCGCCAGGGGCTGACGGTGACGAAGGTGCGGGTGGTGGACGACCAGGGGCAGATGACCGTTACCTTTTTCAACCAGACCTATGTGCAAACCGCCCTGACGCCGGGGGAGGAATACATCTTCTTCGGAAAGGTGGAGAAGGACAGCGGCCGGGTGGCCATGACCAACCCCGTCTTTGAGCCAAAGGGCCGCCAGCGGTTCACCGGCCGCATCATGCCGGTGTATCCCCTGACGGCGGGGATCTCCAACAACCTGATTGCCGGGGCGGTGCAGCGGGTGCTGGCGGACTGCGGCCGCTCCGTCCCGGAGCGCCTGCCGGAGGAGCTGCGGCGGGAACACGGGCTGCTGTCCATCGGCCCGGCCCTGCAATACGTCCACTTCCCCAGAACCGAGGGGGAGCTGGAGGGGGCCCGGCGGCGGCTGGTATTCGAGGAGCTGTACTACTTCTCCCTGGGCCTGGCCCTGATGAAGACCCGCCGGGGCATGGGCCAGGGGGCGGTCTGCACCGGCGGCAGGCTGGAGGACTATATCGCCACCCTGCCCTTCCCCCTGACCGGGGCCCAGCGCCGGGCCCTGGAGGAGGCCGCCGCCGACATGGCCTCCGGCCGGGCCATGAACCGGCTGGTGCAGGGGGACGTGGGCAGCGGCAAGACGGTGGTGGCGGCTGGCTGCCTGTACCTGGCGGCGAAAAGCGGGTGGCAGTCGGCCCTGATGGCTCCCACCGAGATTCTGGCCCGGCAGCACTACGCCACCTTACAGCCCCTGCTGGAACAGAGCGGCCTCCGGGTGGGCCTGCTCACCGGCAGCATGAAGGCGAAGGAAAAGCGAAGCGTCTATGAGGAGCTGGAGCTGGGGCTGCTGGATGTGGTCATCGGCACCCACGCCCTGCTGTCCGAAGGGGTGCGGTTCCGGCGGCTGGGCCTGGTGGTCACCGACGAGCAACACCGCTTTGGCGTGGGCCAGCGGGCGGCTCTGGCCGGAAAAGGGGGCGAAGGGGACTTCCACCCCCATGTGCTGGTGCTGTCCGCCACCCCCATTCCCCGGACCCTGGCGCTGATTCTCTACGGCGATTTGGAGGTGTCCGTCATGGACGAGCTGCCCCCGGGGCGGCAGACCATCGACACCTTCCTCATCAGCGAGGACAAGCGCCAGCGGATGTACGGCTTCATCCGCCGCCAGAAGGCGGAGAGGCACCAGACCTATATCGTCTGCCCCGCCGTGGGAGACGCCGCCGCCCCTCTCCAGGAGACGGAGCTGACCCCCGCCCAGGAGCTGAAGGCGGTGGAGGCCTACGCGGAGACGCTGCAAAAGGAGGTGTTCCCCAACCTCCGCATCGGCCTGGTCCACGGCAAGCTCAGCGCCAAAGCCAAGGCCGCCGCCATGAACGCCTTCGCCGCCGGGGAAACGGACGTGCTGGTGGCCACCACGGTCATCGAGGTGGGGGTGGACGTGCCCAACGCCACCCTGATGGTGGTGGAGAACGCCGAGCGGTTCGGCCTGTCCCAGCTCCACCAGCTCCGGGGCCGGGTGGGCCGGGGGACGGCCAAGAGCTACTGCGTTCTGGTGTCCTCCAACCGCAGCCAGGAGACCCGGAAGCGGCTGAAAGCCCTCTGCTCCACCAACGACGGCTTCAAAATCGCAGAGCTGGATCTGGAGCTGCGAGGCCCCGGCGACTTCTTCGGCAACCGGCAGCACGGCCTGCCCCAGCTCCGGGTGGCGGATCTGGCGGGGGATATGCGGGTGCTGCGGGAGGCCCAGGCGGCGGCGGAGACGCTGCTGGAGCGGGACCCCGACTTGCAAAGACCGGAAAACCGTGCTATATTGGAGCGGGTGCAGGAGCTGTTCGCCCAGAATCAGGACACATTAAATTAAACAGCGTTTCAGGGAACCTCTGAATAAATGGACAAGAGCGGATTGCGAGGAAATTTGCGTCTGCGACTCGCATGGCCTGCGGCCATTGCTCCCTGCATTTGCGCATAAGAGGAATTGGCCATTCGGCCTGCGCTTCAGAAAAAGGCGCAAAGGCGCAGGATCAGGAGCGCCGTCAGGCGCGGGCATACCCCTTGAGGGTGATCCTGACGGATTTCAAGACTTTGCAACGCATTTATGGCGGAAATTTACCGCAAGGCGCCGCAGTGCATTTGTTCAGAGGTTCCTTAAAAACAGAAAGGACGGTACAATCCATGAGTGAATTGTTAGAGAGAAGCAAGGCCCTGCGGGGCGACCCCAACGTACACTATAACTGCGCCCAGAGCGTGCTGATCCCCTTCGCGGAGCGCAGGGGGATGGACACCGCCACCGCCAACGCCCTCAGCGCCAACTTCGGCGCGGGGATGAAGATGGCCTCGGTATGCGGGGCGGTCACCGGCGGTCTGATGGCCCTGGGGCTGTACGGCGTGGACGATGGTCCCACTGTCAATCGGTTCTATACGATGATAAAGGACAACCATGACGGCATGCTGCTGTGCCGGGAACTGCTGGCCGCCTACAAGAAAAGCGGCGGCGCAGACAAAAAGCCCCACTGCGACGGGATGGTGTATGAGTGCGTTCAGGCGGTGGAGGAGATTCTCACGGAGAAGGGGCTGCTGTGAGGGGAAGGTCATTCACTTCAGGAGAATAGTCTCCTTAGATAACGTTCGCTGTAAAGGCTTTGTCCGGCCTTCCCTTGCCAGGGAAGCGGGGGCCTGCTTTTCTCGCTCCGCCGAGAAAAGCAGCAAAAGAGGGCGGCTTAAGAGGGGGACCTGTGGCCCCCCTCTTAAGAATCTCCCCGTATCCCGCTGGGCTTCGCGCTATCCTACCGTCAAGTGGTCTATTCCGCTAGAGACGATGTAACTTGTTACGCACCAAAGCTGCCGCCGATGGCGGCTGGGGAGGATTGCCGTTCCGCCCTGCCAAAGGCGGGCGGAACGAGCAATTTTATTATCCAACGATAGATAACATCTGTCTGAATCGCAAGGTCACAACTTCTTATCAAAGAGCGTGATAATCTATTGCTTTTTACATTAGAAGCAAGAACGTACCCTTACAGTCAGATTTCAGCGACCAAAGGACAATAAAATTGCCGCCCGTCCCGCCGTAAGGCAGGGACGTGGGCTGCAATCCCTGCCAGCCGCCATCGGCGGCAGTCTCACCAGTTAGAAGTTACATCGTCTGTTGCCTGACAGACCACTTATAGATTGGACAGCGCGAAGCCCCAGGATGACAGGAGGAGGGTTCTTAGGGAGGAGCGAGGCCCCGAAGCTCCTCCCTAAGCCGCCCTCTTTCCCCCATTTCTTGGCGGAGCAAGAAATGGGGCCCCCGGAGGGAAAGAACG
>JAJQCJ010000115.1 GCA_021202775.1 Clostridiales bacterium | reverse complement strand
CCGTCAGGCGCGGGCATACCCCTTGAGGGTAATCCTGACGGATTTCAAGCTTTTGCAACGCATTTATGGCGGAAATTTACCGCAAGACGCCGCAGCTGTATTTATTCAGAGGTTCCTTAAGGCGGAAAATAGAAACGGCTCAGCGGAGGCGCCTCCGCTGAGCCGTTTTCCGCTGTCACTGGGCAACGGTGTAGAGCGCGTAGAACAGTCCCTTTTTCGCCATCAGTGCGTCAAAGGTGCCCGTCTCCACCACCGCGCCATCCTTCATCACGAGGATTTGGTCATAGCGCACGAGGAGGGCCTTCTCCAGCGTGTGCGTGACCACAATGCGGGTGACGCCCGACAGGTTCAGCAGGTCAGAGGACACCTGATAGGCGGTTTCCGCATCCAGTGCGGCGGTGGCCTCGTCCACCAACAGAACCGCCGCCCTGCGCAGCAGGCTGCGGGCGATGGCGATCCGCTGCTTCTCCCCGCCGGACAGCCCCGCGCCCCCTTCGCCGCAGAGGCAGTCCGCTCCCCGGTCTGCCACCAGCCCGGTCAGGTTGGCCATGCGGAGGGCGGCGGCCACGTCCTCCTCCGGGAAGTCCCGGAACATGGTGACGTTCTCCCGAAGGGTGGCGTTGAATACAAAGACCGTCTGCTGGATGGATGCCACCAGGTCGGACAGGGATGCGTTGCTGATGTTCCGCCCCTCCACGCCGTCGTAGGTGATGCTGCCCTGATAGTCAGCGGCGCCGCCCCGCAGCAGATGGAGCAGGGTGGATTTCCCGCAGCCGGAGCTGCCCACAATGGCGTAGCATTTACCCGCCTCAAAGGTGGCAGAGACCCCGTGGAGCACCTCCCGCCCCGCTTCATAGCGGAAGGACACGTCTGACAGCCGGATACCCTGCTCCAGCCCGGGCGGGACGGACAGACCGCCCCTGTCGCTGTTCCGGCAAAGGAGGCCGGCCATCTTTTCCAGCAGTCCCACAGCGGCCCTCCGGGCGGTCAGCAGACCGGGCAGCTCCGAAATGGGCGAGACGATGCAGTTCATCAGGTTGACAAAGGCGATGACGGTGCCCACCGTGATGTTCCGCCCGGACTGCACCATCCACACCCCCGCAAAAAAGACGCCAAACTGAGCGAGCAGCCCGGCGGCGATGCTCACCGCGCTGACAGAAAGCCGCAGCCGCCGCTTTTGGCGCTTTTTCTCCTCCAGCGCGCCGTTTCTGTCGGACAGGAGGCGCAAAAACGCCCCCTCTGACCGAAAGCTCTTGACAACGGAAAACCCGCTGAGACAGTCCTTCAGCGCGGCGGTGAAGGACGCATTTTCCTCTGACACCTGCCGTTCCAACGGTTCCAGCCGCCGTCCGACGCCCATGGACGCCGCCATGGGGAGGACGGTCAGCACCGCCACCACCGCCGTCAGCAAGGGGGAGAGGTACAGCATCAGCAGGAACGCCCCACAGAAATCCAGCAGGTTTCCGATGATCTGGAACTCCGCCTCCAGGTAGTCCCCCTCGATGACGGCGGCGTCGTTGGACAGGGCGGACAGATAGGCAGAGGTGGGTTCCCGCTCAAAGGAGGCGAGGCTCTTGCCCATCAGCTTTTCCAGAACCAGAGCTTTATACTGCTCCATGGCGGTGCGCAGAAACCGGGG
Organism: Clostridiales bacterium; assembly: GCA_021202775.1. Taxonomy (GTDB): domain Bacteria; phylum Bacillota; class Clostridia; order Oscillospirales; family Oscillospiraceae; genus Onthomonas. Next base: position 1,196 of record JAJQCJ010000115.1, on the reverse strand, counting down.
CTGCACCGCCCGGCCCAGCAGCGAAACCAGCGTGAACAGCAGCAGATAAACCGCAATCATCAGTGCCAGATTTTCCAAGCTTTTCGCCCCCGCTTCGCCGGAGATGGCATTCATCAGCTCCAGCAGAATCCAGGAGATGCCCAGCAGCAGCGCCTGGGTCAGCGCAGTCGCCAGGACAGACAGGGCAAATGCCCCGTGGTTGTGGTCATAGAAGGCGGCCCGAAGGGTTTTGGCGGTCAGCGCCGCCGGCTCATTCCGTGTTTTCATGGTGTTCATCCTTTCTTTTTACATACATTCAGAAGGTATGTATTGTTGCAAAAAAGAGCGCCGCCAGGCGGGCGGGTTGATGGTCTGCGGGCGTTTCCTGTGGGAAACGCCCGCAGACAGTCTGTTTACTGCTCCCCATCCCCATAGATGCCGGTGCAGACCTGGTCGATAAATTCGTCCGTCACCAGCGGGATGCCAAAGTGGGCGTACATCTCCTGAATCAGCTTCAGCTTGCGCCGCTCACCCTCCGGCGAGGCGGGATAGACCGTAGGGCCCAGCCACAGCTCCAGCAGAGAGAGCAGCTCCGCCAGCTCCTGGGCATAGTCGGTGTGGATGGAACCGTCCCGCTGCCCCTCCTGAATCAGCGCCAGCAGACGGGGGGACAGATTGTCCCGGTTCCCACGGATCATGTTGGCCAGGATGTGGGGGTTCTCTAACAGGGGAACGAACTGCCTGGAGATACCTATATTTTCCGGGGTGGTCTGGTACTCCTGGTTGCGCCGCAGAACATACTGGAGCTTCTCCAATCCGTTCAGCCCCGTCTGCTGCTCCATATCATGAAAGACGTCGGCCTCGCTGTACATATCGTCCTTCAGCGCCGTCAGAATTTCTTCCTTGGATTTGAAATGGTGGTAGATGGCCCCCTTGGTCAGGCCGTCCAGCTGGTCCACGATGTCCTGAATGGTGGTATGCTCGTACCCCTTTTCCAGAAAGAGCCGCCGCGCCGCCGTCAGAATCTTCTCCACCGTCTCCTCCGGGTATTTGTTTCTCGCCATAGATTCACCCCCCTTACATTCATTCGGTATGTATGTTATACCACAGAGAACAGCTGCTGTCAACACTCTGCCGGGAAATCGCCGGAATTTTCCCCTAGGGAACCTCTGAATAAATGCAGCTGCGGCGTCTTGCGGTAAATTTCCGCCATTGGA
>JAJQCJ010000088.1 GCA_021202775.1 Clostridiales bacterium | reverse complement strand
CCCGGGTGTACGCCGCCGCCGCCCACGCCTACGAAAGTGTGGACGCCCACCGCTTTCAGGTGTCCATGGCGGGGTTCTATCGGGTGTCCCGGCTGCTGACCCTGTTTCAGGGGACGGCGTTCTGCGCTCCCTTTGACCTCATCACCTGCAAAAGCGACTCCGCCGCCCGGATGCTGCTCCATAAATCCCCCGCCCCGGAGACGGAGCGCACCAACCCGGCGCTGCTGGCCCTGCTGGAGGGGGCCGTCCGTCCCTCCGCCGCCCTGGTGGAGCAGGCTTTCGACGCCTACCAAACCGGCGGCGCCCTGGACTTTTTGCCCCGGGAGAACTTCCAGGGCAGGCCGCTGGCGGCCCGGGCCAAAGCGCGGGCGGTTTGACAAGACGGTCCTTTCACGGTATAATAAACGGGAAGCGGAAAACGCTTCCCGTGTTTTGTTTTGCGCTGCAAGACCAACAGAGAGTAAATCCGAATGTCTGCGCTTCTGTAGGGGCGGCCCCTGGCCGCCCAGCCTGCTTTCCCCTTAGATGGACGCCGCGTTTTCCTTACACAGTAGGGGCGCACAGTGTGCGCCCGCCAGTTTGCGTCTTCAAAAAAGTGTTCCATCAGAGATTACTCCGGGAAAATTGGCTGCGCCTAACAGCAAATTTTGTATAGATGTAAAAAATAGCTGCCTTTTGCTATGCCTCATTTCCCGACGAAACACGGAAATAGAACCAACCATAGCCGGGCGCACACTGTGCGCCCCTACTGGCGGGAGGAACACACAGCGCCCCCACCGCCACTAACAGCCAACAGCTAACAGCTGACAGCTTTCAACAGGAGGAATATTCATGACTTTGGAAGAAGCAAGAGCCAAACTCACCGCCCTCCAGCAGAAGCTCACCGCCTACAACCACGCTGTGGGCCTGATTTACTACGACGGCGTCACCTCCGCCCCCAAGGGCTCCGCCGGGAACCGGGGGCAGACCCTGTCTGTCCTGACCCAGGAGCTGTATCTCCTCAGCACCGGGGCGGACACCGTCTCCCTGCTGGAGTTTCTGGACGGCCAGCGGGAGAACCTGACCCTCCGGGAGGGCCGCACCGTCACCCTGATGCTCCGGGACATCCGGGAAATGCAGAGCATCCCCATGGAGGAATATGTGGCCTATCAGAAGCTGCTGGTGGAGGCGGACGACGTGTGGCACACCGCCAAGGCGACCAATGACTTCGCCCTGTTTGAGCCACAGCTGACGGAGATCTTCGCCACCCTCCGCCGCTTCGCCGGGTACTGCGCCCCGGAGAAGGACCCCTATGACTACTGGCTGAACCAGTTCGAGGAGGGGGCCACCCGGGAGAGCTGTGACCGGTTCTTCGCCACCCTCCGGGCCCACATCGTCCCTCTGCTGAAGAAGGTGCAGGCAAAGCCCCAGGTGGACGACAGCTGCCTCCACGGCCACTTCTCCGTGGAAAAGCAGGATAAGCTGTCCCGCCTGCTGATGGAGACCATGGGCATCGACCTGAACCACTGCGGTCTGGCCACCACCGAGCACCCCTTCACCACCACCCTGGGCTCCCTGTACGACGTCCGCATCACCACCCATTACTATGAGGACAACTTCGCCTCCTCCATGTACAGCGTCATCCACGAGGGGGGCCACGCCCTGTATGAGCTGGGGATTGACCCGGACCTGGCCTACACCGTGCTGGACAACGGCGTGTCCATGGGCATCCACGAGAGCCAGAGCCGCTTCTATGAGAACATTCTGGGCCGGAGCCGAGCCTTCACCTCCTACCTGTTCCCCAAGCTCCGGGAGATTTTCCCGGAGGAGCTGGCGGGCTACACCGCCGAGGACTTCTACCGGGCGGTGAACATGGCCCAGCCCTCCCTGATCCGCACCGAGGCGGACGAGCTGACCTACTGCCTCCACATCATGGTGCGCTATGAGCTGGAGAAGGCCGTCTTTGACGGCACCCTGGCGGTCCACGACCTGCCCGCCGCCTGGAACCGGCTTTATAAAGAGTATCTGGGGATAGACGTGCCCGACGACACCCACGGCGTCCTCCAGGACAGCCACTGGTCCGGCGGCAGCGTGGGCTACTTCCCCTCCTACGCCCTGGGCAGCGCCTACGGCGCCCAGTATCTGCGGAAGATGAAGGAGACCGTGGACGTGGACGGCTGCCTGCGCCGGGGGGACTTCGGCCCCATCAACCAGTGGAACCGGGAGCACATCTGGCAGTACGGCTCCACCTACACCCCGGCGGAAATCTTCCAAAAGGCCACCAGCGAAGCCTTCGACCCCACGGTGTACACCACTTATCTGGAGGAAAAGTACACCGATCTGTATCATCTGTAACCCCACGGAGGCAGCCGCACCATGAAGCAGCCAAAGGAAACCAAGACCAACGCCATGCGGATGCTGGAGGAGGCGGGGATTCCCTACCAAATCCGCACCTACCCCCATGACGGCGGCGAGGCCCCGGACGGCCTGACGGTGGCCCAGGCTCTGGACCAGGACCCGGACAGCGTCTACAAAACCCTGGTGGCCAGAGGGGCCAGCGGGAGCTATTACGTCTTTGACCTGCCGGTGAGTCAGGAGCTGGATTTGAAAAAGGCCGCCCGGGCGGTGGGGGAAAAGAGCGTGGCCATGCTCCATGTGAAGGAGCTGCTCCCCCTGACAGGGTACGTCCGGGGCGGCTGCTCCCCCATCGGGATGAAGAAGCCCTTTCCCACCACCTTTCAGGAGACGGCCCAGCTCTATGACGAAATCGCCGTCTCCGCCGGGCGCATCGGCACCCAGGTGGTGGTGGAGCCGGAGGCCCTCTGCAAGCTGGTGGGCGGGCAGTTCGCGGATATTGTCAGGGACAGTTGAAGCAAGGAGCATCTACTTCAAGGGACTAATCTCCTTAGACAAGGAATGATGAAGGAATTACGTTGTTTCCCTCCGGGGGCCCCATTTCTCG
>JAJQCJ010000133.1 GCA_021202775.1 Clostridiales bacterium | reverse complement strand
GACTGCTTGCAGGAGTATATGTCCCATTGCTATGACTTGCAGCCCGATGACCGGCTCTTTCCCTACACCAAGAACTTTCTGTACCACGAAATGGAGCATGGGTGCAAGGTGTCTGGAGTGAAACGGATCAGAGTACACGACATCCGCCACAGCCATGCAAGTCTGCTGGTAGAGATGGGCTGCTCCCCGCTGCTGATCGCAGAACGGCTCGGCCACGAGAAAGTGCAGACCACCATGGACACCTACAGCCACCTTTACCCCAACAAGCAGGTGGAGGTAGCCAGACAGCTCGACGGTATCATGCCGTGAGCGTCTGGCTACAAAAAAGGCTTCAAATGTAGCCAGTTTGTAGCCAGTAAAAATGGCAAATCCCGAAAAACGCTGGAATTTCAACGTTTTTCGGGACTGTGAAACGAAAAATTTATTATTCCCACTCAATCGTCGCCGGCGGCTTTGACGTAATATCATACACAATCCGGTTAATATGCTTCACCTCGTTGACGATCCTCACCGAAACAGTATCCAGCACCTCATAGGGAATCCTGGCCCAGTCGGCGGTCATGAAGTCGCTGGTGGTGACCCCCCGCAGGGCCAGGGTGTAATCATAGGTGCGCCCGTCGCCCATGACACCCACGGAATGGGTGTCCGTCAGCACGGCGAAATACTGGTCAATCTGGCTGTCCAGCCCGGCCCTGGCAATCTCCTCCCGGAAGATGGCGTCAGCCTCCCGGAGCACGTCCGCCTTCTCCCTGGTGATGTCGCCGATGATGCGGATGCCCAGTCCAGGCCCCGGGAAAGGCTGGCGGTTCACCAGATAATCCGGCAGGCCCAGCTCCCGGCCCAGCTGCCGCACCTCGTCCTTGAAGAGCATCCGCAGAGGCTCGATGATCTCCTTGAAGTCCACATAGTCCGGCAGGCCGCCCACGTTGTGATGGCTCTTGATGACGGCGGCGTCGCCCTTGCCGGATTCGATGACGTCGGGGTAAATCGTCCCCTGCACCAGGTAGTCCACAGAGCCGATCTGCTTGCCCACCTGCTCAAAGACCCGGATGAACTGCTCCCCGATGATTTTCCGCTTCTGCTCCGGGTCGGTCACGCCCGCCAGCTCCCGGAGGAACCGTTCCTCCTCGTTCATGCGAATCAGGTGGATATTCCACTTGGAGAAGGCGGCCTCCACCTCGTCCCCTTCGTTCTTACGCATCAGGCCGTGGTCCACAAAAACGCAGGTCAGCTGGTTGCCCACCGCCTCCGCCAGCAGAGCCGCTGCCACGGAGGAGTCCACGCCGCCGGAGAGGGCCAGCAGCACCTTGCCGTCCCCCACCTTTTCCCGGACAGAGGCGATGGCGGTTTTGCAGTAATCCCCCATGGTCCAGTCGCCTTTGGCGTGGCAGACCTCATACAGGAAGTCGTGCAGCATCTGGGAGCCGTTCTCTGTATGGTTGACCTCCGGGTGGAACTGGACGCCGTAGAACCCCCGCCCCTCGTCCGCAATGGCCACGTTGGGGCAGGCGGCGGAGTGGGCCACCAGCCGGAAGCCCTCCGGCACCTTCGCCATATAGTCGCTGTGGCTCATCCAGGAGATGCCTTCGGCGGGCAGGCCCCGGAACAGCCTGCAATCGGTGTCATAGTAAGTGGCGGTCTTGCCATACTCCCGGGCGGAATCGTCCTGGGCGGGCACCACCTGTCCCCCCAGCTCCTGGGCCATCAGCTGGCACCCGTAGCAGATGCCCAGCACAGGTACGCCCCAGGTGAAGATCGCCGGGTCCACCCGGGGCGCATCCTCCAGGTAGACGCTGTTGGGGCCGCCGGTAAAGATGATGCCGATGGGGTTCATCGCCCTGACGGTCTCAAGGGGGGTTGTATAAGGAATCACTTCGCAATAGACCTGACATTCCCGGACACGGCGGGCAATCAGCTGATTGTACTGCCCTCCAAAGTCCAGAACGACCACCATCTGGTGTGCCATAACAAAACCTCCTGTGTCAGCGGGCGCCATGCGCCCGCATTTACTATTTTATTATTCTACCTGATTCCCATGGAATTGTCAAATTGTTATACGTCGTCCCGCCGGAAAGCGTCCATACCGTCTGCGGTGTGGAGCACTGCGGGGATGGACGAGCGCAGAATGGTGGAGATGTACAGCACGGCCTGCTCCGGCGCCAGCTTGATTTCGTTCTCAACCCATTCCACCATCAGCCCGGCCACGGCCTCTGCATAGAAATGGCTCTGGTAGTGAAGAAATTCCTCGGACAGGGAGAGGCGGTTCCGCTCCGCCACCGTATCAATGCTTCGCCGGAAGATGCTCACAAAGCCCAGAAAGAAGAAGTCCTTCAACCGGTCCCGGCCCGCGTTGTGGCAGATGTTCCGCAGAACGGTCCCGTTCTGCTGCATATAGTCCATGACGAACTGAATCGCCTCCTCGTACTCCGTCAGCAGGTCATACTGCCGGATCACCTCAATGGCCTCCTGCTCCAGCATCCACCGGAGCAGGTCGTACAGGTCCTGAAAGTGGTAATAAAAGGTTTTCCGGTTCAGGCCGCAGGCCGTCACCAGCTGGCTCACCGTGATTTTTGTCAGCGGCTTTTGCTGCAACAGTTCCTTCAGCGTCTCGGCAAAGCGTTGCTTTGTCTGCCCGGATTTATCCTCCTGTTTCATGCCATACACCCCCTTGCCGTTATTATATATAGGTTTTACATCCGCTGCAACAGGAAAATGGGACAGCTGTCCGAAAGGAAAGGCATTTCCATGTGCAAAGTTTACCCAAAGTGGGGGATTTGACCGTTTTCTTTTGCGAAACACGGATTTATAATGGAGGCAGACAGAGGAGGGGTGTTCTATGCCTCAAATGCAATATCAATACAGGATTCAAGTGCAAACCCCCATGGGGATGCGGAGGGGCTTTCTGGAGCTGGCTCTGGGCGGCCCTGCCCTCACCGGCGTCCTGACCGTGATGGGCAGACGGGAGCCGGTGGAGGGCGTCCTGAACCGGGACGGCTCCTGTACCATCTATGGCAGGCTGCGGGCCGTGTCGAAGGAATTTTCCTTTTCCGCCGTGGGCCGGGTGGACTGCCAAAAGCTTACCCTGACGGTGACCAGCGGCCGCAGTACATTCCAGGTGACGGGGATCGCCTGTCCCAGGACGGAGGGGGGAACGGCATGAGGGCCTTTTACCGTGGGGTGGTCAACAATCCCAAAAAAATCATGGCGCTCTTTTTGATTGCCACAGTGATCTGCTTCTTCCTGACAGACGATGTAGGGGTCAACTACGACCTGTCAAAGTATCTGCCGGAGGGCACCGCCTCCACCATCTCCCTGGAGGTGATGGAGGAGGAGTTTTCCGGGGGCATCCCCAACGCCCGGGTGATGGTGACGGATGTGACCATCCCGGAGGCCCTGGCCCTGAAGGAGGAGATTGGTTCCTGTGAGGGCGTCCTCAGCGTCACCTGGCTGGACGACGTGGTGGATATCGTGCAGCCCATCGAGACGCTGGACGCCGACACGGTGGAAACCTACTATCAGGACAGCGCCGCCCTGTTCAGCGTCACCCTGGACGAGGAAAACCTGGTGGCGGCGGTGAACGCCATCCGTGAGGTCATCGGGGAGGACGGCGCCATGACCGGCGACGGCGTCTCCACCGCCCTGTCCACCAGCAGCACGGAGTCCGAGGTGGCTATGATCACGGTGGTGGGCGTGGCCTTCGCCTTTTTGATTCTGATGCTGACCACCACCTCCTGGCTGGAGCCGGTGGTGGTGCTGCTGGGGATGCTGGTGGCGGTGGTCATCAACATGGGGACGAACCTGATCTTTGGCGAGATCTCCTTCGCCTCCAACGCCGCGGGGCCGGTGCTGCAAATGGCGGTGTCGCTGGACTACTCCGTGTTCCTGATTCACCGGTACGAGGAGTGCCGGCTGGAGCAGCCGGACCCGAAAGAGGCCATGGTGGATGCCCTGTGCAAATCCACCACCTCCATTCTTTCCAGCGGACTGACCACAGTGCTGGGCTTTGTGGCTCTGGTGTTTATGGAGTTCCAGCTGGGGCCGGACCTGGGGCTGGCGCTGGCAAAGGGGGTGGCCATCAGCCTGGTCACCGTATTCCTGTTCATGCCGGTGTTCATCCTGGCCACCGGAAAGTGGCTGGATAAGCTCCGCCACCGCAGTCTGATGCCGGACTTCCACGGCTTTAGCCGGGTGGTGACCCGCATCATGATACCTCTGGTGGTGGTGTTCCTGGTGGTGATGGCCCCCAGCTTCCTGGCCGCCAACGCCAACTCTTACTACTATGGCTCCTCCCACACCTTCGGGGAGGACACGGAATACGGTCAGGATACTGCCGCCATTGAGGCGGTGTTCGGCAAGAGCGACACCTATGTCCTGCTGGTGCCCACCGGCGACCTGGCCACCCAGCGGGAACTGAGCGACGCCCTCCACGACATTCCGGAGGTGAAGAGCATCCTGTCCTATGTGGACACGGTGGGCCAGGAGATTCCGGAAGCGTATCTGGATGAGGCGACCCTGGCCCAGCTGGTGTCGGACAACTACAGCCGCATGGTGCTGACGGTGGATGCCGACTACGAGGGGGAGGCCACCTTCGCCCTGGTTGAGACCATCCGGGAGACCGCCCAGCGCTACTACCCCGACAGTTACTACCTGACGGGGGAGGGCGTGGTGGCCTGCGACCTGAAAACCAGCATCACCGCCGACCTGCTGCGGGTGAACCTGCTGGCCATTGTGGCCATCTTCCTGGTGCTGCTGCTGACCATGAAGTCCATCTCCCTGCCGGTGATTCTGGTGCTGACCATTGAGACGGCCATCTGGATCAATCAGGCGGTGCCCTACTTCACCGACACCACGGTGTTCTACGTCTCCAACCTGATCATCAGCAGCGTTCAGCTGGGGGCCACGGTGGACTACGCCATCCTCCTCACCGACCGCTATATGGGGTACCGCCGGGAGATGGGGAAGAAACAGGCGCTGCAGGAGGCCATCTCCGCGGTGACGGTCTCCATGCTGACCTCCGGCATTGTGCTGGCGGTGATCGGTTTCATGATGGGGGCCGTCTCCAGCCACGGCATCATCGCCCAGCTGGGCACGCTGATTGGCCGGGGCAGTCTGCTGTCCCTGACGCTGGTGCTGTTTGTGCTGCCGGGGCTGCTGTATCTGCTGGACGGGCTGATCGGGAAAACCACTCTGCACGCCCGGTTTGCCCCTGCAAACGCGGAAGAAAAGGAGGAATCCATATGAGGAAACTGTTGAAACGGGGGACCGCCCTGACGCTGGCCGCGGCGCTGACGGCGGGGCTGGCATTGCCCGCCGGGGCGGTGAACGCCGCCCCCTCTGAAAAGGAAGAAGTGGTCTACATCAACCTGAACGCGGCGGGCGCAGTCCAGGAGATTTATGTGGTCAACAGCTTCGCCTCCGGGGACATCCTGGACTATGGTGACTACATCTCTGTCAAGGCGCTGAACACCCTGGATGACATCACGCAAAACGGGGATGAGATCACCTTCACCACCACGGCGGAGAAGGTCTACTACCAGGGAGAGTTGACGGACAAGGAGATTCCCTGGAACATCTCCGTCCGCTACTACCTGGACGGCGTGGAACTGGACTCGTCGGAGCTGGCCGGGCAGAGCGGTGCGCTGGAGATTCAGCTCTCCATCACGGAAAACGACGCCTGCGCGGGGGACTTCTTTGACGCCTACGCCCTCCAGGTGTCCCTGACCTTGGACACGGAGACCTGCGGCAACATCAGCGCCCCGGACGCCACCGTGGCCAGCGTGGGCAGCGAGAAGCAGCTGACCTTCACCGTCCTCCCCGGCAGCGGGCTGGAGACCTCGGTGACGGCGGACGTCACCGACTTTGAGATGGACGGCATCGCCATCAACGGCATCCGCCTGAACCTGAGCATTGAAATCGACGATGCGGAACTGCTGGAGCAGGTCACGGCGCTGATGGACGCAGCCGCACAGCTGGACGACGGCGCAGGCGAGCTGGCAGGCGGCGCCTCCGACCTGGCCGACGGCACCACAGAGCTAGCAGACGGCGCTTCCGACCTGGCCGATGGCGCCTCTGACCTGGCAGACGGGGCCGCCGCGTTGGACACCGGCACCGGTGACCTGACAGACGGGGCCTCCGCCCTGGCCTCCGGCGCGTCCAGCCTGACCGAAGGGGCCGACACCGCAAAGGTCGGCGCGGCTTCTATGGCCTCCGGCGCCTCCGACCTGGCGGGCGGCGCTTCCGCCCTGGCGGACGGTGCAGATGAGGTGGCGGAGGGTGCCGCCTCCCTGGCCTCCGGCGCGGCGGCGGTGGAGAGCGGCGCCTCCAGTCTGGTGGACGGCACGGCGGCCCTGCAAAGCGGCGCGGCGGAGCTGGACAGCGGAATTGCCAGCCTCCAGGCTGGGCTTGCCCAGGTGCAGGCCGGGCTGACGGAACTGAACAGTCAGTCGGAGACTCTGACCTCCGGCAGCGCGGCGGTGCTGGCGGCGCTGGAGCAGATTCAGACCGCCCTCAGCGGCGTGTCCGCCAGCGCGGAGGAGCTTTCTTCCCTGGTGGACGCCTCCGGTGAAATCGGGCAGGCTATCAGCGACCTGGCGGACGGGGCCGCCGCCCTCCAGGCTGCCCTCGGCTATGACCAGTACAAGGCCGTCATGTCGGCCAACGGTTTGGATATTGACACCCTGACCGCAGGCAACGAAACGGCCATCGCCTCTCTGAATGAGCAGATCACAGAGCTGCAGAGCCTGCTGAGCACGGTTTCCGGGCTGTCCGGCTATGAGGATACAGCGGCGGAGCTGGAGGAGTCCATCGCCTCCCTCCAGCAGGTGGTCACCCTCCTGAACGGCAACAACAGCGCCATCAGCGGTATGGAGTCCTATCTGGACGCAGTGTCCGCCTCCGCGGCGGAGCTGGCCCAGGGGGCGGCGGAGCTGGACGCCGCCTACACGGAATTTGACACCGCCATCGGGACCATGGTGGACACCCTCAGCGGGACGATTTCCAACCTGTCCCAGCTGGCGGACGGCGTCAATGCACTGGTGACCCAGTACACCGCCTTGGATGATGGCATCCAGAGCTACACTTCGGGCGTGGCCCAGGTGGTGGCCGGGTACAGTCAGGTGATGGACGGCGTCACCGCCCTGGCCCAGGGCAGCGCGGCCCTGGTCAGCGGCACAGACACCCTGTACGCCGGGGCCAGCAGCCTCTATGACGGCTCCGCCGCCCTGACCGGCGGCGCGGACGCCCTGACAGAGGGCGCCAGCGAAGTGGCCAGCGGCGCGGGCAGCCTGTCGGTTGGGGCGGCAGCCCTCAGTGATGGAGCGGATACCCTGTATCAGGGGCTCTCCACACTGTATCAGGGCAGCACGTCCCTGTACCAGGGGACGGAGGAACTGCTGGAAGGCGTCCTCACCCTCAGGGACGGCGTGGGCCAGCTGGCGGACGGGGCCGACACCCTGGCCTCCGGCGCATCCTCCCTGTACGACGGCACCCTGACCCTCAGCGACGGAGCGGGCACCCTGTCTGACGGAGCCGGCGAGCTGTACGACGGCACTTCCACCCTGCGGGAGGAGACCTCCGACATGGATACCCAGGTCAGCGACACCATTGACGCCATGCTGGAGGAGCTGAAGGGCGGCTCTGCGGAGACGGTATCCTTCGTGTCCGAGAAGAACACCAATGTGGACTCCGTCCAGTTCGTCATCCAGACGGAGGGCATCTCCGTTCAGGAGGAAGCGGAGGCGGAGGAGGAAGAAGCGGAGACGCTGAACTTCTGGCAGAAGCTGCTGCGGCTGTTCGGGCTGTATTGAGCTTTGCTCCAAAACAATGATGTACCGGTGCGGGCCAAGCGGCCCGCACCGGTTTTTTGCGTGTGGTTTACTGGCAGACGCCCCCAACAGTACTGTCATCAACTTAAGGCACAATCTATCCTGAATTGAGGGGAAGAACGTATCCATGCTGTCAGATTTCATCGACCAAAGGGAAACAAAATTGACGCCACGTTACGCCCGCCTCTGGCATAGGGAGCGAAGCGGAAATGCCGCTTGACGGCGGGGCGGAACGGGCGGCAATCGTCCTCAGCCGCCATCGGCGGCAACTTTGGTGCGTAACAAGTTACATCGTCTCTGATGGGATAGACCACTTTCGGACTGGACAGCGCGAAGCCCCAGAATAACAGGAGAGGGATTCTTAAGGGGGAGCGAGGCCCGAGCTTCCCCTTAAGTCGCCTTCTTTCCCCCATTTCTTGGCGAAACAAGAAATGGGGCCCGCCGGTCGGGCAAAACGCAGTTCATTTATCACCCATTGCCTAAGGAGCGCACCCTCCTTAATTTGACGACCTTGCCCCAAACAGCGTGACGCAGCCCGTGGCAATCAGATACACGCCGAAGCACTTGCGCAGCAGCCCCGGCTCCATCACCGAAGCCAGCAGCGCCCCGCCGACGGCGGCCACGCAGCCCCAGACGCCGCCGGTCAGGGCGGCCCACCGGTCAATGGCCCCGCGCTTCAGATGCAGGGGCAGGGACACCCCGGCGGTGGGCAGAAAATAGAGCAGGTTAATCCCCTGGGCAGTCTGCTGGGAAAAGCCCGCCAAAAAGGTCAGGTACAGCAGAAGCAGCGTTCCCCCGCCAATGCCGAAGGCGGACAGCACCCCGGTGGCCGCCCCGGCCAAAAGGTTCAAAACAGGCATCGAATCCCCCCATAGACGGTCAGCAGGGCAAAAACCCGCCGCAGCAGGGTTCCGCTGACCCGGCCATACCAGCGGCCCCCCAGCCAGCCGCCCACAGCGCCGCTGACCAGGAAGGGCAGGGCAGGGCCAGGCTCCAGCAGCCCCTGCCGCCAGTACACGGCGCAGGACACGGCGCAGATGGGCAGAATCACCGCCACAGAGGTGGCAAACGCCTTCTTCTCCTCCAGCTTCACCCATCCCAGCAGCAGGGGCACCAGCACCATGCCGCCCCCTGCTCCGAAGAAGCCGTTTGAAAACCCGGCCAGCGCTCCGCTGACCCCGCATTTCCACCTGACAGCTTTATGAGACAACGAAATCCCTCCCCACCCAGTATGGATGGAGAGGGATGTTTTATACATTGCAGCTGAACAGGGATCAGATCACCGTCATGGTGGAGAGGAAGGCGGTGGTGGAGACCTCGTAGTTCTCCGCCGCCTCGGTGTACCAGTCGCTGTAGCGCTCGCTCTGGATGGAGGACTTGGCCGTGGTCTGCCAGTAGTACAGCTCCTGATAGCTGTCCACATAGACCAGATAGTAGCAGTTGTTCTCCGTATCCTCCAGAATCGCGTAGGAGCCAACCTCCGGCGCATCGCCGCCGAACAGCCACTCGTCAATGACGTCCGCCATCTTGCCCTTGTAGACGTTCTCGGTGAGGCCGCCGTTGGAGGCGGAGGAAGAGGAGGAGTTGGTGGTGGCGATGCTGGCGAAGGCTTCGCCGTTGCCGCCCAGGCTGAGCCACAGGTCCTGATAGACCGTGATGTTCTCCAGGGCGGTGTCCATGTCGTAGGTGGTTTCCGCGTCCTCATCGTCCTCGTCCTCGGACTCCACCTCTTCCGCCTCCAGCTTGATGTCGTAGAGGTTGACGCCGTAATAGTCGTCACGGATGCGGCTGTTGAGGCGGAGGACGTAGTAACCGGTGACGGTCTCCACCTCCTCGTCATCGTCGGAGGTGGTTGTGGAGGTGATGGTGATGGTGGTGGTGTCGCCGTCGGCGCGGTCAGCGTCGGTCAGCCACTCACCAAAGTCATAGGAGGAGAAGTAGGAGGGGGAGATGCTGGAGTAGGAACTGAGGCTGTTCTCCTCCACCAGGGCGGCCACCGTGTCGTCATCGCCGCTGGCGAAGGCTGCCTCCAGCTCGCTGGCCAGGTTGGTGGCGTCCTCCAGGGCCTGGGCGGTTTCCTCCTCGGTGGGGTCCACGGTGTTGCCGTCGTCGTCGGTGGTGCTGTCCGCCGTGGCGTCGATCCGGTAGCACTCGTAGTCATAGGTGTCGATGGTGTCGGCGTTCTCCTCGTAGTATTCTGTCAGATCGTCTTCCGTGACCTCGAAGGAATCGGTCACATACTCGGCATACTCGGAGGCGTAGACGGACTCCTTCACCAGATTCCGGTAAATCTTCTTGGTCATGAAGCGGCCATAGTAGGCCCGGAGGACGTAGGCTTCGCTGACGCCGTTCTCCGACGCCTCCTCTGCCAGTTCCTCCATGGCCTCCTCCACCTCGGCCTCTCCGTCCTCGGAGAGCTCATAGCCGGCGGCCTCGCCCTCCTGGGCCAGGATGCTGATGGAGGTCAGCGTGTCCTCGGCGGAGTCCAGCATATAATCATACCAGGTGTAGCCGGTGTAAACCTCCTGATCCTTCAGGGAGACGGTGGTGTCCAGCCCGTAATAGCTGGCGTAGGAGTAGATGCTGTTGTAGGTGTAATTGAAGTAGTACCCCACCTCTACGGAGGAATAGCTCTTGCTGCCGACAGTCAGGGCGGGGGCGTGGGACTGGATGAGGCCGGAGTCCCAGGTCAAAAGCCCCACCACCAGCACGGCGACGACGGCGCCGGCGGCAATGTAAATGCGGGTTCTGCGCTTTTTCTTCTTTTCCTCCTCAGAGGCCTTGCGGGTCTTGCCGGACAGCCCGGCCAGGGCCCGATCCAGCTGTTTCTGCTCTCTCCGGCTCAGGGCCTTCTCATTTTTGCTTGTTGCCTTCTCGTTTTTGCTGGTCTGTTCGCTCATGGTGTCAGTTCCCTCCAAAATGGTATGCCGCGGCAGGCCGCAGCAGCCAATGACAAAAATAACTCACAGGCATTATATACGATACGCCCCCAAAATTCAAGATGAATTCTCAAAAAATGAGGGGCTTTTCCGAAAAAACCGCAAAAACCTGCCATGCGCTTCGCGCATGGCAAGAAACCCCGCTTTGGCCGTGTGACTCCGGTTTAAACCTGCACGATAAGGGCAGGTGGGTCGCCGCCCCGCAGCTTTTACTGCTTCCAACTTCCGGGCCATCCGAAATGGGCCGGGAGGCCTGCAATCCACTGCGAGAGGTAAGCGTCCCGTTTGAGAAATGTGGGTTTAAATGAGGAGCCATCACGCACCAAGCAGGGCGATATGGTTTTGTGCAGCCTGGTACAGGGGTTAGGATATGCGCCGAAGGGGGCGGTTATTCGTCCTCCAGCTCATCGTCCTCCTCAAACAGCTCCTCCATCAGCCTGTCATAGACGGCCTGCAACTCTTCCTCGTCGGAGATGGTCTCCAACTGGTCCTCGCCGTCCATGGCCACCACCCGCAGGATGATCAGGCCGTAGTCCTCATCGTCCTCCAGGCTTTCCGGGTCTACCCCCTCCGGCACGGTGGGGTAGAATGCCATATAGACGCTGCCGTTATACTCCAGGGTATCCACATATTCCAGCTCAATGTCATTGCCTTCTTCATCGGTCAGGGTCATAAATGTGCCGCTGAGATCCTCCGGCAGGCCCTCCTCCTCAGGCAGCATTGTCAGTTCATCGCTCATAAAACAGAAACTCCATTCCGAGGTCTATCAGCCGGGCAGCCGCCGCCTCACAGGAAAGGGAGGCCGTCCGCAGCTGATGATACTGATACTATACCCCGAAACGGAGAAAATTGCAAGGGGAACGGTTCGGTTTTTGCGTAAAATTTATAGCGGCTGGGCGGAGGCAGCCGCGGCGACAGTGTTTATGCCCCGAAATCCTCCAGATAGGAGGCCAGGGCGACGGCGTCCGAAGCGTGGATGCCGGCGGCCAGATCGGCCCGGTCTGCGGCGGGCAGCAGGGAGACGTCGATTCCGGTCTCCATCAGCAGCGCCCCGTCCTGATAGACGCAGACCTTGCCCTCCACCGCCAGCAGCAGGTAGCCGCCGCTCTCCCCCTCGTCAGAAGCCGGGGCAGTGGAAGCAGCGGCGGGGGAAAGGTCGGCGCTCTCCGCCTGGGGGGAGAGGGCGGCGGCCAGGGTCAGGTTCAGGGCGGTGACACAGGCGGTCAGGAGAAGGGTGAGGCGGCGCTTGTTCATGGGGAGGCTCCTTTCATCGGGCAGATGTGGTATTGGATACCGTTAGTATACCCATATTTCACAAAAGCAAACAAAAAAATCCCTTTTATGGCATTGTAAGGAATTGACAGCCGTGGTATAATGTCCGAAAGACGGTTTTGTCCCCGGGGCGGAGGGCGATTCCGGCGAAATATGGAACTTTTTTACAGGAGGTGCAGCATATTGGCGCGTACAAATGAGCGAAGCGTCGGCCGCATGGTCAAGGCGTTCTTCAAATGGTTTTTCATCGTCCTGGGTACGCTGATGCTGGTGGGTATGCTGACGTTGGGCATGATTGCCTGCTATGCGGTCAGCTATATTCAGGATGTGATTCTCCCCCAGGTGGAGAATTCGAACATTGAACTGGTGGCCAGCGACACGGATCTCTCGTCCAACATCTATTACTACGATGAGGATACCGGCAGCTACCAGACTCTGCAAACGCTGTATGCATCGGAAAACCGGGTGTGGGTGGCCTATGAGGACATCCCCGAAATGCTGGTCAACGCCACGGTGGCCATTGAGGACAAGCGGTTCTGGACCCATCACGGCGTGGACTGGGTGCGCACGGCGGCGGCGGTGGTTTATATGTTCACCGGACAGGACGTCCAGGGGGGCAGCACCATCACCCAGCAGCTCATCAAGAACCTGACCCAGCAGGATGAGGTGACGGTCAAGCGGAAGGTGCTGGAGATTTTCGAGGCCCTGGAGTTTGACAGCACCCACTCCAAGGAGGAAACCATGGAGTGGTACCTGAACGAGATCTATCTGGGCCACGGCTGCTACGGCGTGGTGACGGCGGCGCAGAAATACTTTAACAAGGAGCTCAGCGAGCTGAGTCTGGCGGAGTGCGCCTCCCTGATCTCCATCACCAACAACCCCTCCCTCTACGACCCCTACACCAGGCCGGAGAAGAACCATGACCGGGCCAGGGTCGTCATCAGCCAGATGCTGGATCAGGAGATGATCTCCCAGGAGGAGGCCAACGAGGCCCTGATCGAGCTGGGCTTCGTCACCGACACCGACGAGGAGGGCAACCTTGTGTTCCTGACGGAGACGGACGAGGACGGAACGGTCACCTACGTCTATGACGAGACGCAGGATCAGCTTGAGGTGGCCCTGTACAGCTCCTCCAGCACCAGCACCGACACCACCTCCACCGACGACACCTACAGCTGGTACACTGACGCCGTGGTGGAGCAGGTCATCACCGATCTGGAGGAAACCTACGGCTACGGCAGCCAGACGGCCACCAACCTGCTGTACTCCGGCGGCCTGCAAATCTACAGCTGCCTGGACCCGGACGTCCAGAGCGCCGTGGACACCATCTATACCGACGAGGACTACTTTGCCGACTACGATTCCGCCAGCGGGCAGGAGCTGATGTCCGCCATCACCATTGTGGACAATGAGACCGGCGCGGTGGTGGCCCTGGCCGGCGGCGTGGGAGAGAAGGTGGGCAACCGCATCTGGAACTGCGCCACCGACACCAAGCGGCCCAGCGGCTCCTCCATCAAGCCCCTGTCCGTCTACGCCCCTGCCCTGGAGGAGGGGCTGATCACCCCTTATTCCGTGGTGGACGACTCCCCCTTTATGCTGGATTCCGACGACAACCTGTGGCCCTCCAACGCGGAGGGGTATTACCGGGGCCTGACCACGGTGTGGGACGGCATGGTGGAATCGCTGAACACCCTGGCGGTGAAGGTGCTGGACACGGAGGGGCTTCAGACGGCCTTCAACTACCTGACGGAGCGCTTCGGCATCACCAGCCTGGAGGAGGACGACCTGAACTACGCCCCCTTGGCCCTGGGCGGCCAGACCAGAGGCGTCTCCACCTATGAGATGGCGGCAGCCTACGCCACCTTCCCCAGAGGGGGCAGCTATACCTCCCCCTACCTCTATACCGTGGTGCTGGATAACCAGGGGAATGTCATCCTGGCCACGGACGGCTACACGGCGGACGTGGACGCAGACGGCGTTGTCACCGTCAGCGGCACCGCCTCCGCCACCGCCATCCTCAGCGAAAGCACCTGCTACTATATCACAGAGATGCTCCGGGGCGTCATCGAGGACCCCTCCGGCACCGCCTACGGCGTCGCCAACATCAGCGGCGTGGACGTGGCCGGCAAGACCGGTACCACCACCAACGACTATGACCGGTGGTTCTGCGGCTACAGCAGCGCCTATACCGCCGCCGTCTGGAGCGGCTACGACAGCCAGGAGAAGATTAAATACTCCGGCAACCCCTCCACCGAAATCTGGCAGGCCATCATGTCCCTGATCTGCCAGGAAGAGACACCGGAGGACATGACCTATGACGTGGAAACGGTGACGGCGGAATACTGCACTGCCTCCGGCGGCATCCCCACCAGCGCCTGCCGGTCGGCAGGGTGTGTGGCCACCGGTACCTTCGTCAAGGGGGACGAGCCCAGCTCCACCTGCTCCATGCACACCTACCTGACCGTCTGCACCGTCAGCGGGAAGCTGGCGGGCACCGACTGTGAATCCACGAAACAGGTGGTGGCGCTGGACTTCACCCGGACAGGGGCGGCAGCCATGGCCAACATCGTGGAGAGCCTGAAAACCGTGGCGGAATACCAGGCGGAAGGCACCTGCGAAGGGGAGAAGCAGGAGGAGGAAGAAGAGGTAGAGGAAGAGGACCCCGGCACCGAGGAAGAGGATCCCGGCACGGAAGAGGAAGATCCCGGTACTGAGGAAGAGGACCCCGGCACCGAGGAAGACCCCGGCACGGAAGCGGAACCCGGTACCGAAGAGGAATCCGGCTCCACCGGCTCCAATGAAACGGGGGGTTCCACCGGTTCCGGCGAATCAGGTGGCTCTGCCGGCTCCAATGAAACGAGCGGTTCCACCGACACCGGCGAAACAGGCGGCTCCACCGGCTCCGAAAACGGAACCGAGGGCGGCGACGCCGCGGGCACTTCCAATGAAGGCGCCCAGTCGGAGGGGACGACCTCAGAAACCACAGCGGAGGGCTGAGGGCGGCTGTAAAAAACAGCCATTTCTCCCTTGACAAATGGAACAAGACGATGTAATCTAGAGAAGAAAACTAGAACGTGCCGTCCATGTGGGTATGGGCGGCGGAGAACCGGTAAGCTGGAGGGCAGTATGGAAGAAATCGTAATTGTAAGCGCGGCGAGGACGCCGTTTGGTAAGTTTGGCGGCGCACTGGCGAGGTATCAGGCCCCGGACCTGGGAGGCATGGCCATCAAGGAAGCCCTGTCCCGGGCGCAGATCACCGGCGATATGGTGGACGAGGCCATCATGGGCATCGTGGTGCCCGCAGGGGTGGGGCAGGTGCCCGCCCGGCAGGCCGCCATCAAGGGGGGCATCCCCCACAACGTGCCCTCCTTCACCATCAACAAGGTGTGCGGCAGCGCATTGAAGGCGGTGGAGCTGGCCGCCCAGATCATCAAGGCCGGCGACGCCCAGACCATCGTGGCGGGGGGCATGGAGTCCATGTCCAATGCGCCCTACCTGCTCCCCGGCGCGCGCTGGGGCCAGCGGATGTTTGACGGCAAAATGGTGGACTCCATGGTGAAGGACGGTCTCTGGTGCCCGGAGAACGACGTTCACATGGCGGTCATCGGCGGCCAGGTGGCCATGGAGTACGGCGTCACCCGGGAGGAGATGGACCGCTGGGCGGTGCGGAGCCAGCAGAAGTGGGCCGAAGGAGAGGCAAAGGGCGTCTTTGAGGACGAGCGCTTCCCCGTGGAGGTCAAGCAGCGGAAGGCCGTCGTCACCATGGCGAAGGACGAGGCCCCCCGCCCCGGCACCACCATGGAGGGCCTGGCGAAGCTGAAACCCCTGTTCGTCCCCGACGGCGCCATCACCGCAGGCAACGCCCCCGGCACCAACGACGGTGCTTCCGCCGTGGTGGTGATGAGCCGGAGCCATGCGGAGCAGCTGGGTGTGCCGATTCTGGCCACCATCCGGGGCTACGCCCAGGTCTCCCGGGAGTCCCGCTATATCTCCACGGTGCCGGGCCTGTCCATCCAGGCACTGATGGACAAGTGCGGCCTGACCCTGAACGACTTTGATATTATGGAGATCAACGAAGCCTTCGCCGCCGTCCCCCTGGTCAGCGGCATGAAAATCCTGGGCATGAGCTGGGAGGAGATGGACGCGAAGGTCAACGTCAACGGCGGGGCCGTGGCGGTGGGCCATCCCATCGGCGCCTCCGGCGCCCGGATTCTGATGACCATGATCTGGGAGCTGAAACGCCGGGGCCAGCACAGCGGCGTCTGCGCCATCTGCTCCGGCATGGGCCAGGGCGACGCCGTCTGGATCACGGTGGAATAACGAGCATATCAGTTGGAACAGGAGAACGGACTATGAAAATCATGGTGATCGGCGCAGGGCAGATGGGTCAGGGCATCGCCCAGGTGATGGCGGAGGCCGGCCATATTACCCTGCTGAACAATCTGGATCATACCGCCCCGGAACAGGGCATCCGCAACATCGCGGATCGGCTGAAACGGGCGGTGGCCAAGGGCCGCCGGACGGAGGAGAGCGTGGCCCATGTGCTGAAGGACGTCCACGCCTCCCACAGCCTTCGGGATGCGGAGCGGTGCGACATGGTGTTTGAGGCACTGGCGGAGGACGAGGCCCTGAAGGGCTCCGTTTTGAAGGAGCTGGACGACATCTGTCAGGGCAGCTGCATTTTCGCCAGCAATACCTCCTCCCTGCCCATCACCCGGCTGGCCTCCTACACCCACCGGCCGGAGAAGGTGGTGGGGATGCACTTTATGAATCCTGTCCCCGTCATGAAGCTGGTGGAGATCATCCCCGGCCTTGCCACCAGCAAGGACACCATGAAGCAGGTCACCATCCTGGCCCGGGAGCTGGGCAAGGTGGCGGTGGAAGTGCGGGATGTCCCCGGCTTCGTCTCCAACCGGGTGCTCCAGGCCCTGATCAACGAGGCCATCTGGTGTCTGTACGACGGCACCGCCACGGTGGAGGGCATTGACAACGTAATGCGCTACGGCATGAATCACCCCATGGGGCCTCTGGAAACGGCGGACCTCATCGGGCTGGACACGGTGCTGTCCATTCAGCAGGTGATCTACGAGGGCTACGGCCAGGAGAAGTACCATCCCTGTCCCCTGCTCCAGAACTATGTGGACGCAGGCTGGCTGGGCAAGAAGGTGGGCCGCGGCTTCTACCGCTACGAGGGGGGCAAAAAAATTGTTGTTTGACCTGACCCCCGAACAACAGCTGGTGCAGAAGCTGGCCCGCGACTTCGCCCAAAACGAGGTGGCCCCCATCGCGGCGGAGATCGACAGGGACAGCCGCTTTCCCCAGGAAACGGTGGACAAGCTGTTCCGCTACGGCTTCTTCGGCATCTGCTGCCCCAAAGAGTACGGCGGCGCAGGCGGGGACACCATGAGCTATGTCCTGATGCTGGAGGAGCTGGCAAAATGCTGCGCCTCCACTGCGGTCATCACCTCCGTCCACGGCGGGCTGTGTATGTACCTCCTGAACCGGTTCGGCACAGCGGAGCAGAAGGCCCAGTGGCTCCCCCGGATGAACCGGGACACCCTGTGTTCTTTCGCCCTGACGGAGCCGGACGCCGGAACTGACGCCGGAACCGTCAGCACCCTGGCCCTCCGGGAGGGGGAGGACTACGTCCTGAACGGCAGCAAGACCTTCATCACCAACGCGGGCCATGCGGGGCTGTACATCATTCTGGCCTCCACCGACCGCACGAAGGGGACGAAGGGCATCACCGCATTTTTAGTCAGCGCCGACAACCCCGGCCTCACCGTGGGGCCGCCGGAGGAAAAGATGGGCCTCCATGCCAGTGCCACCTGCGAGGTGGTCTTGCAGGACTGCCGGGTGCCCGTCCGGGACCGGCTGGGCCGGGAGGGGGAAGGCATGAAAATCGCCCTCTCCGGCCTGGACTGCGGCCGCATCGGCATCGCCACCCAGTCCGTAGGCATCGCCCAGGGGGCCATCGACCAGACGATAGAATACGTCAGCCAGCGGGTGCAGTTCGGCAGGCGCATCTCCCAGTTCCAGAACACCCAGTTCGTGCTGGCCTCCCTGCAAACCAAGACAGACGCCGCCCGGCTGCTGGCCTGGCGGGCCGCCGCCCTCCGGGACGGGGGCAAGCCCTTCGGCCAGGAGGCGGCCATGGCCAAGCTCTTCGCCTCGGAGACCGCCAATGAAGTGACCCGGGCCTGCCTCCAGCTCTTCGGCGGCTACGGCTACACCAGGGCCTACCCCATCGAGCGGATGATGCGGGACGCCAAGGTGACGGAGATTTACGAGGGCACCTCGGAGGCCCAGAAAATCGTCATTTCCCGGGCCATGGGGGTGCGGTAAGCACCTTTGCGGCATATAAAACACACAGCGCGGCGCATCGCCCGGTTGGGAGATGCGCCGCCTTTTGTCACAGCTGGACCTCATAGCAGGAGGTATCCCCCAGCTCCGCCTCCGACAGAAAGGAGAACACGCTCTCCACCATGGCGTGAATACTCTCCGCGCTGTAAAAGGCGATATGTGGGGTCAGGATCACGTTGGGGAAGCTGCGGAGGACGGCCATTTGCCGGTTGGCCACAGGTACCCCGCTGAGGTTCTGGTAAAACAGGCCGTGTTCCTCCTCCAGCACGTCCAGGGCCGCGCCCCTCAGTTTGCCCTCCTCCAGCCCGGCGATCAGGGCCTCGGTGTCGATCAGGTCCCCCCGGGCGGTGTTGACGATGAGGGCACCCTCCTTCATCCGGCCGATGGTCTTTTGGTTGATGAGGTGGTAGTTCTCGGCGGTGCTGGGGCAGTGGAGGGAAATTACATCGCTCTCCCGGAACACCTGCTCCAGGCTGGCGTAGCGCAGGAAGGCGGCGGCCTCCGGGCTTTGATACTGGTCGAAGCCCAGCACAGCGGCCCCCATGGCGTGGGCGTTTTTCGCCAGGGTGCAGCCGATGCGCCCGGTGCCGATGACCCCCAGAGTGCAGCCGGACAGGTCCCGGCCCAGCTTGCCCCGAAGGGTGTAGTCCTGCATCCGCATACACTGTAAGGTGTAGGGCACCTGCCGGAGTAGCATCATGGCCAGCATCAAGCTGTAATTGGCCACCGCCTCCGGCGGGTACAGGGCGTGGCACACCCGCAGCCCCAGGCTGCGGCAGGCATCCAGATCGATATAGTCGTAACCGATGGTGCGGGCGCAGACGAAGGCCACCCCCAGCTTCGCCCAGCCCTCCAGCACCTCACGCCCCACCGGGGTGAGAAAGACGGTGACGGCGTCGTATCCCTCCGCCAGGGCGGCGGTATCCGGGGTGGGGGGCAGCGATGTCGCGCCGTAGGGGATGCCCGTCTCCCGGCTGAAGGCGTCAAACTCCCCCTGCTCGTCCCGCTGACGGTAGCTGTAAACAAATAGCTTCATGGCGTATCCTTTCTGTCACGGTGAGGCTTTGGGGTTAGTGTGCGCCTGTTTCCGATTTTCATGCAAAATGCGGATAGCGTTTGGAGGGAAATGCCGCTATAATGGCAATAACATTTATGCGGGGGTTCCTCCTTAGGCAGGGAAAGATGAAGGAAATAGGCTGTTGCCCTTCCGGCGGGGTATTCGTTCCTTAGATGAGGATACTGGAAGGAAATAGAGCGTTTGCCCTTGCCAGGGCATGGCCTGACAGCCGCGTTATCACTTTTAGCATCTCCTCCTCGGTCAATGAGCCTTGCCAGCATAGCTGGCTGCGGTTTTCGGCTAAAAATATGCCGCTGGCATATTTTCTTAACGCCGCAAACTCGCTCCGCCGAGAAAAGTAGCAAAAGAGGGCGGCTTAGGGAGGAGCTTCGGGGCCTCGCTCCTCCCTAAGAACCCTCCTCCTATCATCCTGGGGCTTCGCGCTGTCCGACCCATACGTAGTCTGTCAGGCAACAGACGATGTGACTTGACACGCACCAAAGCTGCCGCCGATGGCGGCTGGGTACGATTGCCGTTCCG
>JAJQCJ010000059.1 GCA_021202775.1 Clostridiales bacterium | reverse complement strand
CCCCTCCACCGGCTGTCGCCGGTCCCCCTCCCCTTTCAGGGGAGGCAAGGGAGTTACGGAAATCACCACGTCTTTGGCTCCCCTGAAAGGGGAGCTGTCAGCGAAGCTGACTGAGGGGTGGAAACGCCGGGCATTTTCTCTATCAACAGCTTTTCCTAAGCAAAGCAACGGTAGCCTCACAGTCAGATTTCCACGACCAAAGGGCAACAAAATTGCCGCCCGTCCCGCCGCTTAGCGGCAGGGACGTGGGCGGCAATCCCCGCCAGCCGCCATCGGCGGCGTCGCCTTCTCAGACCAGCTCCCTGTACATGGCGGCGGCGTCGTTCTTCCCCACGTTGTCCGCCACCACCAGCACCTCCAGCTTCACGGTGCGCTGGCCGAACTGAATCTCCAGCACGTCCCCCACTTTCACGTCGTAGCTGGCCTTCACCGGCCTGCCGTTGGCGGTGACCCGGCCCGCGTCGCAGGCTTCGTTGGCCACGGTGCGCCGCTTGATGAGGCGGGATACCTTCAAATATTTGTCAAGACGCATGGCGGCCTCACAGTTCGTAGTCGATGGCAACGCTGGATTCCTGGACGGCGTGCATATGGGGCTTTACCACGCCGCAGTGATAGGGGTCGGCCTGGTAGGCGTCCAGGGCGGCCCGGTCCTCCAGCAGCACCTGGAGGGCGACGTCGTAGGAGCGGGGGGAGTGGAGGAAGTCCACCCCCACCTCGATGTCCCGAATCATGGGCACCTTCCCCTTCATGGACAGGGCGATCTCCTTCGTTTTGGCGCACAGCTCCGGGGTGGGCTCCTTCAGCTTGAACAGAACAATGTGACGAATCATAACGGTTCCTCCATACTTTCATCAGAATAAGCTTATTTTACCACAGGTCGTCGGGGGTTTCCACCGGTTCGGCCCGATTTTTTTTGCAGGCCGGAGAAAATGGGCCGACACTTGCACAGGTTGCCGTGTTGAAGCGCCGGGGCGATTCTGTGCAGGATTTCCATCATTTTCCACCCCCCTTTTGTACGTTTTTTACGTTTTGCACAAAAAAAGGTGTCGTTACCCCGGGAACAATTTCTGAGAAAATGTCACAGTTCACTCTTGCAAAAGATGAACAATCTGTTAAAATAGAAGGACGGAGTTTCTGTTGCATTTTGTCGAAAGGGGCAGGAGGAAGCTATGGCATATACCCGTCAGGAAGCGCTGGAAACCCTGCTGCGGTCCTACAGCGTCTGGTATGACGTCACCCGCTGCAACGAGGAGGATGCGCCCATGGTGGCCCAGGCCGCCTTTCATGAGCAGGGGACAGCCTATCTCCTGTTCAAACGGGCCAAGATGTGGGGGGCCAACCGGAACGAGTATGTGTTCCTCTTCTCCGTCCCCCATCTGACGGAGGATGTGGCCCTGGCCTGCATCGCCCAGGCCCAGGGGCTGGGGGATGAGCTGATCGTCCCCGACAGGGAGCATATGTGCTCCTACATCGTGGCGGAGATTCTCTGTGATACGGCGGATGAGGCTGCTGTGCAGGCCGTCCGACGCTATCACCGCCGGAAAAGTTTTCAATTTTCGCTTCAGGGCTGGACGGAAACCCATGCCGCCCTGGTCGAGCTGGGGAAGGACTCGATCGTCACAAATCCGGATGGACGGCTGACAGCGAAATTTTTGAAAAGCGCACTGTACCCCAAGCCCAAGAAGCGGGACCCGGTGCGTAAACTGTCGAAAAAGCAAGGAGTGTAGGAAACAACATGAATGGTTTAGTACTGTTAATCATCTCGGTTGCTGTGCTGGTCTGCGGCTATATCTTCTATGGCGGCTGGCTGTGCAAGCAGTGGGGCGTTGGTGAGAGCGATGAGCCCACCCCCGCCCACACCATGGAGGACGGCGTGGACTACGTCCCCGCCAAGGCCCCTGTGCTGATGGGCCACCATTTCTCCTCCATCGCAGGCGCGGGCCCCATCACCGGCCCCATCAACGCGGCGGCCTTTGGCTGGCTGCCCTGTACCCTGTGGATTCTGATCGGCGGCATTTTCTTCGGCGGCGTTCATGACTTTGGCTCTCTGATCGCCTCTGTCCGCCACGGCGGCAAGTCCATCGGTGAGATCATCTCCGCCAATATGTCCAAGCGGGCCAAGCGCCTCTTCATCATCTTCGCTTACCTGACCCTGATCCTGGTGGTGGCCGCCTTCGCCGCCATCGTGGCCGGCACCTTTGGTGCCACCTATGACGAGTCCGGCGCTCTGGATAAGGCTGCTTCCCTCAGCGCTTCCCGGGTGGCTATGGTGTCCCTGCTGTTCATCGTCATCGCCATCGTCTTCGGCTTCCTGGTCTATCGCCGGAATATGCCCATGGGCGTGTCCACGGTGCTGGGCGTGGTGGCCATTGTCCTGATCATCGTCATCGGCATGAACTTCCATCCCATCTATCTGTCCACCAACACCTGGATGTGGATTGTGGGCCTGTACATCGCCATTGCCTCTGTTACCCCGGTGTGGATCCTGCTCCAGCCCCGTGACTATCTGTCCTCCTTCCTGCTGTACGCCATGATCGCCCTGGCCGTCATCGGCGTGGTGCTGGCCCATCCGTCCATGGACAGCATGGCCACCGCCGAGTGGGCTGTGGAGGGCTCCTCCGGCACCACCTACCTGTTCCCGGTGCTGTTCACCACCATCGCCTGCGGCGCCATCTCCGGCTTCCACTCCCTGATCTCCTCCGGCACCACTTCCAAGCAGCTGGATAAGGAGACCGATGCCAAGCCCATCGCCTACGGCGGTATGCTGCTGGAGTGCGTGCTGGCCATCCTGACCCTGTGCGCCGTGGCCTATGCCTACAGCTGGAACGCGGCCAACCCCGACTCCGCCCTGTCCGGCGCCACCGCCATCTTCGGCGGCGGCATCGCCCACATGATCGACGATGCCATCCCCGGCACCTACAGCGTGATTTACACCCTGCTGGTGCTGACCTACTCCGCCTTTTGCCTGACCAGTCTGGACACCGCCGCCCGTATGGGCCGCTTCATGTTCCAGGAGTTCTGGCTGGACTCCTCCGCCGGTGAGACCCCGGAGAACGTCACCGGCTACAAGAAGGTGCTGTCCAACCCCTATGTGGCCACCATCATCACCGTGGTGCTGGGCGTGCTGCTGGGCCTGAACGGCTATGCCAAGATCTGGGCCCTGTTCGGCTCCGCCAACCAGCTGCTGGCGGCCCTGGCCCTGCTGGCCGTCGCCACCTGGCTGGGCAACGTGGGCCGGAACAACAAGATGTTCCTGATACCCATGGCCTTTATGCTGGTGGTCACCATCTGCTCGCTGGCCATCAACACCATGAACCAGTTCAACCTCATCGCCGCAGGCGGCACCGACTGGGGCCCCTGGGCCCAGGCCATCATCGGCATCCTGCTGATCGTCCTGGCGGTGGTGCTGGCCATTGAGGGTGTCCAGACCCTGAGCAAACAGAGAAAAGCGGCCAAGGCGTAACGCCTGACCATCCCCCTTCCCAAAACAAGACAGGCGGCGTCCACAGGGCGCCGCCTTTTTGCCGCATTGCACTTTCCCCAAAACTGTGTTAAACTGGCTTTACCGAACCATCCATTCCCCCACAAAGGAGCGACCGCCATGGAACCCATCATCACCACCCTTGCCGCCGAGCTGAACCTGAACCCCACCTATGTGGAGAACGTGGTCCGCCTGGTGGACGAGGGCAACACCATCCCCTTCATCGCCCGCTACCGGAAGGAGCTTCACGGCGGCATGGACGACACCACCCTCCGGACCCTGTTTGACCGCTTAAGCAGCCTCCGGGCCCTGGCCGCCCGGAAGGAGGAGGTGAAGCGCTCCATCGAGAACCAGGGCAAGCTGACGGAGGAGCTGTCCGCCGCCATCGACGCCGCCGCCACCCAGACCGCCGTGGAGGACCTGTACCGCCCCTACAAGCAGAAGCGCCGCACCCGTGCCACCATTGCGAAGGAGCGGGGGCTGGAGCCCCTGGCGGCCAAGCTGCTGCTCCAGCAGCCCGGCGCCGACCCGGAGGCCCTGGCCGCCCCCTATGTGGATGAGGAGAAGGGGGTCCCCGACGTGGCCGCCGCCCTCCAGGGGGCCAACGACGTGCTGGCGGAGACGGTCAGCGACGACGCGGACATCCGCGCCCTCCTGCGGGAGCTGGCCCAGAAGCGGGGCAGCATCGTCTCCACAGCGGCGAAGCCCGACGAGGACAGCGTGTATCGGATGTATTACGAGTTCTCCCAGCCGGTGAGCCGGATCCAGGGCCACCAGACCCTGGCCATGAACCGGGGAGAGAAAGAGGGATTCCTGAAAATTTCCCTGAACCTGGACGCAGAGCTGGCCCTCCGGCAGATGGGCCGCAGGCTGCTCCACGGCAGCGGCAAATGCACTGACCTGGTCCGTGCTGCCGTCGAGGACAGCTACAGCCGCCTGATTTTCCCCTCCCTGGAGCGGGAGATACGCTCCGCCCTGACGGAGACCGCCAGCGAGGGGGCCATCAAAATGTTCGCCCTGAACCTGCGCCCCCTGCTGATGCAGCCCCCGGTGAAGGGCAGCGTCACCATGGGGCTGGACCCCGGCTACGCCCACGGCTGCAAGGTGGCGGTGGTGGACGGCACCGGCAAGGTGCTGGACACCACGGTGGTCTACCCCACCTTCGGCGCGCGCCGCCGGAACGAGTGCATTCAGGAGCTGAAAGGGCTGATTTTGAAGCACCGGGTCCGCCACCTCTCCATCGGCAACGGCACTGCCTCCCGTGAGACGGAGGCCATGGCGGTGGACCTGATCCGCGACCTGGCGGGCACCCCCATGGAGGGGAAGGTCAGCTATATGATCGTCAACGAGGCGGGGGCCAGCGTCTATTCCGCCTCCAAGTTGGCGGCGGAGGAGTTCCCCCAGTACGATGTGAACCTGCGTTCCGCCGTCTCCATCGCCCGGCGGCTCCAGGACCCCCTGGCGGAGCTGGTGAAAATCGACCCCAGAGCCATCGGCGTGGGCCAGTACCAGCACGATATGCCCCAGGCCCGGCTCAGCGAGGCGCTGGACGGGGTGGTGGAGGACTGCGTCAACGCCGTGGGGGTGGACGTGAACACCGCCTCCCCCTCCCTCCTCCAGCGGGTATCCGGCCTGAACGCCACCACCGCGAAAAACATCGTGAAGTACCGGGAGGAGAACGGCGTCTTTACCAGCCGGAAGCAGCTTTTGAAGGTGCCCAAGCTGGGGCCGAAGGCCTTTGAGCAGTCCGCGGACTTCCTCCGCGTGCCGGAGAGCGACAACCTGCTGGACAACACCGGCGTCCACCCGGAGAGCTATCAGGCGGCGGAAAAGCTGCTGACCCTGTGCGGCTACACCCTGGAGGATGTGGAGCAGGGGAAGATCGTTCTCCTCTCCGCCCGCCTGAAGCAGGTGGGGGAGGCCCGGGCTACCGCTTACTGCGGCGTGGGCATGGCCACCCTGAACGACATCGTGAAGGAGCTGATGAAGCCGGGCCGGGACCCTCGTGACGAGCTGCCCAAGCCCATCCTCCGCACCGATGTGCTGGAGATGAAGGACTTGAAGCCGGGGATGGTGCTCACCGGTACGGTGCGCAACGTCATCGACTTCGGCGTGTTCGTGGACATCGGGGTGCACCAGGACGGGCTGGTGCATATCTCCCAGGTGGCCGACCGGTATATCAAACACCCCAGCGAGGTGGTGTCCGTGGGCGACGTGGTGAAGGTGGTCGTGCTGGACGTGGACGAGAAGAAGAAGCGGATTTCCCTGTCCATGAAGCAGGCAAAGTGAGGGGAAGGGGGCTTGCCCTCCCAGCGGGCTGGTTTCCTTAGGCAAGGAAGGTTGAAGGAATTGCGTTTTGCCCTCCCGGCGGGCCCCATTTCTTGTTTCGCCAAGAAATGGGGGAAAGAAGGCGACTTAAGAGGGCCGCCGTGCGTCCCTCTTAAGAATCTCCCTCTATCCCACTGGCGGCTCCGCCTTGTCTCTCAATCAGGTGGTCTGTCAAGCAACAAACGATGTGACTTGTTACGCACCAAAGCTGCCGTCGATGGCGGCTGGGTACGATTGCCGCACGTTCCGCCCCGCCGTCAAGCGGCATTTCCGCTTCGCTCCCTATGCCGGAGGCGGGCGGAACGTGGCGTCAATTATGTTATCCTTCGGTCGTGGACATCTTGACGGTACAACTACGTTATTCCCCTCAACCCAAGATAGATTGTATCCTAAGTTGATGACATTGCCGGTCAGGGCAGGCAGGTGGTTGTGATAACTGCTGCGTCAATGGCTCCCCTGAAAGGGGAGCTGTCAGCAAAGCTGACTGAGGGGTGCTAACAGCTAAG
Organism: Clostridiales bacterium; assembly: GCA_021202775.1. GTDB lineage: Bacteria > Bacillota > Clostridia > Oscillospirales > Oscillospiraceae > Onthomonas. The sequence continues at coordinate 14,384 of JAJQCJ010000059.1, read as the reverse complement.
AGCTAGGAGCTAACAGCTTCTGGCCACTAACCCCGCATTTCCCGCCAAATTGAACGTAAAATTTTCATTTCCGGCCCCGGAAAATCGCCCGCCTTCGATGGCATCCGCACCTTCCCTCTGGTACCATAGGGGCAGGAGGTGGCAAAGATGGCATTCATACGAAAAAAGGGCGGACTGTTCGAGTCCAACCGGGTGATTTACGTCCCGGTGACGGACATCTTCCCCAACCCGGCCCAGCCCCGGACCCGGTTTGCCCAGGAGGGCCTGCAGGAGCTGGCGGACTCCATCCGGGAGCATGGGATTTTGCAGCCCCTGTCGGTGCGGCGCAGGGAGGCGGGAGGCTTTGAGCTGATCTCCGGGGAGCGGCGGCTCCGGGCGGCCCGGCTGGCGGAGCTGAAACAGGTGCCCTGTATCATCGTTTCGGCCACAGACGTGGAATCCTCCCTGCTGGCGCTGGTGGAGAACCTGCAGCGGCGGGACCTGGACTATGTGGAGGAGGCCACGGCGCTGCAGCAGCTCATCGCGACCTATCACCTGTCCCAGGAGGAGGCCGCCCGGCGCATCGGCAAGAGCCAGAGCGCGGTGGCCAACAAGCTGCGGCTGCTGAAGCTCTCCCCGGAGCTGCTGGCTCAGCTCCGGGAGAACGACCTGTCCGAGCGCCACGCCAGGGCCCTGCTCCGGCTGGAGGAGGGGGAGCGGCAGGAGGCGCTGGCCTACATCGTGGCCCAGGGGCTGAACGTGGCACAGACGGACAGCTACATCGACACCCTGCTGGCCCAGCCGGAGGACAGGCCCGTGAAGAAGAAGCATCCCGTGTATATCAAGGACATCCGGCTCTTTCTGAACAGCCTGAACCGGGGGCTGGAGACCATGAAACAGTCCGGTCTGGCCGCAGTCTGCGGCCGGGAGGAGACGGAGGAGGATCTGATTCTCACCATCCGCATCCCGAAAAAGAAGCAGAAAGCCGCTGTGAAATGAGAAATTCCGCCGAAAGGCGGGATTTTTTTGCTTGGCTGCTGCGCAACAACAAGCTTTCCCTGAACAGAAGCAGCGCCAGGAGATACACCCCTCCACCGACTAACGCCGGTCCCCCTCTGCCGTCAAGCGGCATTTCCGGCGCTTTGCGCCTCCCTACCCTTTCAGGGGAGGCAGGAGGTTGTTGTAACCGCAGCGTTCCCCTAAGAATAAAACCTGGCGGAACAGTCAGATTTCCACGACCAAAGGGCAACAAAATTGCCGCCCGTTCCGCCGTAAGGCGGGAACGTGGGCGGCAATCCCCGCCAGCCGCCATCGGCGGCAGTCTCACCAGTTAGAAGTTACTTCGTCTGTTGCCTGACAGACCACTTATGAATCAGACAGCGCGAAGCCCCAGCGGAATAGGAGAGGGGTTCTTAGGGGGGAGCGAGGCCCCGAAGCTCCCCCCTGAGTCGTCCTCTTTTGCTACTTTTCTCGACGAATCGAGAAAAGTAGGCCATGCCCTGGCAAGGGCAAACGCTCTATTTCCTTCCAGTATCCTCATCTAAGGAAACCAGCCCCGCCGGTCGGGCAAAAACCTGTTTCCTTTATCATTCCTTTCCTAAGGAAACCAGCCTCGCCAGTCAGGCAAAACCTGTTTCCTCCACCAATCCCTGTCTAAGGAGTGAACCGTCCGGGCGGCCAGGGGCCGCCCCTGCAGAGAAACAGGATAGTGCAGCGGTTTTACGCAGGGTGAGGAAAGACAATGCAAAAGGAACGCCGAAATCCCCCGAAATTTCATGCAAAAAAATTCCAAAACCCGCAAAAAAGGCACGGAAATCAATTTTGAGAAAGGATTCGCAGGAGGTTTTGGGGTTGCAGGAGACAGTCAAACATCAGCTTCGACATAGCCTGTTTAGAGGCTGTCTTTGTTTTGTATTGTTTGACCATGCTCAGCGCAAATTTACGCAGCATATTCATATTCTCCTGGATGGTTTGGTTGGCAACTCGAAAATAATCTTCGCTGAAATGCACATCCAGTAGCCAATGCATCGTTTCCACGGCCCACTCCATGCGGGCATGATGGAGCAGTCCATCTGCCGTCAGCCGGCGGCTGGAGATATAGTAATGCCATTCCGACGTTTTATCTGAATTAGTTTCCACTTCTGTGTGTATTGCGCCTATGCACACGATACCATCCCAATTTTCTTTTCCATTTAGCCAGGCAATGTCATCTGTCACAAATGCCGTGCGGGTTTCTACCCTCTCTCGATTTTTCTCTGTATGGCACTGTGTTTCCATTTTGGAGCGCAAAGAATCATCCTGAACATAGTCCGCAATATCCTGCATTAGCGCAGGCTGATTTGCTTTCACGCTCAGAAGATAATCCGCTTTCCCTTTTTTGATAACTTTTGCCGTCTCTTTTTGGCAGTTTAAAGCATCCGCAACAACCAGACATCCGGCTATATCCAGTTCCTTTAATAGGGCCTGTACTGCCGGTATTTCATTGCTTTTCCCATCAACGCTTTTGCTTCCAAATGTAATACCCAATTCCGACAGCTGCGCGCTAACAATATGCAGTGGACTGGTATAGTCCTTCATCTTTTCTGTTGACCGCACCGTCTTGCCATCCAAAGACAGAGTCAATCTCTCTCGCTCCGTCGGAAGCATCGTTTTCGCCCACTCGATCAGACACTTATTCAGAGAGTCTGGTTTTACCATTTTTAACAGAGTCAATAACCAATAGTAGCAGGGAATGCGCTCTATTCCGAATTTCTCCTTCAAAAACTCGCTCGTCCTGTCGCTTTCTGCCCATTGATGTATCTGACTGACATTCTTCAGCCCGCAAAGGCTGCCCAGCACCACGATGCTGATTGCCTCTGACACGCTGTAAATATATCCGTCATATGCTCTGTCCAATTCGACCTCTTCAAAAAAGTCTTGCAGCATTTCTTTTTTCATACTTCCTATTATAGCATATTCCACAAGGAATTGTGTGAAAATTGATTTCCGTGCAGGACGGGCGGCTTTTCTTGACAAAATTGGGAAAGGCTTTTATAATGAGATCAGATACCACAATCCGGACGCGGCAGGAGAAATGGGGCGTGGATATGGTGGAGCGGGCCACAATCGAACAGTTTATCCATTCCATCGGAAACTTTGGCCGGTACCGGGACAGGATGCCCCTGCGGATGGCCCAGGGGGAACCGTTTGTGCTGAACTACCTGTACTGCCACGGCTCCGCCCAGCCCAGCCAGATCAGCGTGGCCATGCAGGTGTCCACCGCCCGTATCACCACCATTTTGAACGGCCTGGAGAAGCGGGAGATGGTGGTGCGCCGGCCCGACGAAACAGACCGCCGGAAAATCAACGTCTGCCTGACAGAGCAGGGGGTGGGCCTATGTGGTCCGGGACCGGGAGGAAATGATGGAGGTCCTCTCCGAGATCCTGACCCGCCTGGGCCCGGAGGATACGGCGGAGATGCTCCGCCTCCTGGACCGGCTGACGGAGATCTGCGACCAGCTTCCCCCCGGAAAGTGACAGCGCGGGCGTTCCGGGGCGACATTTCCGGGGAAATCCCGCCGCTGGCCCGGAAGGACCTGCTTTTATCTTTTTCGACTGGAGGATTGCACTGTGAAGGAACAGAACAAACAGCGCGGCCGGGTCATCGCCGTCTGCGCCGCCGTCATTGCGCTGAGCCAGTTTCTGCTGTACCTGGGCACCAGGACGCTGGAATCTGAGCTGAAAAGTATTTTTGTCCACCCCTTCCAGGCGGAGTGACAGAAAGGCCCGCCGGGCTGCCCCGCGATTGCGCGGGGCGGCCCGGTGTTTTGCATTCCCCAGGGTCTCCCGTCAGCAGGGCGGCGAAGGCTGTTCCCGCCCCGATAAAATGACCGGCGACGCTTTACCTTTTGGGGAAATCAGTGTATAATGGATTCACAATGGATAGTTTTGCTGTCGGCGTGGCGTGTCCCTCCGATCGGGATATGAGGCTTCCCCCTACACACGCGGTTGCAAACCCCTCCGCCTCCTTCGGAGGCACCTCCCCTTTCAGGGGAGGCAAGGGAGTTGCAGGAATCACCACGTCTTTGGCTCCCCTGAAAGGGTAGGGAGCAAAGCGGAAATGCCGCTTGACGGCGGAGCTGTCAGCGAAGCTGACTGAGGGGTGGTCAGAAGCTAACAGCTCACAGCTGCTGAATACTATCATCAAATCGAGGCTTTCCCTATGAAAAAATATACTTATCCCCTTCTCGCCCTGCTGCTGGGCGCCGCAGGCGCCTGCGCACGCGCCTGGCAGCTCAGCACCGCCTTTGAGGCGGACACCGGCCTGCTGACCCCCAACGCCCCGGCCACCCGGATGCTGCTGGGGGTGGCCATCCTGGCGGTGTGCCTGACCCTGGGGTGCGCCCTTTCCTGCGCGGGGAAACGGGCGGACTGCCGGGCGGCGGTGGGGGCCGCCTCCCCGGCGCTGCGGGGTCTGATGGCCCTCCCCGCCCTGGGCTATCTGCTGGCCGGGGCGATGCTGGTGGGGGAGCAGCTTCCCTACCTCCCCGCCAGGGCCTCCACCCTGCTGGCCCTCTACCTGCCCCTGTTGCTGGGGGTGGTGCTGGTGGTCAGCGGGGCGGGACTGCTGACGATTCTGAGAAAGCCGGACCCCGGGCAGTGGAAGCCGGGGACCCTGGCCATGGTCGCCATGCTGCCCGGCTTCGCCTGCTGCCTGATGCTGGTATACCTGTACCATGAGAACGCCAACAACCCGGTGGTGGCCGCTTTTGCCTGGCCGGAGCTGGCTATGGTGGCGGCCATTCTGGCCTGGTACCGTCTGGCCCGGTTCGCCTTCCAGCCGGAGGGCTGCGCCCTGCCCTGCTGGTTCTGCCTGTTGGCCATGGCCCTCCAGCTCACCGTCCTGCCGGATGAGTGGGGGATGCCCTTCCGGCTGGTGCTGGTGTCCAACCTGCTGTGGTTCGGCCTGCACCTCGGGCAGATGCTGGGGAGCATGACCGACGCTCCGTCCGGGGAGGAGCCGCCTGCAGAGCAGGACGGCGGCCCCCTCCCGCCGCAGGAACAGGAATAGCAGAGTGTGAAAGCCTGAAGCGGTACGATTTTGCAGGCATCAGTAGCTGTTAGTGACCCCTCCGCCCCCTTGCGGGGGCACCTCCCCTTTCAGGGGAGGCAGAAGTTCACAGCAATCCCCACGCCATTGCTCCCCTGAAAGGGTAGGGAGCAAAGCGGAAATGCCGCTTGACGGCGGAGCTGTCAGCGCAGCTGACTGAGGGGTGGAAAGCCGCAAGGCTGTCCGGGCGCACAAAGCGCTCTACTACTAACAGCTAACAGCTAACAGCGAACAGCTCCCGCCCCCCGCAGGGGGCGGAGGGCAACCGGTTTCCCTGCCGCTCCCGCCCTCCGAAAGAAAAAGGCGTTCCAAATCGGAAATGTTCTTGACAGTTGAGCGTTCTGGCATTAAAATAGAGGTGGACTATTTTGAAAACCAACTTCCCGCCCCTTTGGGCTACGGGACGTTTGCTTCAATGGACAGGGCGGCCCAACGCCGCGCTCCCTTTTGATAGATTCAGGTGAATCCGGAACCGATGCGCGTGTTTTGCGTGCGGCGCTGCCGCATGGGGAAACCGCTTTGTTGTTGTGCGCCTGTTTCGTGGATATTGTGGATGGAAGTGTTTTCAATTTTCTCGTTTCGCGCTGGCGGGATGGCAGTCCCTCCGGCGCGGTTTCTTTTCGCAAAACTCCAGGTGAACAAAAAAACAAAAAATCTAAACAGGAGGTGTATTGTTACAGTCATGATTCCCGCAGTCATTACAGGCATTGTTTGCGCCGTTGTGTTCCTGGTGATCGGCATTGTGCTGGGCATCCAGATCCGCAAGAGCGAAGTGGAGAAGGAGATCGGCTCCGCCGAGCAGGAGGCCACCCGCATCGTCAACGAGGCCATCAAGTCCGCCGAGAACAAGAAGCGCGAGGCGCTGATGGAGGCCAAGGAGGAGATTCTGAAGGAACGGGGCGTCTACGAGCAGGAGGTCAAGGAGCGCCGGGCCGAGATCTCCAAGCAGGAGCGCCGTGTGCAGTCCAAGGAGGACAACCTGGACCGGAAAACCGATGCCATTGAGAAAAAGGAAGAAAAGCTGAACAACCGTTTGGCCGCTGCCGAGCGGGCCAAAGAGGAAGCGGAAAAGCTGAAAGGCAAACAGGTGGAGGAGCTGGAGCGAATCTCCGGCCTCAGCGCGGAGGACGCCAAGGCCCTGATCATCCAGCAGGTGGAGAACGAGGTGACCCATGAGGAGGCCGCCAAGATCAAAGAGGTGAAGGCCCACTACAGGGAAGAAGCGGATACCTACGCCCGGAACCTGATCGCCCAGGCCATTCAGCGCTGCGCCGCCGACCAGGTGGCGGAGGTGGCCGTCTCCGTGGTGCCGCTGCCCAACGACGAGATGAAGGGCCGCATCATTGGCCGGGAGGGCCGCAACATCCGCACGCTGGAGACCCTGACCGGTGCGGAGCTGATCATCGACGACACGCCGGAGGCCATCACCATCTCCTGCTTCGACCCCGTCCGGCGGGAGATCACCCGCATCGCCCTGGAGCGGCTTATCGCCGACGGGCGCATCCATCCCACCCGCATTGAGGAGATGGTGGAAAAGGCCAAGCGCGAGGTGGAGCAAGTTATCAAGGCCGAGGGCGAGCGGGCCGTGTTCGAGACCAACATCCACGGCCTCCACCCGGAGCTGGTGAAGCTGCTGGGCCGGATGCACTACCGCACCAGCTACGGCCAGAACGTGCTGAACCACTCCATCGAGGTCTCCCACATCGCCGGGCTGCTGGCCGCCGAAATCGGCGCGGATGTGGCCACCGCCAAGCGGGCCGGCCTGCTCCACGACATCGGCAAGAGCGTTGACCACGAGATCGAGGGCAGCCATGTCCAGATCGGCGTGGATCTGGCCCGCCGGTATAAGGAGAGCGAGTACGTGGTTCACGCCATCGCCGCCCACCACAACGATGTGGAGCCCCAGACCATCGTGGCCTGCCTGGTGCAGGCTGCCGACGCCATCTCCGCCGCCCGTCCCGGCGCCCGCCGTGAGAACGTGGAGAACTATATCAAGCGTCTGGAGAAGCTGGAGGAAATCGCCTCCTCCTTCAAGGGGGTCAGCAAGGCCTACGCCATCCAGGCAGGCCGTGAGATCCGCATCATGATCAAGCCGGAGGAGGTCTCGGAGGACGAGATGACCATTCTGGCCCGGAACATCGCCAAGAAGATCGAGGAGGAGCTGGAGTATCCCGGACAGATCAAAGTCCACCTGGTACGGGAGACCGCCGCCGTCGATTACGCAAAGTAACGGAACGCATCAGGAGCCGCTGCAACAGCAGCGGCTCCGTTTTTTTGCCCTTTAGTCAGTTCTCCGGGGAGGCGTCCTCCCCCTCCACGATATGAAGCCGGACGCCCTGAAAATAGTCGATGGCGGTGATGCCGTTCCGGTCGCAGACCTCCAGCGCCTCCGTCCACCAGTCCGTCACCTGGTCGATGTACCGGAAAAATTTCCGCATGACAAGGGCGATGGCGCACAGGATGACGGCAAAGAGCAGGGTATCCGACAGGGCGCTGTCCATGGCCACCCACACCACCAGAGCGGCGTACACCGCCACCAGCAGCCACCACGAGACCCCCCGGAACCGCTGTTCCTGCCGGTTTCGGCGGCGCATTTTCTCCGTGTATTCCTCCGGGGTGACGGGGGGCTTGCCCCGGCGGCGGAGGCGCTGATTCTTCTGCTCATACTGCTTCAGCAGCGTGTCGGGCAGCGTATCCTCCACCAGATCCATCATCCTGATCTTCCGGGGCGGCTGGAGATTGTGGGCCTTCCGCCACCGGTGCCGGACGGCGTAGTAGACCAGCAGATACCCGCCACACCCGGCCAGCACCGCCCAGATGGGCAGCGACAGTTCGGGGAGGACGAACACCGTATCCGGCAGCAGGAACAGCGCCGCCACCAGCACCGCCAGGACGCCCAGCAGCAGGCCGGTGTACACCCCCATGGAGATGCGCTTCCACCGGAACATCAGCCCTTTCACCGCCATCCCCACCAGCAGGGACACGAACAGCCCCATGCCCCAGCCCAGAATGTAGCCGCTGACGTCGGTGGTCAAATCGGGCAGGGCGGCCTCCTCCAGATTGCACAGCAGCTCCAGCACCGTGAAGGCCAGCACCCATTTGGCGCAGGAGGCCAGACTGTTCAGAAGATCAATGCCCCGGCTCCGCCACCCCAGGCCGGAGCAGAACTGGCGGCAGAAGGCCTCCAAATCGTCTCCCACGATGCGCTTCACCGGACGACCCGCCTGCTGGGCGGTGAGGAACATATCCAGCAGCTCCCCCAGCAGCCGTTCCTGGGAACTGTCGTCCATCCCCTGAGAGACGCAGTACAGCTCGATGCGGTCAAAGGCGGCGAAATACTCCCCCTCCAACCGGTCCTTATAGTAAGCGTAGCTGTCCTTCATACACACCGCCTCCTCTCTGATTCACTCTGAGGGAAAAGGACCCTGTCCGCCGCCCCGGTGACCTGACGATAGCTGACCAGAAAGGTGTCCAGCGCCTGCCGCCCCTCCTGGGTGATGGAATAGTAGTTCCGGGCCGGGCCGCGGGGGGACTTGGCCTGGCGGCGGGAGACATAGCCCCGCTTGTCCAGCCGGGTCAGCAGGGGGTAGAGGGTGCCCTCCACCAGCCCCTCAAAGCCGCAGCCCTCCAGCTCGGCCAGCAGGGCGTAGCCGTAGGTCTCCCCTCTGGCGATGACGCTGAGGACGCAGCCCTCTAAAATGCCTTTCAGCAGCTGGCTCTCTTCCATGAAAATCGCTCCTTTCCTGAGCCACTATTATGTTTTGCATAGTAGCTATGACAATAGAATAGCACAGCTACTTGGCAATGTCAAGTAGTTGTGCTGATTTTTTAGTGACTAGTGATTAGTGGCTGGTGGTTAGCGACCCCTCCGCCCCCTGCGGGGGCACCTCCCCTTTCAGGGGAGGCAGGAGTTGGCGGTAATCGCCGCGTCATTGCTCCCCTGAAAGAGAAGCTGCCAGCGAAGCTGACGGAGGGGCGGAAAGCCATAAGGCAGCCCGGGCGCACACTGTGCGCCCCTACTGAGGCAGGGAAACGCAGCGCTCTGCTGAGGGGAATCACGTATCCTTACAGTCAGTTTTCAGCGACCAACGGACAACAAAATTGCTCGTTCCGCCCGCCTCCGGCGGGGCGGAACGGCAATCGTACCCAGCCGCCATCGGCGGCAGCTTTGGTGCGTAATAAGTCACATCGTCTGTTGCCTGATAGACCGCTTGACAGTTGGATAGCGCGAAGCCCAGCGGGATAGAGGGAGATTCTTAAGAGGGACGCACAGCGGCCCTCTTGAGCCGCCCTCTTTCCCCCCTTTCTCGGCGGAGCGAGAAAGGGGGCCCCCGGAGGGAAAAACGTTGTTCCTTCCTCTTTCTTTGCCTAAGGAAATAACCGTCCGGGCGCACAAAGCGCCCACCCTACTCAAACTGCGAGGCGTACATCTTATAGTAGAACCCTCTTTGGGCCATCAGCTGGGCGTGGGTGCCCTGCTCCACAATGTTGCCCTGGTTCACCACCAGAATCCGGTCGGCGTTCTGGATGGTGGACAGCCGGTGGGCGATGACGAAGCAGGTCTTGTCCTTCATCAGGTCCCGCATGGCGGCCTGAATCTGCCGCTCCGTGTTGGTGTCCACATTGGAGGTGGCCTCGTCCAGAATCAGCATCTTCGCATCGTACAGCATGGCCCGGGCGATGGTCAGCAGTTGCTTCTGCCCCTTGGAGATGTTGCCGCCGTCCTCCCCGATGACGGTGTCGTAGCCGTCGGGGAGCTGCATGATGTAATGATGGATGTTGGCGGCCTTGGCCACGGCGATGACCTCCTCACGGGTGGCCCCCTCCTTGCCGTAGGCGATGTTCTCATAGATGGTGCCGTTGAAGAGCCAGGTGTCCTGCAGCACCATGGCGTAGGCCCGGCGGAGGCTGTGGCGGGTCACGTCCAGAACCTCCCTGCCGTCCACCAGGATCTCCCCCTCGTCCACGTCGTAGAACCGCATCAGCAGGTTGATGATGGTGGTCTTGCCCGCCCCGGTGGGGCCGACGATGGCGATCAGCTTGCCTGCGTCCGCCTCCAGGTTGAAGTGGTGAATGATGGTATTGTCCGGGGTGTAGCCGAAGGACACGTCCCGCAGCTCCACGTCTCCCCGCACATTCTCCAGGTCGGCGGCCCCCAGCCGGTCCTCCGGCTCCTCCGGCTGGTCCAGCAGGGTGAACACCCGGTCGGCGGCGGAGAGGGCGGAGTAAATTTCGTTGATGATGTTGGCAATCTCGTTGATGGGGTTGGAGAACTTCCGGGAGTACAGTACGAAGGAGGAGATATGCTCCAGGGATACCGCACCCCGCAGGTACAGCAGCCCGCCGAAAATGCCGATCAGCGCCAGCCCCAGGTTGTTGATGGAGCCAACGGTGGGGCCGATGGTCATGCCGTAATAGTTGGCGTGATAGAAGGCGTCGGCGGCCTCCTCGTTGATGGCGTTGAACTTGTGGAGGAAGGTGTCCTCCTGGGCGTAGGCCAGCACCGTCTTTTGGCCGGAGAAGATTTCCTCCGCATAGCCGTTCATCTTGCCGTAGGCGGCGGAGCGCTTGGAGAACAGGGGGCGGGTGATCTTCCCCATCCGCTGGGTGTAAATCACCGCCAGGGGGATGGTGATTCCCATGGTCAGGGTCAGGACGGGGCTGATGTAAATCATCATCACCAGGGAACCGACGATGGTGACGACGCTGGTCATGATCTGCACAATGTCGGTGGAAATGCTGAGGCAGGCCACGTCCACATCGTAGGAGACGCGGCTGATGATGTCTCCGGCAGCGTTCTGGTCGAAGTAGCGGACGGGGAGGCGCATCAGCTTGTCGAAGATATCGCTGCGCATCTGCCGTCCAATCCAGCGGCCCACGTGCATCATGATGAAATTGATCACCAGGGTCAGCAGGGAGGATGTGACGTAGCACACCAGCATCAGCCCGGCGTAGTGGAATACGTTGTCAAAGTTGACCTGTCCCACGCCGGCCTCCGCCTCGGCGATGGCTTTCCCTGCCAGACTTGGCCCGGCCAGAGCCAACAGATTGCTGACCAGACACAGCGTCAGGGCCAGAATCATCAAAAATTTGTAGCGCCCCGCATAGCTCAGCAGCCGGAGCAGAGTGCCCCGTTTGTTCTTCATGCGGCGGCCCTGAATGGCATCGCCCGCCGCCTGGGAGGATTGGTTTCTGGGTGGCATATGATTCCCTCCTTACGCGATGTCGCCCATCTGGGACTGGTAGATGTTCAGATAGGTGGGGCAGCTTTCCAGCAGCTCCTGATGGGTGCCGTAGCCGATCATCTTCCCCTGCTCCAGCACCAGGATGTGATCCAGGTTCATGATGGAGCTGACCCGCTGGGCGATCATGATCAGGGTGGAGCTGCTGTATCCGGCCTGAATGGCCTTCCGGAGGGCGGCGTCCGTCTTGTAGTCCAGGGCGCTGGAGGAGTCGTCCAGCACCAGAATCTCCGGATGGTCGGCCACTGCTCTGGCCACCAGCATCCGCTGCTTCTGGCCGCCGCTGAGGTTGACCCCCTTGATGTCCGCCCGGTACTGGTAGCCCTGCTCCAGCCCCTCGATGAAGTCGGCAATGTTGGCGGTTTGGGCCGCCTGGCGCACCATCTCATCCGACAGGTTTCGGCCAAAGGAGATGTTCTCCCGGAGGGTGTCGTTAAAGATGGTGTCGTTCTGGAACACCACGCCGAACATCTCCCGGAGGGCGTCCCGGTCATAGGTGCGCACATCTTTGCCCCGGATGTAGACGCCCCCCTGGTCGCAGTCGTAGAACCGCATCAGCAGGTTGACGATGGTGGTCTTGCCGCTGCCGGTGGCCCCGATGATGCCCAGGCTCTCCCCGGGCCGGAGGGTGAAGCTGATGTCGGAGAGGCACTGCTCCCCGGTCTTGTGATAGCTGAAGCTGACGTGGTCAAAGACGATATGGTTGGCGGGGTCCATGGTGGGGCCGGCCTCCTCCAGCACCGGCAGGTCGTCCCCGGTCTGCAAAATCAGGTCAATCCGGTCAGCGGAGGCGATGGCCTTGGAGGCGGTCATAAAGATGCGGTTCAGGCCCATGACCCCCTGTAAAATCATGTTGAAGTAGGTCAGGAAGGCCAGAATCACGCCGGGCTGGATGGCCCCGCTGTTCACCCGGTAGGCCCCCACGATGACCACCAGGGTCAGGCCGATGTTCAGCGCCAGCTGCATCACCGGGCCGGGGGTGGCCATGGTGATGCTGGCCCGGACGTCGTTGGCGGTGAGGGTCTCGTTGGCCTGACGGAACCGCTCCTGCTCATAGTCCTCCTTGGACAGGGCCTTCACCACCCGGATGCCGGTGATGTTCTCCCGCAGCACCTGCACCACCCGGTCCACGCTGGTCTGCACCTTTGTGTACAGGGGGATGCCGTACCGGGTGATGCAAAACACCGCCACCCCCAGGATGGGCACCATAATGCACAGGATGCCCGACAGAGCCGGGTCCATCATCATGGTGATGACGATGCCCCCCAGCAGCATCATGGGGGAGCGGATGCCCATGGCCTGAACGGACACCATGAAGTCCTGGACGTTGTAGGAGTCCGAGGTCATCCGGGAGGTCAGGGAGGGCAGGCCGAACCGGTCGAACTGCGCCCCGGACAGGTTGATGGTCTTTTGGAACAGGTCATAGCGCAGGGCGCGGATGCAGTCCTTCCCCACAAAGACGGCGGTGCGGTTGGCTTTTACGTTCAGGGCCCGCACCAGAATGGCCGCCGCGATCATGCAGCAGCCCCACAGCAGCACCATGGAGGCGTACCCCTGGGGCACCACCACGTCGATGATATGCTCCAGAATGTAGGGGATCATCAGCTCCCCCAGGGTGCCCAGGGTTTTCAGGGTCATGCTGAGGCCGATGCGCTTCCCCTGCTTTTTCATATAACGGAAAATCAGATTCATTGGGGCGGTTCCTCCTCTCTCGTTTCCGGCGGCCGACACTGGGGGTGCCTGGGCGGCAGGGTTTCCCAGTGGGCGCGGAGCTTGGTCAGGATGCGCACCAGCTCCGCCTCCTCCTCCGGCGTCAGGCAGTCGTAGAGCATGGCCCGCCGTTCCCGCCGGGCCTCCTCATGCTCTGTCAGGTCGGCAATGCCCGCCGGGGTGATGGCCACGATGCACCGGCGCTTGTCCGCCTCGTCCCGCTGACGGGTGATGAATCCGGCGTTCTCCAGCTTGGTCAGTATCTCGCTGGTGGAGCTGGACTGGATGTGCAGCAGCCCCTGCAGCTCCTGCTGGGTCATGGCGCCCCTGGTGTTCAGCAGGTAGAGGATGCGCCCCTGGCCCTTCCCCCGGCCCAGATAGTGATGGAGAAACCGGGTGGCGTACTCCATCAGCTCGTAGAGCTGCCTCCGGCAGGGAGAGACGGAAGAAGTTTGGTCCTGTTCCATAGAATCCCCTCATTTCTTTTTGCAATCTTATCTTCTCGGTACCGAGAAATTATACACCGGGCGGGGCGACTTGTCAAGGTACCACAGGAAAATTTCCGGGGAAATCCCACATCTCCCCCACTAGAGCGTGAAAACGAAAAGTTTACTTCATTCAGCTATCGCAAAATGGCAACGGAACTGCCCGTGATGCTGTTCAGATGGGCAAAAGGTTGCGGTTTTTGCAACCGCGTGTGTAGGGGCGGCCCTTGGCCGCCCTCGGGAACCGCCTGCTTATCACGGGCGGCCAGGGGCCGCCCCTACAGGGGTATCGGGCACCCGAAGGCTTTTCAGGGGGAAAACGTGCGCTATAGAAATGTTGTACAGCTTTCCCACCCCTCAGTCAGCTGCGCTGACAGCTCTACCGCTTCGCGGCACTTACGCCCTTTCAGGGGAGCCAATGACGCAGCAATTCCCGCCAGCTTCTTCAAACAAAATCGAAGCCCAGCGAAGCGGGTTCGATTTTGAGAGGAGGCGCTGCGGAGCGAACGAGCTTTTCCCCATCGGGGAAAAGCGAGCGATACGAAGCTAACGCCGACGAGGGAGGGGGACCGGCAGCAGCCGGTGGAGGGGTTCCTATGCGGATTTCAAAATTGGTTTCCGTGGGAAAATTTCCGGGGAAATCCCACACCGACTGCCAGGCAAACAAAAAGCCGCCCCCGGAAAGCACGCTTCCGGAGGCGGTTGTTGCAGGAAAGGCTGTCTGTGGGGCGGATACACCCCTTCGGCTCAGTCCGCCAGGGCGGCGGTGATGATGGCCATGGAGTAAACCTCCATGCCGTTGCAGCCACGGGACAGGTCGTTGGTGGGGGCGTTCAGGCCCAGCAGGATGGGGCCGTAGGCGTCGAACTGGCCCAGACG
>JAJQCJ010000031.1 GCA_021202775.1 Clostridiales bacterium | reverse complement strand
CTGTACGACCTGTTCCGGGTGCTGCGCCGGAGGCGGCGGGCCGGGCTGGGGGGCGTGCTGGACGTGCTGTTCTGGGCGGCGGCAGGGGCGGCCCTGCTGCTGTGGTCGATTTACGCCACCCGGGGCCGGGTGCGGCTGCTGACGGCCCTGGCCATGGGGTTGGGGGGCTGGCTGTACTTTGCGGCCCTCAGCCCCCTGCTGCTGCCGGTTTTCCGGACGGGGGGCGACTGGCTGGGGCGGCTCATCCATGTGCTGCTGACGCCGGCGCGCATCCTCGCCGGCCTGCTGAAAAATTTTGAAAAAATTTCAAAAAATGCCTTCCATTATTGGAAAAAATGGTTTAAAATAAATATGGTATTCGCCAAAATGGCTCCTTTGGAGCAATCCGCAAGCGAACGCACGCAAAGGAGGAGTCCCCATGAAAACCGGAAGAGCCAGCCTTCTCACCAAACTCGTCATTCTAATCCTGTTCGTCGTCGTGGCGATTCAGCTGCTGAATGTGCGGGGCAAGCTTCAGACCGCCGAGGCCGACTACAACACCGTACAGGCCCAGGTGACCGCCCAGGAGGCCGTCAACGGCGCTCTGGCCGAGGACATCGAGAACGCCGATGACCCGGACACCATCCTGAGCATTGCCAAGGAGAAGCTGGGCCTGGTGGAGCCGGGGGAGATCATTTTCTACGATACCACCAATTAACCACCCGCCCCACCGGCGGATTCAGAGAGAGAAAACTTGGGAGGACACAGAACACAGTATGGAGTTAGAAGTCGGAGCAGTAGTAGATGGCAAAGTCACCGGCATTACGAAGTTTGGCGCATTCGTCGCGCTGCCAGGCGGGCGTTCCGGTCTGGTGCACATTTCGGAGGTCGCGTATTCCTACGTCAGCGATGTAAGCGAATTCCTGGCCGTTGGGCAGGATGTCAAGGTGAAGATCATCAACGTGGATGAAAATCACCGCATCAACCTCTCCATCAAGCAGACCCTTCCCCCGCCTCCGCCCCGCGCCGACCATGGGAACCGGGGCGGCCGCACCGGCGGCAGCCGGGACGGCCGAGACGGACGGGGCAGCCGTGAGGGCCGCGGCCAGCGGGACCAAGGCGGCGACCGGGCCGGGAACGGCGGCCGGGAGGGCCGCAGCGCCGGACGGAACGGCGGCAGCGGCCGCCAGGAGCGGGGTACTTACCACAATAACCGCACCGCCGCCCCCGCATCCTCCTCCAGGGAGCCCCAGAGCTTTGACGATATGCTCAAACAGTTCATGTCCGACTCCGAGAGCAAGCAGTCCGAGCTGGGCCGCGGCAACGAGCGGAGCGGCCGCGGCCGGAGAGGCGGCGGCGGCCGGAGAGGCGGCGGCAACAGCGATTACGACTTCTAAGGGAACCGCCCCGTCGGCGGACTTCCCCTCTGTCAGAATGAAAAGCGTCACGCAGCGCGTGACGCTTTTTTCCGAAAAAAACAGGCCCCATTGGGGCCTGACCGCCTGTTGACATGGCCCGGCGGCGGGGGTTCCCCACGCGCCGTCCTGCGATTGGCTGAGCTGTAAGAACAGGATACCCCTTTTCCGGCCCCCTGTCAACGATGGCTTTTTGACGAAAGGAACCAAACAATGCTGATTTATCGCGCAAATGTCGAACCTGTCGAAGGAATCTCCTATCCAAACGGCTATGTCCGGGTGGAGGGGGGCAAGATCGCCGCCCTGGGGGATATGGCGGACTGCCCCGTCCCCAAACCCGGAGACGTGGACGCGGGTGGGGCGCTGCTCCTCCCCGGCTTCGTAGACGCCCACTGCCATCTGGGGCTGAACCCCGACGGGCTGACCTACGAGCAGGGGGACTGCAATGAGGAGAGCGACCCCGTCACCCCGGAGCTGCGGGCCATCGACGGGCTGTACCCCCTAGACCGCTGCTTCCGGGAGGCCAGGGAGGGGGGCGTCACCACCGTCCTCACCGGCCCCGGCAGCGCCAACGCCATCGGCGGCCAGTTCGCGGCGGTGAAAACCGCCGGGCGGTGGATCGACCATATGGTGGTGAAGGCCCCCGCCGCCATGAAGTTCGCCCTGGGGGAGAACCCCAAGGGGGTGTACGGCCAGCAGAAGGACGGCCCCATGACCCGCATGGCCACCGCCGCCCGCATCCGGGAGGCCCTGTCCCAGGCGGAGGAGTACCGCCGGAAGCAGGAGGCCGCCCGGCAGGACGAGGACAAGGACCCGCCGGACTTTGACGCCAAGCTGGAGGCCCTGGTGCCGGTGCTGGAGGGGCGGGTGCCCGCCCACTTCCATGCCCACCGGGCGGACGACATCGCCACGGCGGTGCGCATCGCCAAGGAGTTCCGGCTGAACTATGTGCTGCTCCACGCCACGGAGGGCCATCTTGTGGCCGACCTGCTGGCGGCGGAGGGGGCCAGGGTGGTCACCGGCCCCGTCATCAGTGACCGGGGCAAGCCGGAGCTGCTCCATCAGACCCTGGAGAACACGGCGGTGCTGGCCCAGGCCGGGGTACAGGTGGCCATCTGCACCGACCACCCGGAGAACCCCATCCAGTACCTGCCCCTGGGGGCGGCGCTGTGCGCCCAGCACGGCCTGGGCCGGGAGCGGGCCCTCCGGGCCATCACCCTGGATGCGGCGGACGTCGCCGGCATCGGGGACCGGGTGGGCTCCATCGCCGTGGGCAAGGACGCCGACCTGGTGCTGTGGAGCGGCCACCCCTTCGCCCTGGGGAGCCGGCCCCTCCGGGTCTGGGTGGACGGGAAGGCGGTGCTGTGAGGGGGAGGGTTCTTCCTTAGGCAAGGAAAGCGGAAGGAAACAGGGTTTGTCCTCCCGGTGGGGTTGGTATCCTTAGGCAAGGAATGATAAAGGAATTACGTTCTTTCCCTCCGGGGGCCCATTTCTCGTTCCGCCGAGAAATGGGGGAAAGAGGGCGGCTCAGGGGGGAAGCTCGGGGCCTCGCTCCCCCCTAAGAACCCCCCTCCTATAACCGCAGGGCTTCGCGCTGTCCACTTTATACGTGGTCTGTCAGGCAACAGACGATGTAACTTCTAACTGGTGAGACTGCCGCCGATGGCGGCTGGCAGGGATTGCCGTTCCGCCCTGCCGAAGGCGGGCG
>JAJQCJ010000151.1 GCA_021202775.1 Clostridiales bacterium | reverse complement strand
ATATGGGCAAGCCCAAGGGCGAGTGGAAGCCGGAGCTGAGCATGAAGCCGGTGGCCAAGCGTCTGTCCGAGCTGCTGGGCCAGGAGGTCATCATGGCCGCCGACATCGTGGGCGAGGACGCCCAGGCCAAGGCCGCCGCCCTCCAGCCCAGCCAGATCCTGCTGCTGGAGAACCTGCGCTATGACAAGGGCGAGACCAAGAACGACCCCGCCTTCGCCAAGGCTCTGGCCGACCTGGCCGGCCCGGACGGCGTCTATGTCTCCGACGCCTTCGGCACGGTCCACCGCGCCCACGCCTCCACCGCCGGTGTGGCCGCTTACCTCCCCGCCGTCTCCGGTTTCCTGATTCAGAAGGAGCTGGACATCATCGGCGGCGCCCTGGCCAATCCCAAGCGTCCGCTGGTGGCCATTCTGGGCGGCTCCAAGGTTTCCTCCAAGATCGGCGTCATCAACAACCTGCTGGAGATTGCTGACACCGTCATCATCGGCGGCGGCATGGCCTACACCTTCGCAGCCGCCCAGGGCGGCAAGGTCGGCGACTCCCTGCTGGAGGCCGACTGGGAGCAGTATGCTCTGGATATGATCAAGAAGGCGGAAGAGAAGGGCGTCAAGCTGCTGCTCCCCACCGACACCGTGGCCGCCAACGCCTTCGCCCCAGATGCTGAGAGCCAGGTCGTCGCCACCGGCGAGATCCCCGACGGCTGGCAGGGCCTGGACATCGGCCCCAAGACCACCGAGGCCTATTGCGCCGCCGTGGCCGACGCCGGCACCGTGATCTGGAACGGCCCCATGGGCGTGTTCGAGTTTGACAAGTTTGCCGTGGGCACCAAGGCCGTGGCCGAGGCCCTGAGCAAGACCGACGCCATCACCATCATCGGCGGCGGCGACTCCGCAGCCGCTGTCCAGCAGCTGGGCTATGCCGACAAGATGACCCACATCTCCACCGGCGGCGGCGCCTCTCTGGAGTTCATGGAAGGCAAGGAGCTGCCCGGTGTAGCGGCGCTTCTTGACAAATAATCGAAGATTATTTGTCAAAACAAACGTGCCAGTGGCCACAGAAATCAAGTCTTCAGTTGAATGTACCAAAGGAACCCCTCAGTCAGCTGCGCTGACAGCTCTACCGCTTTGCGGCACTTACGCCCTTTCAGGGGAGCCAATGACGTGGCGATTCCCACAGCTCTCTTACCTCCCCTGAAAGGGGAGGGGGACCGGCGTCAGCCGGTGGAGGGGTTTCTGCGCAAAAGAATTTCAAACCTTGATTTCCGTGCTGATAAACGGGCGCTGCCTGCCAAACGTGCCGGGGATTCCCGCCGGACGTCCTTCCTGGCGGCCCAGGCACCCTGGCACACCTTCCCCATACCTCAGTGTCACCAACCTGAGGCGACACACCCCTCCACCGGCTGTCGCCGGTCCCCCTCCCCTTTCAGGGGAGGAGAAAACTGTGGGAATTACCACGTCAATGGCTCCCCTGAAAGGGGAGCTGGCTGGCCGCAAGGCCAGACTGAGGGGTGGGAACGCCGGGCGTATTCTCTATCACTCACTTTTCCCGGGAGAAGCAATTCCCTCAGGTTGATGACATTGCCTCCAACCCTGACCCGCCTTTTGCCGCCCGCCCCGGTTCGGGGCGGGGCGGTCCCGGGCGGGCCTGAGGAGGGTCGGATGTTCTGCCCCCTCAGGCTGTCCTGAGGTACCTCTGAACAAATGTGCTTTGGCCAACGGAAATACCCGGAGGGGCGGCGCCCTGCGGTAAATTTCCCCGCAGTCCGCTCTCGTCCATTGATTCAGAGATTCCTGAAACCGTCAAAACCCGACAGCGGCAGCCCCCGCTGTCGATTTCATAAAAACGCAAAAGAAAGAGGTTCCTTACCATGAATAGAAGATACCGCAAGACCATTATCGCCGGAAACTGGAAAATGAACAAAACCGCTTCCGAGACCAAAGCCTTCGCCGATGAGCTGAAAACCATGCTGCCCAAGGCGAAGTGGTGCGACATTCTGGTCTGCGTTCCCTTTGTGAACATCTCCGCCGCCCAGAAGGCCTTTAAGGACACCCGTGTCGCCATAGGCGCGGAGAACGTCTCCCAGTTCGAAAAGGGTGCTTACACCGGCGAGGTTTCCGCCGCCATGCTGAAGGACATGGGCGTGAAGTACGTCATCATCGGCCACTCCGAGCGCCGCCAGTACTGGAACGACAACGACCTGATCGTCAACAAGAAGGCCCTGGCCGCTGTGGAGGCCGGTCTGTACCCCATCATCTGCGTGGGCGAGAGCCTGGAGCAGCGTGAGCTGGGCGTCACCAAGGAGCTGATCGACCTCCAGGTCAAGACCGCCCTGGCCGGCATCCCCGCCGAGAAGATGCGCCATGTGGTCATCGCCTACGAGCCCCTGTGGGCCATCGGCACCGGCAAGACTGCCACCGCCGAGCAGGCCAACGAGGTCAACGAGGAGATCCGCACCGTCATCCGCAAGCTGTACGGCGCACGGGTGGCCCGCTCCGTCACCATCCTGTACGGCGGCTCCATGAACGAGAAGAACGCCCAGGAGCTGCTGGCCCAGCCCGACATCGACGGCGGCCTCATCGGCGGCGCAGCCTTGGTGCCGGAGAAGTTCAACGCCATCATCAACGCGGCCAACCAGGAGTAAGTCTCCCCGGCGCGGCACAGATTTTGTTTAGAAAGAGGCTATGCCTATGAAAACTCCGACTACTCTTATCATCATGGACGGCTACGGCCTGACCGACCAGGTCAAGGGCAACGCCGTTTACAACGCGAAAAAGCCCCACCTGGACAAGATTTTCGCCGAGAACCCCTGCTCCAAACTGTCCGCCTCCGGTCTGGACGTGGGCCTGCCGGACGGGCAGATGGGCAACAGCGAGGTGGGCCACACCAACATCGGCGCAGGCCGGGTGGTGTTCCAGGACCTGCCCAAAATCACCAAGGCCATCGAGGACGGTTCCTTCTTCCAGAACAAAGCCTATAAGGACGCCATGCTGGCGGCCAAAGAGGCGGGCACCGCCGTCCACATCTACGGCCTGATGAGCAACGGCGGCGTGCACAGCCACATCACCCACATCCAGGCGGCGGTGAAGATGGCCCACGACCTGGGCTGTGAGAAGATCTTCGTCCACTGCTTCATGGACGGCCGTGACGTGCC
>JAJQCJ010000039.1:1535-3170 GCA_021202775.1 Clostridiales bacterium | reverse complement strand
TTACTCCGCCAAGAAAAGTAGCAAAAGAAGGCGGCTCAGGGAGGAGCTTCGGGGCTCCTCCGTTATCAGGAACTTTAAGGTGCTGCCTATCTTTTTAAGTGGCTTCGCCAGCAAGCTGGCTCAGGATTTTGCTAAAAATATGCCCCCGGCATATTTTTTACGCAAAATCCGCCTAAGAACCCCTCTCCTATAACCGCTGGGGCTTCGCGCTGTCCAGCCAATAGGTGGTCTATCCAGTCAGAGACGAAGTAACTTCTAACTGGTGAGACTGCCGCCGATGGCGGCTGGCGGGGATTGCCGCCCACGTTCCCGCCGTCAAGCGGCATTTCCGCTGCGCTCCCTATGCCTTACGGCGGAATGGGCGTCAATTTTGTTGCCCGTCGGTCGCGGAAATCTGACTGTAAGGCTACGTGATTCTCCTTAACTTAGGATATATTGTACCTTAAGTTGATGACATTGCCTTTCAGGGGAGCCATTGAAGTAGTGTTTACAACAACCTCCTGCCTCCCCCGAAGGGGGAGGGGGACCGGCGTTAGCCGGTGGAGGGGTTCCTATGCGAAACGGATTTCAAAATTGATTTCGGTGACCGGCCTCCGCTTGACGCCGTTTCCCTTTTTGCGCTATAATGAAAGATACAAACCGGCGGAGCGGCCACCGGGCCGCCGCCGGGAAAGACAGGGAGCAGTCTGTTATGAAAATCAGCGAAGTCATCGCCCGGGTCATCGCCTACCACCCGCCCATGAAGGACGACCCCGCCTTCCCCACCACCGACGTGGTGAAGTACGGCGACCCGGAGCAGGAATGCACCGGCATTGTGGTGACCTGCTTTGCCTCCGTCAATGTCATCCGCCGGACGGCGGAGCTGGGGGCCAACCTGATCATCGCCCACGAGCCGCTGTTTTGGAGCCATGAAGACACCACCGACTATCTGGCCGACAGCCAAATCTTTCAGGAGAAGCGGCAGCTGCTGGAGGACGGGGGCATCGTGGTCTGGCGGGACCATGACCACATCCACGGCGGCAGCCCCATCGACCCGCCGCTGGACGGCATCTACTACGGCATTATGAAGGAGCTGGGCTGGGAGGACTACCTGATCGGTTCTGAAAAGAAACCCCTGCTGTTCCGGCTGCCGGAGACGGACGCCACCGAGCTGGGGCTGTACCTGAAGGAAAAGCTGAACCTGAAGGGCATCCGCATCTCCGGCGACCCCCACGCCAGGGTGTCCAAGGTGTTCCTGTGGGAACATATCATTGACCGGGACGCCCAGGCCGGCGCCAAGCTGCTGAAGGTGGACCGGGAGGACATTGACGCCATCATCCCCCTGGAGGTCATCGACTGGACGGTGTGCGCCTATATGCGGGACGCCAGCCAGCTGGGCCACCCCAAAATCGTCTACAACATCGGCCACTTCAACTTTGAGGAGATCGGCATGAAGTACATGGTGCGGTACCTGCCCCAGTTGGTGGGGGATGTGCCGGTGCACTTCGTTCAGTCCGGAGACGCCTTCGACTTTATTCTGTAAACAGTACTCCCCCGCCCGCGCGGGGCCGGGCCCGGCGGGGGGGGGGGGGGTGTTTTTTTAGTGGTTGTTTGGTTTGGGGGGGGGGGCGCGCGGTTTTCACCCCCCCGGGGGTT
>JAJQCJ010000039.1:0-1525 GCA_021202775.1 Clostridiales bacterium | reverse complement strand
GCGGCCCCGCCCCCTGGGGGGGGGGTTGGGCCGGGGCCATTGTGTCCCTGCGGCGCACCCCTTCTCATTTTTTTTTAAAACCCACCCCCCCGCCCCCCGGGGCCCCGCCCCGCGGGGGGGGGGGAGTCTGGTTTTTCTCAGGTTCGTGGATTTGCCGGGCGGCTCCGCAGTATTCGCCGCCCCGGAGGGTTCAATCCTCCCTCTCCACGCCGCCCATCAGCAGGCACATGATGGCCTTCTGGACGTGGAGGCGGTTCTCCGCCTCGTCAAAAATCTCCTGGGCGTGGGCCTCAAAGACCTCCTGGCTGATCTCCTGCCCCTTGTGGGCGGGGAGGCAGTGCTGCACCATGCAGCCGGGCTTCGCCAGGGCCAGCAGCTCGGCGGTGACGCTGTAGCCCTGGAAGGCCCGGAGCCGCTGCTCCGTCTCCGCCTCCTTGCCCATGGACACCCACACGTCGGTGAACACCACATCGGCGTCCTGCACAGCCTCTCTGGGGTCGTCGGTCAGCAGGAAGTCAAAGCCGGGGTCGGAGGCGGCGAAGTCCAGAATCTCCGGCAGGGGCCGGTAGTCCCTGGGGGTGGCGGCCGCCACGGTCATGCCGGCTTTCAGCCCGCCCACGATGAGGGACTGGCACATATTGTCCCCGTCCCCCACATAGGCCAGCTTCAGCCCGTCCAGGTGGGCATACCGCTCCCGGATGGTCATCAGGTCGGCCAGCACCTGGCAGGGGTGGGCGTAGTCCGTCATGCCGTTGATGACGGGGACGGTGGCATAGGCCGCCAGCTCCTCCACATCCTCCTGCCGGAAGGTGCGGATCATGATGCCGTCGCAGTACCGGCTCAGGGTGCGGGCGGTGTCCGCCGCCGTCTCCCCCCGGCCCACCTGGCTCTCCCTGCCGGAGAGGTACATGGCAAGGCCCCCCAGCTGGAACATCCCCGTCTCGAAGCTGATGCGGGTGCGGGTGGAGGGCTTCTCGTAGATGGTGACCAGGGTTTTCCCCTCCAGCCGGCGGTGGGGGATGCCGTGCTGCTGGTTGTATTTCAGCTGGTCGGCCAGGTTCAGGATGCGATAGATCTCATTGATGCTGAGATCCTGCATGGTCAGCAGATGCTTTAGCATGGAAGTGTCCTCCGTGAAAAAGTGATTGATAGGGGCAATGTCCGGCGTTTCCACCCCTCAGTCAGCTTCGCTGATTGCTCCGCCGTCAAGCGGCATTTTCGCTGCGCTCCCTACCCTTTCAGGGCAATGTCATCTTAATGGTCTTGCACTCCGTTTCCCGTCTTTCCGTAGGGGCGCACAGTGTGCGCCCGCCCGTTTGCCCCTTATGCAAGCCTGCTATGAGGAAATCGTCTGTATGGGTGACAACATTCTTTTCTCTCCGCGATACCTGCCCACGGAAAAGCCCGTTCCGTCGGCAGACTCAGTGGTAACCGAAAGGTTCGCCGGGCGCACACTGTGCGCCCCTACTGGAGCGTGAAGCCTAAATCTTTGCTTTTCTGTAGGGGCGGCCCCTGGCCGCCCGGG
>JAJQCJ010000104.1 GCA_021202775.1 Clostridiales bacterium | reverse complement strand
TCCCAGGTCTCCGGCAGGCTCAGACAGAGGGAGAGCAGCCCCTTCGCCTTCAGCGTCAGGTTCCTGTCTCTCAGGTGGTAGTTGCTCATGGTCGTGTAATTGGTGTTTTTCTCAACGCGAAATACTGGCATTTTTATCTCCTGTTTCCTTTGCGGCGGCTGTACTTGCGATAGGGGCAGCGCTTGTAGCGGCACCGAACACCCCGGCTCCCGTGGATGTGATACCGGCAGAACCGGCAGTCCGGGAACTTCCCGTCTCGGTTTTTGTCGTACCAGACCTGGGCTTCGCCGTCCTGGGTGTAATCCCGTTCTTTCCTCATCTTGACATTCCTCCATTTTGGTTTGGGCAAAAAGAAAGAGCATATATCTGTCCCGTAGTGGGGCGATACACGCTCAGTCTTTATGTATGGGTAAATATAGTGCCACTTTAACAGGCGAAAGCGCACCAGGTGCGCCGGTACGCTTTCGTCCTTTTTTGCCTTCGTAAATCGGCATATGCAGTTCAAATATTGAGGAAACACAACAGAAGCGGCAATTTGTGTAGGTATCATCCGGTGACACACGTTCTGGTCAACGACCCCACCTGCGGATACGGGATACTGGCCGAGACCATGCTGGAGGCAGCCGGGTAAGCTGCGATAACGGGTTGCTATGAACCTCTGGGGCGGCGGGCCGCCGCCGGAACGAGTTTGACCTCTCATTCTCCCTCTGGGGAGGATGAGAGGTTTTTCACTGTCGCAACGGAAAGAAAGGCAGAAGGTACCTGACGTACTGCTCCATAGGGGGCCTCCTTTCTGGCATTATTATAGTTGCAGTTCAGCGCAGCGTCAACGGTGCGAACCGCTCCAAATTATGTAATATGCCGCAGTCGATGCTGCGGCATAAGTTTTACTCCTGCTTGGGAGTTTTTTCTTTTTCGGTATTCCTTCTCTTGTAGGAGTTGGTGATGATCTGGCAGATGTGCTCCAAATTTACTGCAAGACGCCGTCCCCTCCGGGGATTCTTTTTGGTTAAAGCACATTTGTTCATAGGTTCCTTAGTGGCTCCGGTCATGAGCTTAGAGTTAACGGCTATAGAAAAGCATACAGCTGGCATAGGGTTATTTCATCAGCATTCAATGGTTGACATACATCATCCTTTGCGCTGTGATATACCTATTACACTACTATGTTAGTAGGATGTAAAATGATAAGTGTGCAAACCAGTACCACATCAGCGGTCATCCTTCACCTTGCCGCTCATGTGGATATAGTGGGAGGCATATCAACATGGAACGGGGCATTGAGACAAAATGCGTTTACGGGGACGGTGTGAAATTTGAGGGGGAGCAAACCGGCTCCATCAGCCAAAAGAATGATATTTCGTTCAGCCACATTGACCGCTCCAGGGAGGGCGTTGAATCCTGTATTCAGGAAAACACCAGGACAGCGGGGCCATCTTTGGCCCGGCGGGAGAAGGGTTCCAACGCATCAGCGTGGCCTGTCCCCGATCCACGCTGGATCAGGCTCTGAAGCAGCTGAAACGCGCCGTTCGAGGGGCGTAAGGAGGAATTTTCATGTTACAAATTGATTCACCGGCACTGGAAAAGCTGCTGCTGTCCGGCAGCTTCGGCCTGGAAAAAGAGAGTTTACGGATAGACGAAGCGGGCTTTCTGGCCCATACGCCTCACCCCTTTCCGGACAATCCAAATATCGTCCGGGATTTCTGCGAAAATCAGACGGAGATTAACACCTCCGTCCAACCCAGTCCTCACGCTGCGGTGGCAGAGCTGGAGCGGCACACCCGGACGATTCAGCAAACGCTGGCAAAGCTGACGCCCAGAGAATATCTGTGGCCCTTCTCTAACCCGCCCTATATCCGCAACGAACAGGACATTCCGGTGGCCCAGTTTGCTGGGCCGCAATCGAATAAGACTGTCTACCGGAACTACCTATCCAAGCGGTATGGCCGGTATAAAATGACTTTGTCCGGCATCCACGTCAACTATTCCTTTCATGAGGAACTGCTGCGCCGGAACTTTCAGCGCAGCGGGCAGGGCAACTATATTGACTACAAAAATGACCTCTACCTGACCCTGGCCAAACGGGTCACGGCCTACGGCTGGCTTTTGACGGCCATCACCGCCGCAAGCCCGCTGCTGGACAGCTCTTATGTGGAGAAGGAACGCTTTGACGGGGACGTATTTCAGGGCCTGGCGTCCGTGCGGTGCAGTGAGCTGGGGTATTGGAACGCCTTTGCCCCGGTGTTTGACTACAGCAGCCTGCCCGCTTATGTGGAGAGCATCCGGGACTATGTGCGCCGGGGCTGGCTCCGGGCTCCCTCGGAGCTGTATTATCCCGTCCGGTTAAAGCCCGCCGGGCCAAACCGGCTGGACACGCTGGAAGCCGGGGGCGTCGACCACATCGAGCTGCGGATGTTCGACCTGAATCCGCTGACCTTTGCCGGTATCGAAGAACGGGACGTGGCCTTTGCACAACTGCTGCTGTGCTGGCTGGCCGCCACCCCAGACCAGCCCTTCACCGACCGGGACCAGGTGCAGGCGGTTCAGAACTTCAAAAATGCCGCCCACTATGACCTGAAAACGGTGAATCTGATGCTGCCGGACGGCCGCGCCTATTCCGTAGCCCAGGCTGCCCGGAAGGTGATTGCGCTGATGCGGGACTTTTACCGGGACTATCCCGCCGGAGTCCAGCAGGTGCTGGATTTCGAGGACGCCAAATTCATCGACGGAGAAAACCGCTACGCCTGGAGGATTCGCAAAGCTTTTTCCGGCGGTTATGTCCGCAAGGGGCTGGCGCTGGCCAGGCAACGACAGGAGGCAGGGAGCGGAGCGGAAGTACCGCTTGACGGTGAAGCCAATGTGTGAGCTGTTCGGCGTCAGCGCCTCGGTCCCCATCCCGGTGAATAGGCTGTTGAAGGAGTTCTTTTCCCACAGCACAGAGCATCCCAACGGGTGGGGCATGGCAACCTTCCACGGCAATGCCGCTTCCCTGGAGAAGGAACCGGTGCCCGCCTTCCGCAGCAGCTACCTGAAAGCGCGGCTGGCGCATCCGATGGAGACGGAGGGGATGATTGCTCATATTCGCCTGGCTACGGTGGGTTCCACGGACTACGAAAACTGTCACCCCTTCGTCCAGCGGGACTGCTTTCATCGGTGCTGGACGCTGGCCCACAACGGCACCATGTTCCACTGTCCGGC
>JAJQCJ010000011.1:16860-21477 GCA_021202775.1 Clostridiales bacterium | reverse complement strand
CGCCAGGTTGGCGCCTTTGCCGCCCAGCAGCTCCCGCATATCCTTGTTGCCCTCAGAGAACAGATAGACGAATTTTTTACTCATACGTTCATGCTCCTTTGTTATACGGCCGCCATCCCTCCTGACGGCCGACAGACTCACAGGCAAATTGCCTGCGGTGAATGGCGTTGCTACAATATTATAGCAAATATTTCTGAAATTGCAACTGCTTTTTTGTCAAAACTGTGTAAAAATTTAGAAATCTCTTTTATAATCCAAAAACGGAAAACACTATGTTTCGACATACAGACAAATGTACGCCGGAGAGGGATAGCGGCCGCAAAACGCCTGCCCAGGCGGAAACTTCCGTCCTGTGCAGGCGAAAAGGCGGCCATTACCGGTAGACCCGGTGCAGCCCCCGGGCAAACCGGGGGTCGATGTGGAAGCAGGCCACAGAGGTCTCGGAGCATTTCAGATCGGTGACGTCGACGGCGGTTTCCGTGGGGCCGATGCGGCCCAGGATGCGGGCCCGCCTGCCGTCGATGGTGACATAACGCTTTCTGCGGCTGAACAGGGCCCGGAAGAAGGCCCGGAAGCAGTTGGTGGACATCTGTTCCACGCCGAAGCCGTTCTGGTAGCCCACCTGAAGGATGGCCACCCGGGTGGCCCGGCGGAGGTTGACCTGCTGCTCATAGCCCAGAGAGGAGCCTTTGGGCAGCCAGTGGACCACGTCCAGGGTGGCCTCGCCGTGGCACACCGGCTTCAGGGCGGCGCGGCCCCGGCGGCGGCCCTTCTCCGTCAGGCCCAGCAGGGCGCTGCCCACCCGGACGGCGCCGAACTGGATGTCATCCGTATGCATCAGGGAGGCGGAGTTGGAGGCGTGAATCAGGCCGGGGTCCAGCCCCTGCTGGCGCAGGGTGTTCAGCGCCTCCTGGAACAGCTCCATCTGATGAGAGATGTCCTTGCTGTCAGAGACCAGCCGGGTATACGTGCCGGAAATCGTCACCCTGGGCAGATGCTGGAAGATTTGCAGCAGCTTCTCCGGCTCCGAGGGGAGGAAACCGCAGTAGCCGATGCCGGTGTCGATGAGGACATGGGCCTCGGCGTAGGTGCCCAGCTCCTCCGCCGCCGCGTTCAGGGCCACCCCTGTCTCATAGCTGCCGATGGTGCAGATGACGTTCAGGTCGATAAGCTGCTTTAAGACCTCGGTGTCGGCGGTGGAATTCAGCATAAGGATCTGCTCCTCCCCGAAGCCGGCGTCCCGCAGGCGGCGGGCGTCCTCCGGGTCCCCGATGGCAAAGCTGTCGATCCCGTTGTCCCGCAGGACGCGGGCCAGCTCCACCAGACCGGCGCCGTAGCCGTCGCCGGTGAGGACGGCGAAGATTTGGGCGTCGCCCGCCCGGTTGCGGATGACCGCAAGGTTGTGCTTCAGCGCAGCGGTGTCAAATACGATGCTCTTCAAAGAATCACGCCTTTCCAAGGGGAAGCTGGTACAATTATATACGCCCGGAGGCGGTTTTGCAAGGGCCTGGAAGGAAATAGGTGCTGTTCCCCGGCGGGCAAAAACGTGTTTCCTTCCGCTCTCCTTATTCAGGGAGATACCCTGCCGGGTGAAAGGAAAAACGCAATTTCCCACCCCGCCTGCCGCCGGAGAAACTCTACACTTTTACTTGTTTTATCCGGCAGGGTTTGGTATAATAACGGCATAATGGCAGAGTAGTCAAATCGCAGGTGTGTACCCGGGCCGGCAGCCGTGGGCACACGGCACAAAGGAGGTGCCCGGATTGAGTCAAAAGCTGAACCGTTTGATAGAGCCCCATGACAAGCTGTTCTATCTTTTGCTGCTGGTGTTTTCCGCCGTGACCATGGTGCTGAATCTGGCGGCGGGCGTGATCGAGCTGGCGCTGACGCTGCTGGCTATTTTAGTGACCCAAATCTACAAAAGCCGCCAGAAAAAAGAGCTGGCCGCGGAGCTGACCCGCATCGGCAAGGAGATCGAGGCGTCCGGCAAGGACACCATGCTCAACGCGCCCTTCCCCATGGTGATCTTCCGGCCGGACACGGAAGAAGTGATCTGGTGCAACGACCTGTTCCTGGGCATCATCGGCGAGGAGGAGCGGGACATGGACGCCCACATCACCGCGCTGGTGCCCGACCTCCCCATGGACTGGCTGGAGGAGGGGGAGCTGCCCTTCTGCCCCCAGGAGCAACGCATCGGCGACCGGCGCTATCAGGTCTTTGGCCGCATGACCGGCGGCGATGAGAGCAGGACCCGGCTGGCCACCACCTTCTGGATCGACGTGACCGATTATGTGGAGACCCGGGAGCAGTTCTATGCCACCCGCCCTACCGTCTCCTTTATTATTATCGATAACTATGAGGAAATGATGCGGGGCATCTCCGAGAAGGGCCGGGCCGACATCCGCTCCGCCGTGGAGGAGAAGCTCACCGACTGGGTGAAACCCTCCCGGGGCCTGCTGCTCCGGTACGAGCGGGGGCGGTACCTTCTGGTCTGCGAGGAACAGTATATGCACGCCTACCAGGAGGCTGAGTTCACCCAGCTGCTGGACACGGCCCACGAGGTCCTCTCCCCCAACGGCATCAACGCCACCCTGTCCCTGGGCATCGGCATGGACCAGCACGCGGACTTCCACGACCTGTACGAGTACGCCTCCCTGGCCCTGGACATGGCCCTGAGCCGGGGCGGGGATCAGGCGGTCATCCGCAGTCAGAACAACTTCTCCTTCTACGGCGGCCACTCCCAGGAGCGGGAGGTGCGCACCAAGGTGAAGATTCGGGTGACGGCCAACGCCCTGGAGCGGCTGATCTCCGCCGCCAGCCGGGTCTTTGTCATGGGCCACCGGAACGGGGATATGGACTGCGCCGGGGCGGCGGCGGGGGTGGCCGCCATCTGCCGGAAGAAGGGGGTGCCCGTCTCCATCATCGCGGAGGAACGGGCGGTGCCGGCCACGGTGCTGATCAAGCGGCTGTCGGCGTCGCCGGCCTATCAGGGGGTGTTCCTCTCGGCGGAGGACGCCATGCTGCTCTATGACGCGGGGAGCATTCTGGTGGTGGTGGACACCAACCGGCCCAGCCAGGTGGCCGCCCCGGAGCTGCTGGAGAAGTTCCGGCAGGTGGCGGTCATCGACCATCACCGCCGCGCCACGGAGTATATCACCGGGGCCGCCATCAACTGCCACGAGCCCTATGCCTCCTCCGCCTGCGAACTGGTGACGGAGATGATTCAATACATCATGGAGTCCTCCGACCTGCTGCGGGTGGAGGCGGAGGCCCTGCTGGCCGGCATCGTGCTGGACACCAAGAGCTTTTCCCTCCGCACCGGGGGCCGCACCTTTGAGGCGGCGGCCTTCCTGCGCCGCTGCGGGGCGGACACCATGGAGGTGAAGCGGCTGTTCCAGAACAACCTGACGGACACCGTCAAGAAGAACGCCATTATCCAGAGCGCCACCATGTACCGGGAGGGGGTGGCCATCGCCACCACCTCCAGCAACGTGGGCCGGGTCATCGCCGCCCAAGTGGCGGACGCCATCCTGAACGTGGAGGGGGTGGACACCTCCTTTGTCCTCTACTTTGACGGCGACACCGCCATCATCTCCGGCCGCAGCACTGGGGACATCAACGTACAGGTGATTCTGGAGACCCTGGGGGGCGGCGGCAACTCCGCCGCAGCCGGGGCCCAGATCCCCAACGCCACCATGGAGGGCGTGCTGGAGCAGCTCCATCGGGCCATCGACGGATACTTCTCCGGGCGGCTCAAGGATTAAACCATATTGACACAAGCACATTTTGCAACCAAATTCGATTGGGAGGAAACGACAATGAAGGTAATTTTACAGGCTGATGTGAAGGGCCAGGGCAAAAAGGGCCAGCTGGTGGAGGTCTCCGACGGCTACGCCCGGAACTTCCTGATTCCGAAGAAGCTGGCGCTGCCCGCCACGGCGGACAACATCAACACCATGCAGCTCCAGGAGAAGGCCCGCCGGGCCAAGGAGGCCGCCGAGCGGGCGGAGGCGCTGGAGCTGGTGGGTCAGCTCAAGGACGTGCTGGTGAAGATTCCCGCCAAAGCCGGGGCCGGAGGAAAGCTCTTCGGCAGCATCACCACCAAGGAGATCTCCGACATGCTGAAGAAGCAGTACGGCTATGACATCCCCAAGGCCCGGCTCAGCGCCGAGCCCATCAAGGCCTTCGGCACCTACGAGGTGAAGTGCAGGATGGGGTATGAGATCTCCGGGAGCTTTCATGTGATGGTGGTGGAAGGGTAATGTAGTAGGGGCGCACAGTGTGCGCCCGGCTAACGCTGTAATTTTTACTGCCTCTGCCTGTGAAAAGAGAGGTTTCGGGTAACTCCCCGAAAGAAAACTTCAGTCAGGGAGAAACCGTCCTGCGGGCGCACACTGTGCGCCCCTACTGGAGCGTGAAAACTAAATCTTCACTTTATCCAGCTATCGCAAAATGCTAACAGAGCAGCAAGTGATGCTGTTCAGACAAACAAAAAGTTCCGATTTTTTGCAGCCGTATGTGTAGGGGCGGCCCCTGGCCGCCCCTACTAACAGCACGAGTTACACCGGGGGCCCAGGGGGGGCCCAAAAAAAAAAAAAAAAATTTGGGTAGGGGGGG
>JAJQCJ010000011.1:1989-16850 GCA_021202775.1 Clostridiales bacterium | reverse complement strand
TTGGTGTCCAAAAAAACAAAACGTCCCTTTTTTTGCCCGCGGTTGGGGTCGGGGCGCCCCTTGGCCGCCCGCGAAAACCACCTGCTTACCCCGGGCGGCCAAGGGCCGCCCCTACAAAAAGCAAAAAATTAGGCTTCGCGCTCTACTACTATCCACTGCTCACCACCCGAAGGGAGGCGCACTATGCCGGAACTGAACAACGAAGACCTGCTCTATCGCCAGGTGCCCCACTCTCTGGAGGCGGAGCAGTCCGTCCTGGGCAGTATGCTCATTGACAGCCGCTGCGTCCCCCAGGTGATGGAGGCCCTCAGCAAGGACGACTTCTATCAGAAGGAAAACGTGGAGCTGTTCACCACCATCAACAAGATGTTCAATCTGTCCCAGAAGATCGACGCGGTGACGGTGCTGGAGCAGACGCGCATCGACGGGTACTATCAGGAGAACACCACCCGGAACTATGTCCTCCAGCTGCTGGAGATCACCCCCACCGCCGCCAACGTGGGAGAGTATATCGCCATCGTCCAGGACAAGAGCCTGCTCCGCCGCATCGGGGACACGGCGGCGGATATCACCGGCATGGTGCAGCGCAACGAAGGCTCTGCCCAGGACATTCTGGATGTGGCAGAGCAGCGCATCTATGACATCCGCCAGGGCCGGGCCAGCCGGGGGCTGATTCACATCTCCGAGGCCATCGACAACGTTTACACCCGTCTGGAGGAGCTGGCCGCCAGCGACAGCGACATTCCCGGCATCAGCACCGGCCTTACCGACCTGGACCGGCAGATCTCCGGCCTGAACAACTCCGACCTGGTGCTGCTGGCCGCCCGGCCCGGCATGGGCAAGACCTCCCTGGCCCTGAACATCCTGCTGACGGCGGGGAAGAACACGAAAAAGAGCGTGGTCTACTTTTCCCTGGAGATGAGCCAGGAGCAGCTGGCCATGCGCCTGCTGTCCAACGAGGCGCTGATCGACAACAAAAAGCTGGTCACCGGCAATTTGGAGGAGCAGGACTGGGCGGATGTGGCCAACGCCGCCTCGGTGCTGAGCCAGACTAACATTCTCATTGACGACAACCCCTCCCTCACCGTCACCGATATGCTGGCCAAGTGCCGGAGGGTGAAGGATTTGGGGCTGGTCTGTGTGGACTATTTACAGCTGATGCAGTCCGCCGGCGGCAAGAGCTACGCCGGGGAGAGCCGCCAGCAGGCGGTCAGCGACATCTCCCGTGCCCTGAAAATCATGGCCAAGGAACTGAACGTGCCGGTGCTGTGCCTCTCCCAGCTGTCCCGTGCCAACGAGAGCCGAATGGACAAGCGGCCCATGCTGTCCGACCTGCGGGAGTCCGGCGCCATCGAGCAGGACGCCGACATCGTCATGTTCATCTATCGGGACGACTATTATCATGAGGATTCCGAGCACAAGAACGAGGCGGAGCTGATCGTGGCCAAGAACCGCCACGGCGAGACAGGGAAGGTCATCGTCCAGTGGCTGCCGGAGTTCACCACCTTCTCCGGAAGGGATACCTTCCATCAGGAGCAATGATGGAGGGGTTCTGGAGGCTGTGCCGGGAGGCGGATCTGCTGCCCCCGGCGGGGGGTAAGATTCTGGCGGCGGTGTCCGGCGGGGCGGATTCCATGTGCCTGCTGGCCCTGCTGCTGGAGGCGGGGGAGCAGTACGGCTTTGCCGTGGAGGCCGCCCACTTTGACCACCATATTCGGGAAACCTCCCGCCGGGACTGCGCCTTTGTGGAGGGCTGGTGCCGGGCCCATGGCGTTCCCATCCACATCGGCGGGGCGGACATCCCCGCCCTGGCCGCAAAAGAGCGCCGCGGGCTGGAGGACACCGCCCGGCGCTGCCGCTACGCCTTCCTCCGGGAGACGGCGGCGGACTGCCGCGCCCAGCGCATCGCCACCGCCCACAACGCCCAGGACAACGGGGAGACGATACTCCTGCACCTGCTCCGGGGCAGCGGCCTGAACGGGCTGGGGGGCATCGCCCCCCGGCGGGGCGATTTGGTGCGGCCGCTCCTGACCACCTCCCGCCGGGACATTGAAGCCTATAACGCCGCCCACGGCATCCCCCATGTGGAGGACGAGACGAACCGGGACACCGCCTACACCCGAAACTTCCTCCGGCATGAGGTATTCCCATTGCTGGAGACCCGCTGGCCCAATGCGGCGGAGACCCTGGGCCGAAACGGGGCCACCCTCCGGGCGGACAATGCCTTTCTGGAGGCCCAGGCGGCGGCGCTCACCGCCCAGGCCGCGGCGATACCGGGGGGATTTGCCATTCCAGCGGCAGCGCTGGGGGAGCCCCCCACCCCCCTGTCCAACCGGGCCCTGCAGCAGCTGGCGGCGCAGATTGCGCCGGAGGTGGTGCTGACCGCCAGCCAGCGGGCACAGGTTTTGCAGCTCTGCCAACGGGAGCAGCCTTCCGGCTTCGTGCCCCTGCCGGGCGGCCTCACCGCCCGGCGGGTCTATGACCGGCTGGAGCTAAAGGCGGGGGAGGACGAGCCGTTTCTCCCCGTCCCGCTGGCCGTCCCCGGCGTGACAGACACCCCCCGCTGGCGGGTGATTTCCATCCTGGAGCCCTGTCCGGAGGGGAAGTTCAACCAGCCCCACTCCTTCTATCTGCGGCCGGGGGAGTACACCCTCCGCCCCCGGCAGACTGGGGACACAATCACCCTCCCCGCCAGAAGCCGGAAAACGGTGAAGAATCTGCTGATCGACAGCAAGGTGCCCCAAAACGAGCGGGACTTCCTGCCGGTGTTCCTCTCCGGGGAGCGTGTGGCGGCGCTGGGCGCCTTCGGGGCGGACTGCGCCTTTCTGCCCCGGCCGGGGGAAAAAGCCCTCCATATCGTCACGGAGCGGCGAGGATAGAAGCTGTTAGCTTGTTAGCTGTTAGTGCCCACCCCTCCACCGGCTACCGCCGGTTCCCCTCCCCTTTCAGGGGAGGCAGGAGTTAGCGGTAATTGCTGCGTCAATGGCGCCCCTGAAAGGGGAGCTGTCAGCGAAGCTGACTGAGGGGTGGAAAGGCAGGGCATTTTCCTATCAGTACCGCTTCCTAAGGAAAACAATTTCTTCAAGTTGATGACATAAAAATCCAAACCACAACAAAACAGAAAGAAGGCCATCACAACGGGTATGGAACAAGACATTGCGCAGGTGCTGTTCACCGAGGAGCAGCTCCGCAGCCGGGTGCGGGCCCTGGGGGCGGAGATCACCCGGGATTTTCAGGGCGAGGATAAGATCCTCCTCCTCAGCGTCCTCCGGGGCAGCTATATCTTCATGGCCGACCTGAGCCGGGCCATCGACCTGCCCTGCCTGGTGGACTTCCTCTCCGTCTCCTCCTATGGCGGGGGCACCAAATCCTCCGGACAGGTGGAGATCAAAAAGGACATCTCCATGAACCTGGAGGGGCATCACGTCATCGTGGTGGAGGATATTTTGGACTCCGGCAACACCCTGTACTATCTGATGGACCTGCTGCGGCTGCGGAAGGCGGCCTCCGTCTCCATCTGCACCCTGCTGGACAAGCCGGAGCGCCGGACGAAGCCCATCTCTGCCGACTATGTGGGCTTCACCGTGCCCGACGCCTTTGTGGTGGGCTACGGCCTGGACTACGACCAGAAATACCGGAACCTGCCCTATATCGGCATTCTGAAACCGGAGGTCTACGGCGGAAGCTGACCAATCCACACCCCCCCACAGGCGCGGCGGGCCGGCCGCAGGGACGCGCCTGATGTGTTTCCCAGCGGCAAATCGCAGATTGGAGAGCAGAGCATTTGAACAAGAGAACGATTACGACGATTTTCATGTACGTTGTCCTGATTGGCCTGGTGGCCTTCCTGTACACCAACTCCGGCAGCGGAGGGACTACGGCGGAGGTGAGCTACAGCCAGATGGTGACGCTGTTCCAGGAGGAACAGGTGTCCTCCGTCTCCGTCCGGGACGGGGTGGCGACCCTGGGCCTTTCCGAGGCGTACCTGGACAGCACCACTGTGGTCTGCCAGGTGGCCAGCACCGAGCTGTTTTACAGCGACCTGAACGACCTCATCGAGGAGCAGGCCCAGGAGGGCATCATTGTCAGCTACAACTACCTCCCGGACAGCGATACCCCCTGGTGGCAGGTGTGGCTGCCCAGCATTTTGGGAGGCTGCGTCATGGCCCTGCTGCTGTACTTCCTGCTGCTGCGGCAGGCCAACCTGAACGGCGGGGGCGGCGGAGGCGGCCCCCTGAACAACTTCGGCAAGGCCAGAACCGTCTCTCAGGAGGACATGAAGCAGAAGGTGACCTTTGACGACGTGGCCGGGGCCGTGGAGGAGAAGGAAGAGCTGGCCGAGGTGGTGGACTTCCTGAAGGACGCGGAGAAGTACACCATGCTGGGGGCCCGGATTCCCAAGGGCATTCTGCTGGTGGGCCCTCCCGGCACCGGCAAGACCCTGCTGGCCAAGGCGGTGGCGGGGGAGGCCGGGGTGCCCTTCCTGTCCATCTCCGGCTCCGACTTTGTGGAGATGTATGTGGGTGTGGGCGCCAGCCGTGTCCGGGATCTCTTCGACCAGGCCAAGCAGGTGGCCCCCGCCATCATCTTCATCGACGAGATCGACGCCGTGGGCCGTCAGCGGGGCGCCGGCCTGGGCGGCGGCCATGACGAGCGGGAGCAGACCCTGAACCAGATGCTGGTGGAAATGGACGGCTTTGAAGGCAACTCCGGCGTGGTGGTCATGGCGGCCACCAACCGGGTGGACATTCTGGACCCCGCTCTGCTGCGGCCGGGGCGCTTTGACCGGCAGATCTATGTGGGCCTCCCCGACATTAAGGGCCGGGAAGATATCCTGAAGGTACACGCCCGGAAGAAGCCTCTGGCGGAGGATGTGGACCTGCACACCCTGGCGGCGGGCACCGGCGGCTTCACCGGCGCCGACCTGGAGAACCTGATGAACGAGGGGGCCCTTCTGGCCGCCCGGAAGAATCAGCCCTTCATCACCATGCAGGACCTGCAGGACTCCATCATCAAGGTCATCGCCGGGCCGGAGAAGAAGAGCAGCGTGGTGACCCCGGCGGCCCGAAAACTCACCGCCTGGCACGAGGCGGGCCACGCCGTGGCCATGCACGCCCTGCCCACCCACGACCCGGTGCATCAGATCACCATCGTCCCCCGGGGGCAGGCCGGCGGCATGACCATCTCCCTGCCGGAGGAGGACAAGAGCTTTGTCAGCCGCACCGAGCTGTATGAGGACATCGTGGCTCTCCTGGGGGGCCGGGTGGCGGAGGAGCTGGTGCTGGGGGATATCTCCACCGGGGCCAGCAACGACCTGGAGCGGGCCACCTCCATCGCCCACTCCATGGTGGCCAAGTACGGCATGAGCGAGGAGCTGGGGTCTGTCGTCTATGACGACAGCAAGGGCGAGGTGTTCATCGGCCGCTCCATGGCCCAGGCCAAGCCCTACTCCGAGGAGGTCTCCGCCAAAATCGACCGGGAGGTGCGCTCCATCATCGAGAAAGCTTACGCCCAGTGCCGGGAGATTTTGCAGCGGGACATGGCCCAGCTCACCGCCACGGCGGAATATCTGCTGGAGTACGAGACCATGAGCCGGGAGGACTTCGAGGCGGTCTATCAGGCCCCGGAGGCCCTGGAGGGCGGCGGAGAAGCGCCCCAGCCAGAAGAATCGTAATTGCAAACGGAAACAAGCCCCCTCCGGCGGGATTCCCGCCGGAGGGGGCGTTCTGTGTGGGTCACTCCGTCTCTGCGGAGGATGTGGCCTCCTGCTCCGTCACGGTGACAGTGCCGCCCCGGAGGTCAAAGTAGTCCTCGATGAGTGCGATCTGCCGGTTGGCGTCGCTGTACTCGTCCATGCCGATGTGGTCGAAGAGCCAGGCGTCGCCGCCGGCCTCCGCCACCCGGTAGTTCTGGTCGTAGGTGATGGTGTATCCATACGCCTCCCCGTCCAGAGTGCAGACCAAATCCACCGTGGTCAGGTTCTCCGGCACCGACAGGAACGTCACCGCCCCCACGAAGTTCAGCACCAGGGTGAGCACCACCACTGCGGCCAGGCCGATCAGCACACCTCGCAAAATCCGCCGGTGGCGGCGGGTGCGGTTGGCCAGCTGCTCGTTCAGGAGGGCCAGCTGGGCAGCCACCTGGCTCATCTCCGGCTCCCGCTGAATCTGCTCCCCCAGCAGGTCGGAGACGGACACCTCGAACAGCTCCGCAATGCGAATCAGCATATCCGCGTCGGGGACCGATAAGCCTTTCTCCCATTTTGAGATCGTCTGCCGCACCACATGGAGCTGCTGGGCCAGCGTCTCCTGGCTCATGCCTTTTTGCTTTCGTAACGCTTTCAAATTTTCACTGAACATAAACAGCACCTCCTTGCTGATGAGGAGAGGATACCACGAAAGGCCCCGTTGCGGCAAGCAACGGGGATTAACATGGGCATAATAACGCCGCAAATTCGTTTCGCAAAGAAATGGGGGACAAGCGGGCAGGTTGACCTTACAATCTATCGACAGAACTGCTTGCTTTTTGAAGCAAATTGTGGTAGTCTGTCATTGACCCTCTTTTAGAGGGTTGGCGCTGTCCAATACGGTGGCGGTTTGCCCCTTTGCGGGGGCAGCTTCTTGCGTCCCCTGATCTGAAGAAGAAAGGGGGGCTGCCCGATGAGTACGATGGAAGTCTTAACGCTTTTCCTGGTTATTATCGGTGT
The DNA here is from genome assembly GCA_021202775.1 of Clostridiales bacterium. Classification (GTDB taxonomy): domain Bacteria; phylum Bacillota; class Clostridia; order Oscillospirales; family Oscillospiraceae; genus Onthomonas. The sequence continues at coordinate 10,144 of JAJQCJ010000011.1, read as the reverse complement.
TTGTAACCTGTTCATACAGATGTTAAACAAAAAGAAGTAACCGCCCCATTGCCACCGGATACGGTTACTTCTTAATCTAACGGGGGCTAGCCGTTACCGGACAGCGCCCTTTCTATGCTTATTATAGCCCGGTTTGGCCGTTTTGTCAAGCTCCGGTTCTCAGGCAAACCGTCTGAACAGCCCGCCTACCTTTTCCCCTCCAGCTTCTCCGCCACGTTCACAAAATACTCCGGCAGAGGGCACGCCACCTCCACCTGCTCTCCGGTGCGGGGATGGCGAAAGACCAGCTTCTTCGCGTGGAGGCACTGGCCCGCCAGACCGGGGTAGGGCTTTTTGCTGCCGTAGACGGTGTCCCCCAGGACGGGGTGGCCGAGATACGCCATGTGGACCCGGATCTGATGGGTGCGGCCCGTCTCCAGGCGGCACTCCAGGCGGGTGTAACCGGGGTACCGGGCCAGCACCTGCCAGTGGGTGACGGCCCGCCTGCCCCCTGCCACCACCGCCATCCGCTTCCGGTCGGTGGGGTGCCGGGCGATGGGGGCGTCCACGGTGCCGGAGTCCTCCCGGAGTCCGCCCACCACGATGGTCTCATAGGTGCGGGCCAGGGTGTGGTCCTGGAGCTGCTCCGCCAGGGCCAGGTGGGCGGCGTCGTTCTTGGCGGCGATGATGAGGCCGCTGGTGTCCCGGTCGATGCGGTGGACAATGCCGGGACGGAGCCTGCCGTTGACCCCGGAGAGGCTGCCCCCGCAGTGGTACAGCAGGGCGTTCACCAGCGTCCCGTCCGGGTGGCCCGCCGCGGGATGCACCACCATCCCCACCGGCTTGTTCACCACGATGACGTCCTCGTCCTCATAGACCACGTCCAGGGGGATGTTCTGAGGCTTCGCGTCGATGGGCTCCGGGTCGGGAAGTTCCACAGTCAGCCGGTCACCGGGGGAGAGCCGGGCGTTTTTCTTCACCGGCTGGCCGGAGCGCGTCACCAGCCCCGCCTCCATCAGCCGCTGGACGGCGGAGCGGGTGAAGCCCTCCAGGGCGGCAGTGAGGAAGGCGTCCGCCCGGGGTTCCGCCCCGTCGGGGACGGTGAAGGTCAGCTCTTCCATGGCGCTCCGCCCCCTCAGCCCTTCCCGGCCTGTTCCGGTGCATCCTCCGACTTGTCGAAAAACAGGACGTAGACGATCAGCAGCGCCACCCCCACGCAGATGAAGGAGTCCGCCACATTGAACACGGCGAAGTTGATGAACAGCACCTCGATCATGTCGGTGACGAAGCCAAACAGCGCCCGGTCGATGAGGTTGCCCACCGCCCCGGCCAGAATCAGGGTCAGCATCCAGTTGGCGAATTTGGAGCGGAAGGGGTTCTTCCAGATAGCCACCGCCAGCAGGACGCTGGCCACCAGTGAAACGACGGTCAGCAGCAGCGTGTGGGAGGACAGGGAGGAAAAGGCCATACCGGTATTCTGCACATAGGTCAGCCCTACCACATGGGAGAGCAGGGTGACGTGCTCCCCCAGGGCAATGCACCGGCGGGTCATCAGCTTGGCCGCCTGATCCAAGGCCACCAGCGCCGCCGCCGCGAGGTAATAATAAAACATATGGGAACGCTCCTGTCAACGGGGTTACTTGTGTGAATCCTCCACGTCGCTGAGATAGTAGGGCTTCATCAGGCTGGCCTGTTCGGTGGAGTCCTTGGTGCGGGAATAGCGCATCCCGCTGTCGGCGGGGTAGTGGGGCTTGGCGAACTTTTGCACACGGTTATCCACATCGGTGGATAACTTCTGTCCGGGCTTGCCTTTTTTGGGCTGCTTCGCCCCCTTTTTGCCCTGTTTGGCAGACTTTTCCACCGGCTTCTGCGCTCCTGCGGCGGACTTCTGTCCGCCGCTTTTTTGAGCGGATTTTTTCCCGCCCTGGCCGGAGGACGCCTTGCCGCCGGACTGGGCCGGGGCGGAGGACGGTTTCCCGGCGGACCGGTCAGCGGATTTGGACGATGCCGCCCCGGTCTGGCCGGACTTTTTCTTTTTTTGGCCGGAGCTGACCTCGGCGTCCGGGTTCCGCTTTTTTCCGCCGTACTGCTCTGGCAGGACGGTTTTCGTCTTGAACATCCGGTCGGTGGCGTCCAGCGCCCCGCCTGTGGGGGAGAAGGAGACGCTGTCCTCCCGCAACTTGGATCCGAAGGTCTCCTTCAGCTCGATGTTGGGCAGCAGGGAGACGCTGCTGAGGGAGGGCACCACCCGCAGCTCCGGCTTTTTGGGCTTGCGGTGGAGGATGTCCGAGGAGTCGAACTTCTCCTCCAGCGCCGGCGGCTCCTCCACCGGGTCGGGCAGCAGGCCGGGAATGTCCACCCCGAACAACTCGGACACCGAGGCGGTGGGGGCGGTCTGCTTCCCCTTCTTTTTCCTGGCGGAGGCTTTGGCGGGGGCCTCCGGCGGGGTCTGGGCCTGTTTGGACGGGGCGGGCTCCGGCTTTGCAGGCGGCTGCTTTGCCGACCTTGCCGGTTTTTCCGCCGGTTTGGCAGGCTTCTGCTCCGGCTGGGCCGGGGCAGCCTGCTGCTGGGCAGACTGGGCCTCCCGGCGCTGTTTGGCGGCGGCTCTGGCGGCCTCCCGGGCCTCCTGGTCCTCGGCGTTGATGATGCGGCCCTGCTTGTCCCTGGGGCTGGGCTGGGTCTGCTGCATGGGGAAGGGATGGCCCTTCACCTCCGGGACGGTCTTGCGGATGAGCTTTTCGATGTCGTGGAGGAGGGGCTGCTCGTCAAAGTCGCAGAAGGAGATGGCGATGCCGCCGTGGCCCGCCCGGCCGGTGCGTCCGATGCGGTGGACGTAGGTTTCCGGCACCTCCGGCAGGTTATAGTTGATGACGCAGGCCAGCTCCTCAATGTCCAGGCCACGGGCGGCCAGGTCGGTGGCCACCAGCACCCGCAGCGCCCCGGCCTTGAAGCCGGACAGGGCGGCCTGACGGGCGGTCTGGCTCTTGTTGCCGTGGATGGCGGAGGCGGGGATGTCCGCCTTCTCCAGCTCTTTGGACACCTTGTTGGCCCCGTGCTTCGTCCGGGTGAACACCAGCACGGAGGGCCAGTCGTTCTGGGCCAACAGCCGCACCAGGAGGCGGGTCTTGTTGCCCTTGTCCACCTTGTAGACCCGCTGCTCAATGGCGTCCACGGTGGAGTTCACCGGGTCCACCGACACCCGGACGGGTTTGTGGAGCAGGCTGCCCACCAGGTCGGTGAGCTCCTCCGGCATGGTGGCGGAGAAGAACAGGGTCTGCTTCTCTTTGGGCAGCCATTTCAGAATCTTCCGCACATCGTGGATGAAGCCCATATCCAGCATACGGTCGGCCTCGTCCAACACGAAGATCTCCAGATGGGACAGGTCCAGCAGCCCCTGCTGGTACAGGTCGGCCAGACGGCCGGGGGTGGCCACCAGAATGTCCGCCCCGGCCTGGATGGCCTCCACCTGGGGGTTTTGGCCCACGCCGCCGAAGATGACCACGCTTTTCAGTTCCAGATACTTGCCGTAGGCTTCAAAGCACTCCTGATTCTGAATGGCCAGCTCCCGGGTGGGGGTCAGCACCAGCGCCCGAATGGGCCGACCCTGGGCAGGCCGCTGGCTCAGCAGCTGCAGGATGGGGGCTGCGAAGGCACAGGTCTTGCCGGTGCCGGTGCGGGCGGTGCCCAAAATATCCCGCCCCTCCAGGGCGGGGAGGATGGCCCCCGCCTGAATGGCGGTGGGCTCGGTGTAGCCCTGCTCGGTCAGGGCCCGGAGAATGGGTTCGATTAAGTGACAGTCTTGAAAGGTCAATGAAATACATCCTTCTTTAAAATGGAATCAAATGAGAGGTGCGGCCACCCGGAGCGAAAGCGTTTGCCCGGGCAGGAAACGGGCGGAGGCAGGCCGCATGACTCCGCCCGGCGGGGCAGCCCCCGCCGGAAAAGAAACAGAAAAGAAGCCTTTTTCGGGCAAAAGGCTATACATATTTTATTTTAGCATGGCAAACGCCGGGATGCAAGGGGGAAACCCGAAAAAGTTACAGCCAAAAACTGGCAAAAAAAGCCGGTATGAACCTCTCACCCCTGCATATACTGAACGTGGACAGCGGGAACAGCTTATCCTCCTTCCTGAGCCGCCGCCCACAGCCCCAAAAAAGGCTGCGGGCCGGCGAAACGCCGGGCGGAGGGTCAGGCTTGCGGCCCTCTGCCCAGGTGTGGGGCACAGGCCGTGCCCCGGCGGCGCACTCCGGCGGAGAGTGCGCCGCCTTTGCGTTTTTTCTGAAATGCAGGACGAACGGACAATTCCTCAAGAACAAAAGCCTGCCCGTACAGTCAGATTTCATTGACCAACGGACAATAAAATTGCCGCCAGCCGCCATCGGCGGCAGCTTTGGTGCCTTTCAAGTTACATCGTCTCTGGCGGAATAGACCACTTACAGGTCGGGCGGCGCGAAGCCCAGCGGGATACGGGAGATTCTCAAGAGGGGGACCGCAGGCCTCCCTCTTGAGCCGCCTTCTTTTGCTACTTTTCTTGGCGGAGCAAGAAAAGTAGGCCCCGCTTCCCTGGCAAGGGAAGGCCGGGCAAAGCCTTGATAGCGAACGTTACCTAAAAGGCCCATCGTGAGGAAAAAACCTGGTTCCTTTCAACCACCTTTTCTAAGGAGGGAAGGTTGACCGGGCGCACACTGTGCGCCCCTACGGAAAGACAGAAAGCAGAAAACAATCCCTGTAAGTTGCTGACCTTGCCCTCAGGCCAGCTGCCTGGTGTACCACACCATCATCACCGTCACATAGACGGCCACCACCAGCTCGGTGACGGGCATGGCGAACCAGATGGCGTCTGCCCCCGCCGCCGCCGGCAGGAGATAGATCAGCGCCCCGCTGATCACCGCCCCACGGGACACGGAGACGGCGAAGGTAGTGCCCGGCCGCATCAGGGCCTGAAAGTAGTAGGTGGAGAAGATGTTGAAGGGCAGCAGCAGGTAGGAAATGCTGTACCGCCGGAGGATGGTGGGGGCGATGGCCAGAATCTCCTCTGTGGGGGTCATGAAGAGGCGCACCAGGGCGTTGGGGAAGGCCAGGTCCGCCACCGTCCAGATGACGCTGAGGGCCGCCACCGTCCCCAACGCATAGACCAGCACCCTGCGGATGCGGTCCCCCTGCCCTGCGCCGAAGTTGACGGAGAGGATGGGCTGGGCCGCCTGGCCGATGCTGTAGGCGCAGGTCTGGACCAGGGTGCTGATATTGATGATGATGGCGTAGACCGACAGGGCGTTGGCGCCCAGCAGGGCCAGAATCTGCCGGTTGAACAGGATGGTCAGGATGCCCATGGCCACGTCCACGAAGAAGGTGGAGAAGCCGGTGACGGTGATCTTCCACAGCTTCGCCCCCAGGGCCACAGGCCGCACCAGCCGGAGGGTGTTCTTTTTGCCGAAGAAGTGGGCCAGCATGATGAGCAGGGTGAGGATCGTCCCCAGGATGGTGGCGAAGCCCGCGCCGAACAGCCCCCAGTCCAGGACGAAGATGAAGAAGTAGTCCGCCACGATGTTGAACAGGCAGCCGATCCACACCGCCGCCGTGGCGAGGCCGGGGTCGCCGTCGTTGCGGAGGAAGGCAGACAGCAGCTGGGTCCACAGGTAGACGGGCACCATGAATTTGATGGGCAGGATGTACTGCTTCACCAGGGGGAGCAGCTCCTCCGTGGCCCCAAAGAGGGTCAGCAGCTGGTCGTCAAAGAAGATCAGCCCGACCCACACCACAACGGACAGGAAGGCCCCGCCGATGACGGCGGCGGTGAAGAACTGGTTGGACGCCGCCTCGTTCCCCGGCCCCTTGCCCCGCAGGGTGCTGAGGAGGACGGCGCCGCCGATGCCCATCAGCATCCCCAGACTGAAAATGATATTCCACAGCGGCGCAGCGATGGCCAGGGCGGAGGTGCCCTCCGGCCCCTGGTAGTTGCCCACCATGGCCATGTCCACAATGCCGTAGACGGAAGAGATCAGCGAACCGCCAAAGGCCATGGCCAGGTATTTGAAGTAGATCGTTCTGATGTTTCCGGTCAAAAAGTCCATAAAAAATCCTCCTGATGCCGCCCCGCCCGAAAAAACAGCGCCGGATAAAGTACAGGCGTTTCAGCCTGTAGCCTTATCCGGCGTATCATTTCTGCCGAATGATATGCCCTCCGTGCAAGCGCACTCATGGTAGCACACCGGAACCCCAATGTCAAGAAGAAAAACCGGTCGTTTCAGAAAAAAAGAGAAAGAAAAAACGGTAACAAAGGTTGCAAATAGTTACAAAAGGTGTTATACTGAATGGCAGAACACAGAATACACCACGTAAGCCGAAAGGGGAAGCGCGAAATGAAACGATGGAAACGGATCGGAGCGGCGCTGCTGTGCGCGGCTATCCTGACAGGGACAGGGGCCGCCAGGGCCGCCGCCGCGGAGCTTGACACGGAGGAACCCGCCCAGACGGAGACTCAGGCGGCTGGGATTGTCACCGCCGCCGCCCTGGACGGGGCGGACACCGCCTATTCCTTCACCCAGCGGCCCGCGCTGGAGGAACTGCTGGAGCAGTTCCCGGACACCATTCTCCTCACCCTGGAAGGTCAGGAGGAGCCGGTGGAGGTGGCGGTGAGCTGGTGCTCCCAGGTGGACTATGAGGACACCGACTTCTACTATTATATGTTCGAGGCCCAGTGGGACGAGGACGCCTACCCCCGGGCGGAGACCCTGACGGACGGCGACCTGCCCGTCCTGGACGTGTTCCTGGCGGAGATGGAGGGCGGCTCCGGGGAGAGCGGCATCATGACCGCCTCCACCAGCGGCAATGAGAGCACCATCTATACTTACCTCACCGACACCCTGGGGCTGAACACCGCCGCCGCCTGCGGCGTGCTGGCCAATATGTACACCGAGAGCGGCCTGGACCCCACCATCACCGGCTCCGGCGGGTACTATGGCCTGTGCCAGTGGTCCAGCACCCGGCTCACCAACCTGAAAAGCCTCTACCCCTCCAACTACGACACGGTCAGTGGCCAGATGGGCTTCACCGCCCAGGAACTGGGTGGCCTCTGGGACAGCGCGGTAAAGACCTCCAGCTACCTCCGCAGCGTGCCGAACACAGAGGAAGGGGCGTCCAACGCCGCCTATTACTTCGCCAAGTACTTTGAGGGGTGCAGCTCCTCCACCTACGCAAGCCGGCAGCGGCTGGCCACCGACACCTACTGGGCCAAGTACGGCGATTCCTCCACCTCCACCGTCACCATCAGCGGCTACACCCTCCCTGTTACCATGACCACCGGCACCTCCTTCACGGTGTCCGGGACGCTGTCCTCCTCCAAGACCATCACCAAGGTGACAGCGGGGTGCTACACCAAGTCCGGCGACAAGGTGTCCGGCTGCTATGAGTCCGTGACCCCCAACGCCACCAGCTACGACCTGAGCAGCCTAGACGACGATTTGCTGTTCAGCCAGCTCTCCCCCGGTATTTACAAGTATAAGGTAACGGCCACCACCTCCGCCGGGACGGAGACGGTGTTCTCCCTGACCTTCACCGTGCTGGCCAAGGCGGCCACCGTCAGCGACGGCTCCTATTACATCTACTCCACCCAGAACACGGGCAACGCCGTAGCCGTTGAGGACGATTCCGCCTCCGCCAACGCCAACATTGAGCTGGCGTCGGGCAGCGGCACCACCGCCCAGAAGTTCAAAATCACCTATGTCAGCAGCGGCTACTACAAAATCATCAACGCCAGCTCCGGCCTGGCCCTGACCGTGAAGAACGGCACCCCCATCACCGGCACCAACGTGCGGCAGGAGAGCTATGACGGGGACGATAACCAGTTGTGGCAGATCCTCCCCACCGGGTCGGACAGCTACTGCCTGGTGCCCAAGTGCGCCACCCAGTGCTGCCTGGCCAGCGCAGGTTCCTCCAGCGGCAGCAACATCCGTATCTCCACCGAGAGCCTGTCCGCCGCCCAGTGCTGGACGCTGTCCACCTCCTCCCTGCTGGCCACCCCCGTCCTGTCCGGCGTCACCGGCACCTCCAGCGGCGTGACGGTGGAGTGGGAGGCGGTCAGCGGGGCCGCCAAGTACCGGGTGTTCCGCAAGGTCTCCGGCGGCTCCTGGACGAAGCTGACAGACACCACCTCCACCAGCTATACCGACACCACCGC
>JAJQCJ010000011.1:0-1889 GCA_021202775.1 Clostridiales bacterium | reverse complement strand
CCGACGGCCTGAGCATCACCTACGCGGCCACCCCCACCCTCACCGGCATCAGCGCCTCCGCTAAGGGCGTGACGGTGACGTGGGACGCCGCCGACGGGGCCTCCGGCTACCGGGTGTTCCGCAGGATCTCCGGTGAAAGCGCCTGGACGAAGCTGGAGGACACGGAGGGCACCAGCTATACCGACGCCACCGCCCAGGCAGGCGTCACCTATGAGTACACCGTCCGCTGCATCGCCTCCAGCGGTTACACCAGCGGCTATGACGCCGACGGCCTGAGCATCACCGCCCAGTAAGCCCCGGACGCCGAAACAGAATCAAAAGCGGCCCCGACAGCGCAGGCTGTCGGGGCCGTTTCGTTCAGGGGTTGGCGTGATAAGTCTCCTCCCGGTACCGCTTGGCAGCACGGATAAAGTCCCGGAACAGGGGATGGGCCTTGTTGGGGCGGCTCTTCAGCTCCGGATGGAACTGGACGCCCACCATCCAGGGGTGGTTGGGCACCTCCACCACCTCCACCAGCCGGTTGTTGGGGGAGAGGCCCACCAGCTTCAGGCCGTTTTTGGTGAGGATCTCCCGATAATCGTTGTTGAACTCGTAGCGGTGGCGGTGGCGCTCGTAGATGACCTCCGCCCCGTAGGCGGCATAGGTGCGGGAGTTGTGGTCGATGAGCTTGCAGGGGTAGGCCCCCAGCCGCATACTGGCCCCCTTGTCGTGGACGTCCCGCTGCTCCGGCATCAGGTCGATGACGGGGTAGGGGGTGTTTTTGCACAGCTCGGAGGAGTGGGCGTCGGTGAGCCCCGCCATGGACCGGGCGTATTCCACCACCGTCATCTGCATCCCCAGGCAAATGCCGAAGGAGGGAACGTTGTTCACCCTGGCCCAGTGGATGGCATCGATCATGCCCTGGATGCCCCGGTCGCCAAAACCGCCGGGGACGATGATGCCGTGGACGCCGGCGAGCTGTTGGGCCACATTGCCCTCCGTGACCAGCTCGGAATCCACCCAGCGGATTTTGATTTTCACGTCGTTCTCAATGCCGCCGTGGGTCAGGGCCTCCACCACGGACAGGTAGCTGTCGTGGAGAGCCACATACTTGCCCACCAGGGCGATCTCCACCTCGCCGTCCACCACGGCCTTGGCCCGGGCCACCATGGCGCTCCACTCCGTCAGGTCGGGGGGCGGGCAGTTCAGCTTCAGCCGCTTGCACACCACCTTGCCCAGGCCCTCCTCCTCCAGCATCAGGGGAACCTCGTAGAGGATGGGGGCGGTCAGGTTGGCGATGGCGTTCTCCGGGGGGATGTTGCAGAACAGGGCGATTTTCCGGCGGATGTCGCTGTCAATGGCGCTGTCCGCCCGGCACATGATGACGTCGGGCTGAATGCCGATGCTCAGCAGCTCCTTGCAGGAGTGCTGGGTGGGCTTGCTCTTCTGCTCCCCGGAGCCGGGGATGGTGACGATCAGGGAGACGTGGATGAACATGCAGTCCTCCTGGGGCAGCTCCCGGCTGATCTGCCGGATGGCCTCCAGGAAGGGCTGGGATTCGATGTCGCCCACGGTGCCGCCGATCTCGGTGATGATAACGTCCTTGGGCTCCCCCTTCTCCATCCGATAGATGCGGTTTTTGATCTCGTCGGTGATGTGGGGGATGATCTGCACAGTGCGGCCCAGGAAGTCGCCGTGGCGCTCCTTGTCCAGCACGGTGGAGTAGATTTTGCCGGAGGAGACGGAGGAGTTCACCGTCAGGTTCTCGTCCACGAACCGCTCATAATGGCCCAGATCCAGGTCGGTTTCCGCCCCGTCGTCGGTGACGAATACCTCGCCGTGCTGAATGGGGTTCATGGTGCCGGGGTCCACGTTCATATAGGGGTCCAGCTTTTGCAGCGCCACCCGCA
>JAJQCJ010000152.1 GCA_021202775.1 Clostridiales bacterium | reverse complement strand
CCCCTGCTTCGGCGGGGCGTCGCCGTTCCGGTTTGGGGCGTCCTCCACCGGTATAAATTCCTCATTGGGAATATAACGGTTATACATGATGCTCCTCCCGAAACAGCCCGAAGGCCGTCTGAATCACCCGGGAGATGCGGGTGATTTGCAGGGCCTTCTCCACCTTCTCCTGCCGCTCTGGCCGGAGGAAGGGACGCATGGCGCTCAGCAGCGCTGTCTTTTCCTCCTCCCCGTGGGTGTACGCCTGGTAGAGGGCGGACAGTTTGGTGAGCATGGAGGGGTCCAGCCCCTGCAGGAGGGACAGCATATCCCCCGCCTGCCCCACCGGCCCCGCCTGACTGGGCTGGGCCGGCGCTTCCTGGGCCTGGGGCGGCGCCTCCCGGACAGGGGATTCCCCGCCGGGTTTGCCGGAGATGGAGTTGGCCAGCGCCATGATCTGTCCCATGGTTTCCGGTGAAGAGAGGATGGTATTCAGCTTTTCTTCAAAATCCTCCACGGGTCAGACCTCCTTTCGGTCAGCGGCGGTTCAGCTTCCGCTCCATCTGTTCCAGCGCGGCGGCCCCGTCTCTGGTGCTGCCCAGGCCGGACAGCATGGCGCTGAGGCGGCTGGTATCGCCCCCCCTGGCCTGTTGGGCCGCCTCCTGGAGGGCCGCCCCGTTCTGGGCGGACAGCACGGACAGCAGCTGCCTGGTCTCCGGCGAACCCAGCAGCTCCTTCAGCGCGGCGGCATCCCCCATCAGCGACGCCGCCTCCGGCGTGTCAAGGACGTTCTTCGGTTCCTGCTTCATCATGACCTCCCCCGCGTCCTGGGACGCTTCTGTCAGCGTTCTTCCCGGGGCGGGCCGCCCATCGGCCCATCCCCGTTCAGACCAATCTATGCACAGGAAAGGTAAAACGTGACCTCCATGAAAATTCTTGTCTGTTCCGATTCCCACGGCAGCGTTTCCAACCTGTGCCGCCTGGTGGAACGGGAGCAGCCCGACCTGATGTTCCACCTGGGGGACACGGTACGGGACGGCTACAATCTGCACCTGGCCTATCCCAACCTCCCCATGGAGCAGGTGGCCGGGAACTGCGACTATCCCGGCCAGGCCCCTTTTGAGAAAACCCTCCTCCTGGAGGGATACAGATTTGTCCTCTGCCACGGCCATATGTATTCCGTCAAACAGGGCTACCGCTACCTGGCCCAGCGGGGCAGGGAGGTCCAGGCGGACATGATTCTCTGCGGCCACACCCACCGGCCCTGGCACGATACTTACGGCTCACTGCAGGTGTGCAACCCCGGCACGGCGGGCATGGGCCCAGACCCCACCTATGGGATTCTGATCGTGGAGCGGGGCACGGCCACCTTCACCATCAAACACGTTTTCTAAGGAGGGAACCGCCATGCTGCTTACCATCGATGTGGGCAACACCAATATGGTGTTCGGCGTCTTTCAGAACGGACGGCTCACCAACAGCTTCCGCCTCGTCACCGGCGCCACCCGTACCTCGGACGAGATCGGCCTCCAGGTGCGGGAATACTTCCAGTGCTTCGGCCTGGAGGTCAGCGAGGTGGAGGATGTCATCATCTGCTCCGTGGTGCCCCGCATCATGCACTCGCTGAACAACGCCGTCATCAAGTACTTTAACCGCACCCCCATCGTCATCAATCAGGACGTCAGCGCGGGCCTGCGCTACAGCGAGGGTTGCCAGTGGCGCTCCCACGGCGCGGACCGCAGCGTGGCCTGCGTCTCCGCCCTGGAGAAGTACGGCGCACCCCTCATCGTCCTGGACTTCGGCACCGCCACCACCGTGGACTGTATGGACCGGGACGGCGTCTACCAGGGGGGCAGCATCCTGGCGGGCATCCAGATCTCCATGAACGCCCTCATCAGCGGCACGGCCCAGCTGCCCCAGGTGGAGCTGCAGGTGCCGGAGACCGTCCTCAGCAAGGACACCGTCAGCCAGATTCAGACCGGCGTGATGCAGGGTTACATCGGCGCCATGGAGCGGCTGATCGCCCGCAGCAGGGCGGAGCTGGACAGCGAGGAGGAGCGGGTGAAGGTGGTGGCCACCGGCGGCCTGGCCCGCCTCATCGCCGCCAACTCTACCCTCATCGATGTGGTGGACGGCAACCTGATTCCCGACGGACTGTTCAGCATTTATCAGCGGTACCGCAGTCAGCGCGGCGCAGCCCGGTAAGCCATCATACCCCGCCCTCCAACCGGAAGGCGGGGCCTCTCTTTACGGTACAGAGGTTTGCCGGGTTACGGCCTGGCGGCCGCCAGGCCGGTCAGCCGGTCAGGGCCGCCCCGGCCCCGGAGGTGCGCCGACTCAGCAGCCGCCGCACCCGCCGCAGCCGCCGTTGCAGCAGCCGCAGTTGCCGCCCCAGCCGCCGCAGCAGCAGAACAGGATGATGATGAGAATCAGAATCCAGCAGCAGCCGCCACCGCCGCAACCACAACCGTTATTGCATCCCATAGAAAAGTACCTCCTAAGATAAAATGTAAGGCACAGGCGGGCGCCTGTTCCTTGCGGCGGGTGTCGTTTCCCGCTCACAGTTTATCTTATGCCTTTGGGGGAAAAGGGTGCCTGGGGTGGGGCAGCGCATCTGCATGACCAGCCTGTCAAAAAAGTTTTGCAGCCCTTGACATACGTATAAAGCACGTGTATAATGGAACCATCACGAGGGGGAATGGCAATGCGATACAGTGAGCTGGAAAAGAAGCTGAAAAAGGCAGGCTGCACAGTACTCCGCGAGGGCGCAAACCACTGCATCTGGTTTAGCCCCGTCACAGGGAAGCAGTTCCCCGTCAGCCGCCACAAAACGGAAGAAATTCCCACGGGAACGCTGAAATCGATTCTAAGGGACGCAGGGCTGTGATGCCTTAACGCCCGGACCTGAAAAGGAGGTTGTCTTAAAAATGGCAAAATACGCATATCCGGCGATTTTTACCCAGGAGGCGGAGGGCTACAGCATCCGTTTCCCGGACCTGGAAGGCTGTTATACCAGCGCCGCCGATGTGAACGAAGGCATTGATATGGCGCAGGATGTTTTGTGTCTGACCCTGTACTGGATGGAAAAGGACGGCAAGGACATTCCCGCACCCTCCGGGGTGAATGATGTCCGGCACGACAGCAACGAATTCGTCTCGCTGGTGGGCTGCGACACCGATTGGTACCGTCGGTTCTATGACAGCAAGGCGGTCAAAAAGACGCTGACCATTCCCAGTTGGCTGAATGATCTGGCGGAAAGCAGCGGCATCAACTTTTCCGGCGTTCTCCAGGAAGCGTTGAAAGAGAAACTGAACATCGGATGATTCGTTCCCGCCCCGGCCCGTCCTGCCGGAGCGGGCCGCCTGCCGCAGACGGCCCGCTCCGCCCGTCCGAACGAAAAGTGTCCGGAATCCCAACGGCGGCCTGACGGAAATTTCGGGAATCGCCGTTTCGTAATATTTACAAACCGTTCACATAAGTTGTGAAAAATGGCACTTGTAAAGTGCAGCCGGATACGTTACAATAAGCTTCGGACACACGGCGGCCCTCTGCCGTATCGTTTGCCCCCATTTGTCCGGCAGCTGCGCCTGCCGGAGCGGTGGACGGCAGGCTGTCCTTCTATTTTTCAAAATGTCAAGGTGAAAAAAAGATGAGCCTTAGAATCGGTATTGACATCGGCTCCACCACCGTCAAGGTGGTGGTGCTGGATGAAGCAAACAAGCTTTTGTTCCGCTCCTACGAGCGGCACTTCTCCAAAGTGCGGGAAAAGACCTGCGAAATTCTGGAGCGGCCGGAGGTCTATTCCCTCCTGACCGGGCAGCAGGTCCATATGGTCATCACCGGCTCTGCCGGTCTGGGCGTGTCCAAGGCCAGCGGTGTGGACTTCGTTCAGGAGGTCTACGCCACCGCCGCCGCTGTGGACACCTTCATCCCCGGCACCGACGCCGTCATTGAGCTGGGCGGCGAGGACGCCAAGATCATCTTCTTCGGCGGGGCCCTGGAGGAGCGGATGAACGGCTCCTGCGCCGGAGGCACCGGCGCCTTTATCGACCAGATGGCCACGCTGATGAACGTTTCGGCGGACGAGCTGGACCGGCTCTCTCTGAAGCATGAAAAAATCTACCCCATCGCCTCCCGCTGCGGCGTGTTCGCCAAGAGCGACATCCAGCCCATCCTGAACCAGGGTGGCCGGAAGGAGGACGTGGCGGCCTCCATCTTCCAGGCCGTGGTGGATCAGACCATCGCCGGACTGACCCAGGGCCGGGAGCTGAAGGGCAAGATCGTCTTTCTGGGCGGACCCCTCCACTTCCTGATGGGCCTGCGGGAGCGGTTCGTGGAGACCCTCCAGCTGGATGAGGAGCACGCCATTTTCCCGGAGGACGGCGACTGCTTCGCCGCCATCGGCGCAGCCCTCTGCGCCACCGACTATGAAGTCCACCTGTTTGACGAGCAGCTGAAAAAGCTGGAGGAGTCCCAGAACGCCGTCTCCAGCGTGGACACCGCCCCTGTCCTCTTTGCGAGCCAGGAGGAGTATGACGCCTTCTGTCAGCGGCACAACAGCCAGCATCCCCCGATGTACGACATCGCCACCTATTCCGGCGACGCCTACCTGGGCATCGACGCAGGCTCCACCACCACCAAGCTGGCCCTCATCGCCCCGGACGGCGGACTGCTGTATACCTATTACCACTCCAACATGGGCAATCCGGTGTCCATTGTCCGGCAGGAGCTGACCAAGCTCTACGAGCTGATGGGCGACCGCATCACCATCAAGGGCAGCGCCGTCACCGGCTACGGCGAGGACTTAATTAAGAACGCCTTCCGCTGCGACCTGGGGTTGGTGGAGACCATGGCCCACTACAACGCAGCCGCCCACTTCAACCCAGAGGTGGACTTCATCATCGACATCGGCGGCCAGGACATGAAGTGCTTCAAGATCCGCAACGGCGCGGTGGACTCCATCATGCTGAACGAGGCCTGCTCCTCCGGCTGCGGCTCCTTCATCGAGACCTTTGCCCGGGCATTGGGCTATGACATTGCCGACTTCGCCAAGCTGGGCCTCTTCACCAAAAAGCCGGTGAATCTGGGCTCCCGCTGCACCGTGTTTATGAACTCCTCCGTGAAGCAGGCCCAGAAGGACGGGGCCAGCGTGGAGGATATTTCCGCCGGCCTCTCCATCTCTATCGTGAAGAATGCCATCTACAAGGTGCTGCGGATGTCCTCCGCCGACGACCTGGGCCAGCATATCGTGGTTCAGGGCGGCACCTTCTATAACGACGCCGTTCTCCGGGCCTTTGAGCAGGAGCTGGGCCGGGAGGTCATCCGCCCCACCATCGCCGGCATCATGGGAGCCTTCGGCGCGGGCCTGGCGGCGAAGAAGCTGGCCCTGGAGAAGAGCAATATCCTCTCCGCGGAGGAATTGCAGCACTTCCAGCACACCGCCAGGCCCGTCACCTGCAACGGCTGCACCAACCACTGCTCCCTGACGGTGAACACCTTTGACGGCGGCCGCCGGTTCATCTCCGGCAACCGCTGCTCCAAGCCTCTGGGGGGCAAGAAGGTGCAGAACCCCGACCTGATGAAGTGGAAGTACGAAAAGCTCCGCACTATGCAGGGCAAGGGTTCGGGCACCGGCGTCCGGGGCCGCATCGGCATCCCCTTCGGGCTGAATATGTACGAAAACCTGCCCTTCTGGTATGCGCTGCTCACCAGCCTGAACTTTGAGGTGGTGCTGTCCCCGGAGTCCAGCCGGAAGCTGTACATCAAGGGTCAGCGCACCATCCCCTCCGACACGGTGTGCTATCCCGCCAAGCTGCTCCACGGCCATGTGCTGGCCCTGCTGGAGGAGGGCGTGGACGCCATCCTCTACCCCTGCATGAGCTACAACTTCGACGAGGGCACCAGCGACAACAACTACAACTGCCCCGTGGTGGCCTACTATCCCGACCTGCTGGCGGCCAACATCCCCCAGCTGAAGGACACCCGGTTCTATCACCCCTACTTCGGCCTCCACCGGCCCAAGGACTTTGAAAAGCACGCCTCGGACTTCTTCCTGCAGGAGTTTGACGTGCCCAAGAAGGAGACGGTGGCCGCCGTGCGGAAGGCGTACCAGGCCTATGACGACTACAAGAACGAGGTGCGGGGCACCGGCAGGGAATACATCGCCTACGCCCGGAAACACGATATGCCCATCATGGTGGTGGCCGGACGGCCCTATCACATGGACCCGGAGATCAATCACGGCATCAACGACCTGATCACCGGTTTCAACTTCGTCCTCATCACCGAGGACGCGGTGGCCTACCATATGGATAAGCAGCCCCGCACCGTGCTGAACCAGTGGACCTATCACTCCAGAATGTACAACGCCGCCCGCTATGTCTGCACCCAGGACGATATGCAGCTCATTCAGCTGGTGTCCTTCGGCTGCGGCGTGGACGCCATCACCACCGATGAGATGCGCTCCATCCTGGAGGACGGCGGCAAGCTGTACACTCAGCTGAAAATCGACGACATCTCCAACCTGGGCGCAGTAAAGATTCGCGTCCGCTCCCTGATTGCGGCCATGGAGGCCCGGGACAGCGAGCAATCGGAGACCCAGGCCAGGTCAGCAGCCGTCTAACGAAACCTCTGCGCCAACGCCGGGGTACTGTCCCCCGGCGGGCGCATCCAAGGAAAGGATTTACCAAACATGGCAGAACTTGTATACAACGAGCAGGGCCGCCTCCTCTTCACCAAGGAGATGAAGGAGGAGTACACCATTCTGATGCCCCAGATGCTGCCCATTCACTTCAGTATGTTCCGCAAGCTGCTGGAGCTGGAGGGCTACCATGTGGACCAGCTGAACAACGACAGCCGGAACGTGGTGGACGAGGGACTGAAATACGTCCACAACGACACCTGCTACCCCGCCCTGCTGGTGGTGGGCCAGTTTATGGACGCCATCAAAAACGGCGGCTACGACCCCCATAAGGTGGCCCTGTTCATCACCCAGACCGGCGGCGGCTGCCGGGCCTCCAACTACATCCACCTGCTCCGCAAGGCGCTGAAAAAGGCGGGGATGGACTATATCCCCGTCATCTCCGTCAGCTTCGGGCTGGAGTCCAACCCCGGCTTCTCCCTGACCATTCCGCTGATTCAGAAGCTGATTTACGGCATGATGTATGGCGACATCATCATGAACGTGGCCAACCAGGTGCGCCCCTATGAGCTGAATCGGGGGGACACCGACGCAATGGTCACCACCTGGGTGGACCGGCTGGTGGACCGCTTCACCCACGGCCAGGGCATGAGCCGGAAGGCCATGCGCCAGGGCTTTGACGAGATCATCGCCGACTTCGCCGCCATCCCGGTGGATTTGAGCCAGGAGAAGATCCGCGTCGGCGTGGTGGGGGAGATCTATGTGAAATTCTCCGCCCTGGGCAACAACCACCTGGAGGAGTTCCTCCTGTCCGAGGGGACGGAGCCGGTGGTGCCCGGCCTGACCGACTTTATGATCTTCAAAATCTTCAACCGGGTCACCGACTGCAACATCTACGGCGGCTCCTTTGCCAAGAAGGAGGTCTGCACCTTCTTCATGGGGTACATCGAAAAGTGCCAGCACGACATGATCGACGCTCTGGAGAAGTCCGGGCGGTTCCGCGCCCCCGGCGACTTCGCCCAGCTGCGGGAGCTGGCCAAGGACTATCTGGGCGAGGGCTGTAAGATGGGGGAGGGCTGGCTGCTCACCGCCGAGATGCTGGAGCTGATCCATTCCGGCACCAACAACATCGTCTGCACCCAGCCCTTCGGTTGCCTGCCCAACCACATCGTGGGCAAGGGCATGATCCGCGCATTGAAGGACAACTATCCGGAGTCCAACATCGTGGCCATTGACTACGACCCCTCCGCCACCAAAATCAACCAGGAGAACCGCATCAAGCTGATGCTGGCCAACGGCAAGGCCATGGCCAAGAAGCGGCAGGCCGCAGCCGTCTGAGTTGTCATTTATCGTCTGAACAGGCGTCCCGCATGGCGGGGCGCCTGTTTTGCAAGTTTTGCCGTGCCATCCTGCATTTTGAAGACGGAGCAGGGCCAGCCCCTCCCGCCGGGGCTGATACCGGTTCCCCGAAAAAGAAAACGCCTGCCACCCAGCCGGGTGACAGGCGTTGTATGTTGTGTCAGATTATCCGCCCCACCCGGACCGTCCAGACGGGGACGGGGGCGGGGCTGCCCTGCGCTTCCGCGCTGTAGGGCAGAGCCGGATCAATACCGGTGATAGTTGCGCTCGTTGCGGTAGGCCAGGGCGTCAAAGGCGTCCTGATGCCGGCCGGCAAATTCGGTGAAACGCTCGGCAAGGGTCTTCTTCTGCCTGGTTTCCATCGTTTTCATGTTCATTCACTCCTTACAAATGGGGGATGGGTCAGCGGATGCTGCGGCTGTAGGCGTCAAACGCCCGGCCGATTTCGGGGTGCTTTTCCAGATAGTCGCAAAAGCGCTCCATCAGGTTCTTCTTTTCGTTATATTCACGGTTTTTCATTACAATTTACTCCTTCTATGAGATAGGTTTTGTTTTGGTTGGGGAACGCCGCTGCTCAGTGCTGGCAGTAGTTCCACTCGTCAAAGTAGCGCAGAGCCTCAAACAGGTTGGGATGGCGCTCTACAAAACTGGTGTTCTTCTTGGTTTTCTGGTTCATTTCACGGTTTTTCATCACAATTTACTCCTTATATGATGCTGTCTGTCGGGTTCCTCCGCGGGGGGCGGCTGCTCCTGACCTCAAGCCGTCTATAGGGTACCGACGGCTCCGGCTGATACGGTGCTGCGCCGGGCGCATCCCCGCTGCACGTTGCTCGATGACGAAGCGTTGTAGTTCTATCTGCTGCGGCGGGTTTAATACCTCGGAAAGGTCCGCCAGTTATAGAGGGCAAGCGCATCACCGATTTCCGGCAAATGCTTCTCCATGTAGCTGGAAAAGCGGCCTGCAAAGCCATGCTTCTGCTTCTTGTCACGAATCTCCATCATGCGTCACTCCTTTAAGTTCCGATTCGGCCATCTGCGATTGCGCTGTGGCCGTTGGGTTTTGTTACCGTGTACCCTTACGGTGATTATAGTATAGCACGGCCCCCCCGCCTGGGAAAAGGTACCTGATTATCCTCTTTTAGGTCGATATTGACTTTTTTGCAGGGGCCGTACACAGATTATTCATTTTTTGCCGCCGCAAAGGCGGCGCACGGCTGCACGCTTTCACCTCTGCTGTGCGTGAAAACACGTTCTCCTGTTCCGGTGCTGGCCCGCCATGCCGCCTGTGCCGAAACAACGGAAAACCAGGACCGCCCAAAGGGCGGTCCTGGTTCCCGAAGAAAAAGAAGAAGAAAAAAGGGGAAAACGCAAATCTATATGGAAACGGGCGGCGGATAAGGGGCATCCCCGCCCCGGTTGGCCCTCTCCCGACGGAGCCGCCCGCAGGCGGCCCCGTCTTTGAAAAAGAGGAAAAAATGAAGAACGCAAGGTTAACGGGCCAGCCCGGCCCATCTGGGCTGGTCGCTGCGCTGTCCTGCCCGCCGCACCCGGAGGGCGCTGGCAGAGGCGGAAAGGCTGCGATACTGCGGGACACGTTCAGCGCACATAGCGATAATCATCGGTGCGGGGGGTCGCATCGCAGTAGATGTCGTCCATCAGACGGTCAGTCAAAGCTACTTTCTTACCAAAGAGAGGCAGCTTCTGGTTGTGATTCTTTTTCATAATACTCATAACTCCTTTATCCTGAATTCTGTTGGCGCGCTGCCTGAGCGGGAGCAGGTGCGTCTCCACACTGCTGCCCCTGCCCACCGGAACCCCGGCTGGCACCGCGCACGTTAGCAGTTGCCGTCCGGAACCTTGTTTTCCTTGTCTCATCCGGTTCCTTTCAGCATCCTAATGATACCACGGCCATTCCTTTCTGCCAAGGCAGGTTATTAGCCTTTTTATGGTCAATATTGACTTTTGAAAGAAACAGCGGATTTTTCGCATTTTTTCGAGTGATTTTTCATAAGATTCCGGAGGCAGGCTGACGGCCTCCCGTTCAGGCCGCCGGTCCAGCCTCAACTGTCGGTCAGTTGACATTTTCTGTCAGCTATGGTACTATCTTTTTAGGAAGGGAGGCTGTCCTGATGGATCACTATTTCCACGAAAACCTGAAGGAAGCGGGGGAAAACGGTTTTAAGATCGATTTTTTGGAAGGAACCCCGTTCTATTATCCCGCACACTGGCACTACGCGCTGGAGCTTCTGTTCTGCACGAAAGGATTCATTTTCGTGAAGGTGGGGGACGGAGAGTCCATGACGGCCCACACCCAGCAGACGTTCCTGCTGAACACCATGACCATCCACGAATCCTGGAGCCATGAGGCGTACGAGGGCTTCTGCGTCCACCTCTTCCCGGACGACATGAAGCGGTACGTCCCCACCTTTGACAAGCTGCGCTTTTCCCTTTCCTTTTCCTCCAACGATCTGGAGCGGGCCAAGGCCATGAGCCGCATCAACGCCAACATGATGCAGATCGCCCTGCTGCACAAGGAGCAGCCGGAGGGCTACCTGCTGGAGTGCGCCGCCCTGGTTTACAGCACCACACAGGTTTTGGTGCAGCACTTCTCCCACCCCCTGGTGGAGGAGGAGGTCAAGACCGCCCAGACCGGCATCGCCCGGCTGAAGCCGCTGCTGGATTACATCGACCTCCGCCATGCGGAGGAGCTGACCCTGGACGGGGCGGCGGACTATATGGGGGTTACCAAAGAGTACTTCTGTCGGCTGTTCAAGAAGAACATGGGGGTCTCTCTGACCCGGTATGTGAACAGCGTCCGCATCGCCCACATTTGCGAGGAGATGAAATATTCTGACCTGAACATCTCCGAGCTGGCGGAAAAGCACGGCTTCGCCAACATCAAGCTGATGAACCAGATGTTCCGGGAGATCTACGGCTGCACGCCCTCCCAGAAGCGGAAGGAACTGACCGCTTCCGGCTAAACCCGGACACAACAAAGCCCGCCCTGGCGAAAGCCGGGCGGGCATAACACACAGATGCGTGGAATTGTTGGTCTGCCACCAGCTCCGAGCATTGCCGGGATGGTGGACAGTAAGTGCGGGCCGCGGGTCAGCTCTTGGTGCGGGCGCTGCGGTTCCTCTGTGTATCCTTATGATACCACAGGGCGGGAGGCGAATGTTGAAGAATCTGCGACCGGAGTGTGAAGAAATTTTAAACAGCTTTTCGAAATGATTTTAAAAGCCTGCTTCCGGTTCGGCAGAAAGTGGAATGCCTGCCCCGGCCAAACCGGTCACCGCAACACCAGGAAGGATTGCGGCTCCAGCCGGATCGTGCCATCCTCCGCCGCACCCCCGCCGATGGAAAAGAGGATTTGCCGCGTCCCTCCCTCCACCGACGCCTCCACGGCCTCCGCTGAGGGATTCAGCGCCAGCAGCAGCGCACCTCTGCGGTACAGGAACAACTGCTGCCCCTGCCGGGCATTCACCACATCAAAGACTGCGTCCGCCTGTAGATCCGTCTCCCTGTGCCGGAGGGCCAGCAGTGCCCTGACGGTGTGGAGCAGGGAATCCGGGTCGGCCTCCTGCGCTGCGACGCTGGGGGCGGCGGCAGAGGTGTCCACCGGAAGGTACAGCGCGTCTGCCGGGGCGGTGGAGAACCCGGCATTCCGCCCGTTCGTCCACTGCATGGGCGTGCGAGAACCGGTGCGGAAATAGCCTCCCTCTTTTGTGGGGAGGGTTTGGTACCGCATCCCGATTTCGTCGCCGTAGTACAGGAACGGCGCACCCGGCATGGTGAAGAGGAATGCGTAGGCCAGCTTTAGCTCCTGCTGGGTCAGGTTGTACCTGGGACGCACTGTGTCATGGTTGCAGGTGATGAGGCAGTAATAGCCGTCCTCCCTGGTCGCCAGGTAATTGGGCAGATACTCTGCCAGGAAGCGGGTCATGTCCCCGTGGCCGTCCTGTTTGAAAAAGGTATGATCTTCATTTCGGGGATTCTCCACCCTGCCGTAATCCCGCATGAGGGCGTTATACCCGTTGCCTGGCGCATCCAGGTAGAAATCCATGTGGAACCCCGCCTTCAATGACCGCACCGGGTCGCCCCATTCGGCGAGGATGGCGGCTTCTGGGTACTCCTTGTCCAGCATTGCCCGCACGTTTCGCCAGATTGCGCAGGTACCGTTTTTTTCCGCGTCGTCGTTCTTCACAAGTGACATGGCCATGTCCACCCGAAAACCGTCGCACCCGTGATCCAGCCAGAAACGCATGACGTCTTTCATGGCCTCCCGGGTGGCGATGCAGGACGGGTGGTCTGTGGGGAGTTGCCAGTCCTCTTCACAGCGGAGGAAGCCGTAGTTCAGCGCAGGTTGGCACTTGAAGAAGTTCAGCAGATAGGTACCGTTCCGCTCACACTCCCCGCCGATGTAGGGATACCCGGTTGTCGGCTGAAAGCAGTGATTCGTCCAGATATAGCGGTCGGAAAATGCGTTCCGCTCCGCTTTCTGGCTCTCCAGGAACCACGGATGCTCTTCGGAGGTGTGCCCCGGCACCAGATCCAGAAGCACATGAATCCCACGCCTGTGGGCCTCGCCGAAAAGACGGTACAAATCCTGGTTCGTCCCGTATCGGGGGGCAACCTTTTGATAATCCCGCACGTCATATCCGGCGTCCTTGAACGGGGAGTCGAAGCAGGGGTTGAGCCACAGGGCGTTGCATCCCAGCCCCGCAATGTAATCCAGCTTTTCGGTGATGCCGTTGATGTCCCCGATCCCGTCTCCGTTGGTGTCATAAAAGGACTGGGGATAGATCTCGTAAAATACAGCGTCTTTTAACCAGTTTGGCATAGAGAGCCACCTCCGATTTTTCTTCTGCCGTCCCCCCTGCGGGGCTGGCGTTTATGATGATACTATACTATAATAGGTGCGGGATTTCTTGCAAAATACTACTCGATCCTAACACGATCCCAACCAAGCGCACAGGCACAGGAGGCGTTCCTCATGAAACAGCAGAATCCGGATTACAGAGAGCAGATTGCCCACGGGGATTCCCTGCTCCCCGTGAGCTACTACTGCTGCCACATACCGGGAAAGTTTCGCACCGTGCCCCTCCACTGGCATGAGGAGGTGGAGTTCACTTATATCGAAGCGGGCAGCGCCCAGTACACCATTGATTTCGAGACCTTCCCGGCGGAGACGGGAGATTTGCTCCTGCTCTCACCTCAGGCACTGCACGGCGTCCAACAGCGGCAGGGGGAAACGATGACCTCCCACACCTTGGTGTTTCACCTGAACTTTCTGGGCTGTCTGATACCGGACATCTGCACCGTGAAATACCTGAACCCGATCCTCAGCGGGAAATGCCACCTCATCCCTGTCGTGAAACCCGGCCACCCGGGCTATGAGGAGATGAAAGGGTGGTTTCTGGAGGCCTGTCAGGTGTTTCATGAAAAGGGCGAGGCCTATGAGCTGCGCACCAGGGCGTGCTTGACGGAGCTGCTGGCCGCTGCCTATCTCAACGGATGCGTGGAAACGACGGAGCGGAATACCAGCAGCCTGTATGCGGAGGAAAAGCTGAAGGAACTGCTGACCTATATCCAGGCGCATTATAGCGACCCCATTTCCATCCGGGAGCTGGCGGAGGTCTGCCATTTCAGCGAGACGTACCTGATGCGCTTCTTCCGCAGGTATACCGGAGTCACCTGTGTGGAATTTATCAACCACTACCGGCTCTCCAGAGCCGCCGCCGCCCTGGAGGAGACGAACCTGCCAATCATGAACGTGGCGCTGGAGAACGGCTTTCGGAACGTCTCCTACTTTGATCGGCTGTTTCAGAAACAGTTTGGGCGGACCCCCGGCGCCTACCGGAAGGAGAGCCGCCAAAGCCCCTGAACGGGGGACGACGGCCGGTTTTGTTCACAAATTATTAAAGAAAAAGTGGTTGACAAAATAGGACGCCGGTGCTATGATGAGGTTGCTTCAAAGAACACGCTTGCGAGACGTTCAGCCGATTTGCTCTCAGCCAGCCGCCGCCCACAGGCGGGGCTGACCGGTTGATGTGCATCCGTTTCCGGCTTTTCCTTGAAAAAACTCCCCCACCGCGGCTTGCCGGTGGGGGAGTTTACTTTGCCTGAAAACAGCGCTGCGTGGCCGCTCCACCTGTAAGAAACAGCCACACATAATAATAGTATAATGCCGAAAAGGGAAGCTGTCAACGGGGAAATCACACAAAATCGTGAAAATCCCCATTTTTTTCGGGAATTCCTCCCTCCTTTGTACAGAAACAACATGGACGGGGAGATTCCCCCGTGTTATAGTTAGACGATAGGGTTGGACGCCGTCCGACGCTGCCAAAATTTCATAGAAAGATTGAGGGAGTACAATGAGCAACAATTCCGTTCCCGAAGAGGGCATCCGCCACGCATTCCAGGAGCTTGGCACGCCCAAAACCCTGGTTTTGGGCCTCCAGCATATGTTCGCCATGTTTGGCGCGACCATCGTGGTGCCCATCCTGGTGGCAGGCTACTTTGGCCTGGAGTCCGCCGACCTGATTCAGCTGACCCTGTTCTGCGCCGGATTCGGCACACTGTTTTTCCACCTGTGTACCAAGTTTAAGGTGCCCGCCTTTTTGGGCTCCTCCTTTGCCTTCCTGGGGGGCTTTGCCTCCGTGGCCAGCCTGGACACCGGCATTTATGCCGACATGGAGGCGGCGGACAAGCTGAGCTATGCCTGCGGCGGCATTGTGGTGGCCGGTCTGCTGTACCTGGTGCTGGCCGCCATCATTCAGCTGGTGGGGGTCAAGCGGGTCATGCGGTTCCTGCCCCCGGTGGTTACCGGCCCCATCATCATCCTGATCGGCCTGTCCCTGGCCAGCTCCGCCGTTGACAGCGCCTCCTCCAACTGGTTCCTGGCCATTGTGGCCCTGCTGATCATCGTTGTGGCCAACATCTGGGGCAAGGGCATGGTGAAGATCATCCCCATCCTGTTGGGCGTGGTGGGGGCCTATGTGGTGGCCCTGGTGATGATGGCCCTGGGCTTCACCAACCCGGACGGCTCCGCCATCATTGACTTCTCCGGCGTCGCTGCGGCGGTGTCCTCCGGCATCTCCGGCTTCATCGGCCTGCCCAAGTTCCGCCTGGCCAAGTTCGACCTGACCGCCATCCTGGTGATGGCCCCCATCGCCGTCGCCACCATGATGGAGCATATCGGCGATATCTCCTCCATCTCCGCCACCACCGGCGAACATTATGTGGAGGACCCCGGCCTCCAGCGCACGCTGCTGGGCGACGGCATCGCCACTGCCCTGGCCGGCCTGATCGGCGGCCCCGCCAACACCACCTATGGCGAGAACACCGGCGTCCTGGCCCTGTCCAAGGTGTATGACCCCATGGTGATCCGTCTGGCGGCCATCTATGCGGTGGTGCTGTCCCTGCTGCCGGTGGCGGCTCAGTTCATCGGCTCCATCCCCAGTGCCATCATCGGCGGCGTCTCCTTCGTGCTGTACGGCATGATCTCCGCCATCGGTGTGCGGAACATGGTGGAGAACCATGTGGACCTGACCAACAGCCGCAACCTGATCATCGCGGCCCTGATTCTGGTCTCCGGTCTGGGCTTCTCCGACGGCATCACCTTCCAGGTGGCCGGCACCCCCATCACCCTGACCGCCCTGGCCGTGGCCGCTCTGGTGGGCATCGTCACCAACGCCATCCTGCCCGGCAAGGACTACGAGCTGGACTGAACGCAGTAATCCCCTGACGCAGCGCGCCCCCTTCCGCCATGGGCGGGAGGGGGCGTTTTTGCGGCAAAGGGGATTTCTCTCTCTCCGGCCTGTATTTTGTCGAAAAAGAGGCTTGACGAAAAAGCGTTCCAAGCGTATACTATAACAGTTGTTTCGTGCAAGATTTCGGGAGAAAAAGAGAGGAAGACCCCATGACTATCAATGAAGCTGTCGCCGTCAATGTGCGGAGAGAACGCAAGGCAAAGGGGCTGAGCCTGGACCGGGCCGCCAAGCTGACCGGTGTCAGCAAAAGTATGCTGGGCCAAATCGAACGGGGCGAGGTGAACCCCACCGTCTCCGTCCTGTATAAGATTGCCTCCGGGCTGGAGCTGGACTGCGGCGTCCTGCTGGAGATTCCGGTTCCGGCGGTGGAGTTTGTCTCCTCCACCAACGGCGCCAACCGCAAGGAGGACGGCGGCAAGGTGACGATCTATCCCCTCTTCCCGTCGGACGCCGCCCAGACCTTCAGCATTTACCGGATGCGGCTGCTGACCAGCGGCCGCTATCAGGCCCCCGCCCGCCAGCCCGGCACAATGATTTTCATCACCGTCTACTATGGCACCCTGCTGCTCACCGTGGACGGGGAGCAGTACCGCCTGACCAGGGGGGACTCCCTCCGGTTCCGGGCGGACCAGCCCTACGAGCTGTATAACCGGGACATTCAGGTGTGTGAGTGTCAGGTGACAGTCAACGCCCCCAAGGGGGGCACCGCCGCATCCTTTTGAAAAATAAGCCTGCCGCCGGAGACCCGGTCGGCAGGCTTTTTTTCACAGGAAATTCCGGAAGAATCCGCACTCCTCATCGTTGCATTGTCTTGCGTCCTCCGTCTTGATGTTGCAGTGGAACACATGGCCCAGAGGCGGCCGGGCGGCGTCCCCGTAGAAGCGGAGGACGAAGGGCACGCTGTTGGCCATCAGCGCCGCCTGCAACAGCGGGGTCTGGTCCTGCAAAAAGTCCCCGGTGGCGGTCATGAAGAAGGTGGGGGGAAACTGTGGGGTGACGTACCGGATCACGCTGATGCCCGCCAGTTCCTCCGGCGTCCCATGCTCCGGCAGGAGGTCCGCCATCAGCAGCCGGTTCAAATCGTCGTTTTCCCCGTCTGTAGCGATCTGATACACGCCGCAGTTCAGGGCGACGGCGGTGGGGACGAAGCCCTCCGGCGGCTGGAAGGAGAATTGGGCACTGTAGCCCGGGTTGGTGCAGAAGTCGGCATACAGCCCCAGGAGGTGGCCCCCGGCGGAGTCCCCCACGCCGAAGACGTGGCCGGTGTCAAAGCCATATGCCTCCCCGTGTGTCAGCACCCAGGCGAAAACCAGGTTGGTGTCCTCCAGCGGCGCGGGGAACTGGAATTCCGGCGCCAGACGGTAGGTGAAGTTCACCACGGCGAAGCCCCGCTGGGCCAGGTTCATGCAATAGAACTGGTACCGCTCCTTATCGCCGTAGACCCAGCCGCCGCCGTGGACGCTGACGATGACGGGGAGCTTCTGCCCGTCGGCCGCCCTGGGCCGGTACACGTCCAGCACCTGCCAGTGGGGGTCAGGGCCGTAGGGAATGTCGTCAAACCGCCGGATGTCCTCCGGGGTGGTGAGTCCGGCGTCCCGGATGTTGTCCCCCTCGGTGAATCTGGCGCGGACGAGATCGCTTGTCTGTGACATACTGTTTCCTCCTTTGTGGTTGGGAGCCGCGGTATCATTCGGCGCAGCCGGATGGAGCGGTTCCCTGATTTTTTCCATCCGACGGATGGGGTGTCATGTTTGGCCTGTCCCTCCCATAGAGTGATGATTGCCTCCCATGAACTGCGCCGGAGGCGCAGCTCATGGCGGTCAATCTTGCAGCGTTTGGGGAGGATACGATATGGTTTTTTCCGTCAGGCAGGCGGGCCGCAGGGCGATGGCCTGCGCCGCCGTCCTTCTGGCCCTGCTGCTCTGCTGGTGGGCGGGCAGGATGGCCCCCGGCGAAGCCGCCGCACAGCAGGCCATGCCCTCTTTGACAGAGATCGAGGCGCAGCGGGCCTTTTTGGAGGGCTACGGCTGGGAGGTGGCTCAGCAGCCCACCTGCGACTATGTCTCTCTGCCCGAACTGTTCACCGACGAGTATGACGATTACCTCGCCTTACAGGAGGACTGCGGCTTCTCCCTGACCGACTACGCCGGCGCAACCGTGCTGCGCTGCACCTATGAGGTTTTGAACTACCCGGGTGCAGCGCAGTATGTTTACGCGGATCTGCTGACCTGTGACGGCGTCATCGTCGGCGGCGACATCCGTTCCAGCGCCCTGGACGGCTTCATGCACAGCCTGCACTATCCCGCCTGAGGGGCAGGTCACTTGCCCTGATGGACAATGATGTGGTTGTAGGTCATGATTACGCCGTTGCGGTCGAAGTAGACCTTGATATTTTCCATCAGGTCGAAATAGACGTCCCAGTAATGGGCATTCTCCGTCCACACACGGACCAGATAGGTGATGGAGCTTTCACCATAGCTCTTCACCCGGACGAAGGGGGGCAGCGGGTCATCCTGGGTGTACTCGGTGGCGGCGATGGCCTCCAGCAGGGCGGTCTTGACGCTTTCCACCGGGGAGTCGTAGGAGGCGGTGATCTCCAGGTCCACCCGGCGCTTCCCCTCTACGGAGCAGTTGGTGATGGAGGTGGAGGAGATGGTGTCGTTGGGGATGGTCACCCGCTTGTTGTCGATGGTGTTCAGCACGGTGTTGAACAGGCCGATCTCCAGCACGGCGCCTTCCTTATCCCCGGCGATGATGTAGTCCCCCACCAGGAAGGGCTTCGTCCACAGCATCAGGATGCCGCCGAACAGGTTGGACAGGGCGTTCTGGGCGGCCAGGGCGAAGGCTGCGGACAGCACCGAGGCGAAGGCCACGATGGAGCTGGTGTTGAAGCCCATGGAGTTGGCAATGATCAGGATGGCGCAGAAGTAAATCAGCACCTTCAGCACCGGCTTGATAAATTTGACCAGCGTGGACTCCAGGTGGGACTTGCCCAGCAGTTTGGTGGTCGCATTCAGCAGGAACCTTGCCGCCAGCAGGCAAATCAGAGCGGTAAAGAGTACGGGCAAAATGCTGCCCGTCAGGACGGTTAACACGGTTTCCAGTTCAATCATGATTCATCTCTCCTTTAGTTTCGTTCAGCGGAACTGATTCGACAAGAACAGTATACCCTCTGTCCGCCTGGAACGCAAGCGAAAAAACAGCCAGACCTGCCGAAACAGATCTGGCTGTGAAAGGTTTGGTTTTGTCAGGGCAACAACTTACTCGTTGATGCCGATAACAACGCCGGAACCCACGGTGCGGCCACCCTCACGGATAGCGAAACGCAGGCCGTTCTCAATGGCGATGGGGGTGATCAGCTCCACGTCCATATCGACGTTATCGCCGGGCATGCACATCTCGGTGCCCTCAGGCAGGGTGATGACGCCGGTGACGTCGGTGGTACGGAAGTAGAACTGGGGACGATAGTTGTTGAAGAAGGGGGTATGACGGCCGCCCTCTTCCTTCTTCAGGACGTAAACCTGGCCCTTGAACTTGGTGTGGGGATGAATGGTGCCGGGCTTGCAGAGAACCTGGCCGCGCTCGATGTCGGTGCGGGCAATACCACGCAGCAGGACGCCGACGTTGTCGCCAGCCTGAGCGAAGTCCAGGGTCTTGCGGAACATTTCCAGACCGGTGACGACGGAGGACTTCTTCTCCTCCTCCAAGCCGACGATATCGACCTGCTCACCCATCTTGACCACGCCGCGCTCCACACGGCCGGTAGCCACGGTGCCGCGGCCGGAGATGGTGAACACGTCCTCGATGGGCATCAGGAAGGGCAGGTCAGCCAGACGGTCGGGGGTGGGGATATATTCATCCACAGCGTCCATCAGCTCCTTGATGCACTCATACTCGGGGGCATCGGGATCGGTGGAGTCAGAAATCAGAGCGTTCAGAGCGGAGCCCTTGATGATGGGGGTGTCGTCGCCGGGGAACTCATAGAAGTCCAGAGTCTCACGGACTTCCATCTCAACCAGCTCCAGCAGCTCCTCATCGTCAACCTGATCGCACTTGTTCAGGAACACGACGATATAGGGCACGCCCACCTGACGGGCCAGAAGCAGATGCTCCTTGGTCTGAGCCATAACGCCGTCGGTGGCGGCGATGACCAGGATAGCGCCGTCCATCTGAGCAGCACCGGTGATCATGTTCTTGATATAGTCAGCATGGCCCGGGCAGTCAACGTGAGCATAGTGACGGTTCTCGGTCTCATACTCCACGTGAGCGGTGTTGATGGTGATGCCGCGCTCCTTTTCCTCAGGAGCCTTGTCGATGGAGGCGTAGTCAGTGTAGCTGGCCTTGCCGGAGAAGGAGAGGTACTTGGTGATGGCGGCGGTCAGGGTGGTCTTGCCATGGTCAACGTGGCCGATGGTGCCGATGTTTACATGGGGCTTGGAACGGTCAAACTTCTGTTTAGCCATTGGGATTTCCTCCTTACGATTATGAATAGAGAGTCATAGTTTTTTTGGCTATACGCCTATTGTATCCTATTGCGTCAAAAAATGCAATAGGATTTTCATGATAGAATCCAGGATTTATACCTGATACGGTGCAGGCGGCAGTGCCGCCGCACCGTTTTGTGAGAATCAGTCCCGCTTGGAACGGCCGGAGATGATGTCCGCGGCGATGGACTTGGGCACTTCCTCATAGTGGGAAGGCTCCATGGTGTACTGGCCGCGGCCCTGGGTACGGGAGCGCAGGTCGGTGGCGTAGCCGAACATATTGCTCAGCGGCACGAAGGCGTCCACCTGGGTGGCGCCGTTCCGGGGCTCCATGCCCTGAATCATGCCGCGGCGGCTGTTCATGTCGCCGATGACGTCGCCGATATACTCGTCGGGGGCGGTGACGCAGACCTTCATGATGGGTTCCTGGAGGACAGGGTCCGCCTTGCGCATAGCCTCCTTGAAGGCCATGGAACCGGCGATCTTGAAGGCCATCTCAGAGGAGTCCACCTCGTGATAGGAGCCGTCGTACAGCGTGACCTTCACGTCCACCACCGGGTAGCCGGCCAGCACGCCGGCCTGGAGTGCGCCCTGGATACCGGCATCCACCGCAGGGATAAACTCCTTGGGGATGGCGCCGCCCACCACGGCATTGGTGAACTCGTAACCCTTGCCGGACTCGTTGGGCTCCACGATGATCTTGACGTGGCCATACTGGCCGCTGCCGCCGCTCTGGCGCTTGTACTTGGTCTCCTGGTCCACCTTTTTGCGGATGGTCTCCTTGTAGGCCACCTGGGGCGCGCCCACGTTGGCCTCCACCTTGAACTCACGGAGCAGACGGTCCACGATGATCTGCAGATGCAGCTCGCCCATGCCGGCGATGATGGTCTGACCGGTTTCCTCGTCGGTGTAGGTCTTGAAGGTGGGGTCCTCCTCCGCCAGCTTCATCAGGGCCACGGTCATCTTTTCCTGACCGGCCTTGGTCTTGGGCTCGATGGCGACGCGGATGACCGGCTCCGGGAACTCCATGGACTCCAGGATGACGGGGTGGTTCTCATCGCACAGGGTGTCGCCGGTGGTGGTGTTCTTCAGGCCCACGGCGGCGGCGATGTCGCCGGAGTAGACCTTCTCGATGTCCTCACGATGGTTGGCGTGCATCTGGAGGATACGGCCAATCCGCTCCCGCTTCCCCTTGGTGGAGTTCAGCACGGAGGAGCCGGTATCCAGCTGGCCGGAATACACACGGAAGAAGGTCAGACGGCCCACATAGGGGTCGGTCATGATCTTGAAGGCCAGGGCGCTGAAGGGGGCGT
>JAJQCJ010000078.1 GCA_021202775.1 Clostridiales bacterium | reverse complement strand
GCAGCAGGGCCACCCCGCCCCGGGCGAACCGCTCGGCGGAGGCGCAGGCGAAGGTGACGGGCAGAAGCAGCACCAGGTTCGCCCCGCCGGACAGGGCCATCTCCGCCCGGTCCTGTTTGGACAATGCCGCCGGGCTCCCCCGCTGGGTGAAGCTGCCGCTCATGGCCACCGCAATGGCGCACCCCGGGAAGGCGTCCCTGACCTGCCGGAGCAGATACGCATGGCCCCGATGGAAGGGGTCAAACTCCGCCACAATGCCAACAATTTCCATATCCCCTCACCGCCGCAAAAAAGTTGCCCTTCTGTCCTGACTTTTTAGCAAAAATTGCTTGTCCCTTTTTTAGAAACGTTGTATAATAGTCTTGCGTATAACCTTGTATGAGTATAACACAAGCCCTATGCCCCATGCAAGCTGCAAAAGATGTAAAGGAGTCGATTCAAACATGAATATTCTGGTGATTAACGCTGGCAGCTCTTCCCTGAAATATCAGCTGCTGGACCCCGAAACCGGCGTGCTGAAGGCCAAGGGCCTGTGCGAGCGGATCGGCATTGACGGCAAATTCACCTACAAGCCCGCCGTGGAGGGCAAGTCCCCCCTGAATGCGGTGGACGTCCCCATGCCCACCCATTCCGAGGCCATCCAGGCCGTGCTGAACGCATTGGTGGACCCTGAGAACGGCGTGCTCTCCTCCATGAGCGAGATCGACGCTGTGGGCCACCGTGTCGTCCACGGCGGTGAGTCCTTCGCCGCCTCCGCCCTGATTACACCGGACATGATGAAGGCGGTGGAGGCCTGCAACCCCCTGGCCCCGCTGCACAACCCCGCCAACATCATCGGCATCAACGCCTGCACCGCCGTGCTGGGGGATGCCGTGCCCCAGGTGGCCGTGTTTGACACCGCCTTCCACCAGACCATGCCCGAAGTGGCCTATATGTACGCCATCCCCTATGAGTATTATGAGAACGACAAGCTGCGCCGCTACGGTTTCCACGGCACCAGCCACCGTTTCGTCTCCGCCCGGGCCGCCGCCATGCTGGGCAAGCCCATTGAGGAGCTGAAGATCATCACCTGCCACCTGGGCAACGGCTCCTCCATCTGCGCCGTGAAGAACGGCAAGAGCGTGGACACCTCCATGGGCCTGACCCCCCTGGCCGGCCTGCCCATGGGCACCCGCTCCGGCGACATGGACGCCGGCGTCATGGAGTATATCATGAACAAGTACGACGTGGACATGAAGACCATGATGAACATCCTGAACAAGAAGTCCGGCGTGGCCGGCGTCTCCGGCGTCTCCTCCGATTTCCGGGACCTGGACGCCGCCGACGCCGCGGGCAACCACCGCGCCGCCCTGGCCAAGCAGATGTTCTGCTATGACGTGAAGAAGTACATCGGCTCCTATGCCGCCGCCATGGGCGGGGTGGACGCCATCGTCTTTACCGCCGGCGTGGGCGAGAACAGCCCCGCCCTCCGCACCGAGATGACCTCCGGCCTGGAGTTCATGGGCGTCGCCCCCATCGACCAGGAGAAGAACCAGCTCCGGGGCGCCGAGGTGGACATCTCCGGCGCAGACTCCAAGGTGCGGGTGCTGGTCATCCCCACCAATGAGGAGCTGATGATCGCCATGGACACCGCCGAGATCGTCAAGGCCCTGTAACAATCCGTCACAAATCAGGCACTGTAAGGGAGTGCGAGGGGCGTCAGCGCCCCCAAATCCCCACGATCAGAACGCTGCTTACCCCGGCCTGAGGGCCGGGGGCAGAATACTGCCCAACGTGCCTGAGATCTCTCTGTTCGTGCGATACTCCCCGTTCATCGCCGCAACAGGTCCTCTGCCGGTTGGGTGACGACAAACAGAGGAGAAACATACTATGAAACCCGAAAAAGAGAAAGCAACTATCACCCTGCTGGACGTGCGCATGGCTGTCAGCGTCCTGATTTGCTACACCGCAGCCATGCTGCTGGCCGACGTGGCAGGCATCAAGTTCACCTGGGGGAATTACTCCCTGGAGATCCTGCAAAAAATGACCTGCTGCATCTCCTGCTTCCTGTGCTGTCAGGACAACACCAAGGTCAGCCTGCGGGCGGGCATCAACCGTCTGATCATCACCGCCATCGGCGGCATCGTCGCCATCGTCATCATCGCCCTGGACTGCGTCATCGGCAACGACTGGGCGGAAATGCTGATGATCGTGGCCGGTGTGCTGCTGACCCTGTTCCTGTGCAAGCTGGCCGGGGTGCCCTACATCAACGCCCGCATTGGCTGCGTGACGCTGATTCTGGTGGCCTGCACCCTGAACTCCACCGCCCGCATCTGGTACGGTGTGTTCCGTCTGGTGTCCACCCTGTTCGCCGTGCTGGTGGTGCTGCTGGTCACCTGGGTCTTTGACAAGATTCAGGCCGGACGCGCCCCCGCTGAGGAGCAGAAGGCGGCCCAGTAACATAGCCCAAACGAAGGCCCTCCGCCGGGGAAGTTCCCCTGTCGGAGGGCTTTTTCTGCAAACGGAAGGAGTGCGCCCATGAAAACCATTCTGCTGACCGGCTTCGCCCCCTTCGGGGCGGACACGTTTAACCCCTCCTGGGAGGCGCTGACCCTGCTCCCTGACCGGTGGTCGGGGGTGCGGCTGGTCAAACGGCGGCTGCCGGTGGCCTATGACCGGGTGGCCGGGCTGCTGGCCCAGGCGGTGGAGGAGGTGCGGCCGGACGGGGTGCTGTGCATCGGTCAGGCGGGCGGGCGCACCGGGCTGACCCCGGAGCTGGTGGCCATCAACTGGAAGGACGCCGTCCTTCCGGACAACGACGGCGTCCAATACGGCGGCGTCCCCATCTGCCCGGAGGGCCCGGCGGCCTACTTCGCCACCGTGCCGGTGAAGGAAATGGCTGCAGCCATCGGTCAGGCCGGGGTTCCCGCCAGCCTGTCCTACTCGGCGGGGGCCTACGTCTGCAACACCACCATGTACTGCCTGCTGCGGCTGCTGGAGGGGCGGTACCCTGACCTGCAAGGTGGCTTCCTCCATGTGCCCTATGCCTGTGAGCAGGTGCTGGGCCGTCCCGGCGTCCCCTCCCTGCCGCTGCCCCTGATTGCAGAGGGGATTCAGGCGGCGGCTCTGGCCGTCGCGGAGGGGCTGGAACGGGCCGAGAACCGCCCGTAACTGTGCAAAAAACTGCCGGTCGCCTGTGTGACCGGC
This sequence comes from Clostridiales bacterium, assembly GCA_021202775.1. Taxonomy (GTDB): domain Bacteria; phylum Bacillota; class Clostridia; order Oscillospirales; family Oscillospiraceae; genus Onthomonas. The sequence goes on along the minus strand of JAJQCJ010000078.1, from coordinate 18,476 downwards.
AGTTTTTGTGTGCAGGGGGCCTTACTCCTCGTCCTTTTCCGCATCGTAGGGCACCTTTTTGGGGGCCTGAGCCTGTCCCCCCGCCCCGGAGATCTGGTTGAACTTCACCCGCGCCTGGCGAATCTCCGTCAGAGCCTGGGTCAGGGCCTCCTCGCTGTGGCGCAGGCTCTCGTCGCAGTAGGTGTTGGCAGCGGCCTTGGCCTCGGCGGTCTGCTTCTCCGTCTGGGCGGCGATCTCCTGTCCCCGATCCTGGGCCTGGCGCACCATCTCTCTGGTGCGCTTCTCGGTGTCCCGCAGCACCTCATTCACCTTGGCGTTGATGCGCACCTGAATCTCGCTCTGGTCCACCATACGGTCGGCCTCTTCCTGGGCCTGGCGCTTGGTGCGTTCGGCCTCCTCCTGGGCCTGACGCAGCACCTTCTCCGCCTCAGCCTGGGCCTGATTCAGGTACTCCGTCCGGGTGGCCACGATTTTTCTGGCCTGCTCCACCTCCACCGGGAATTTGTTGCGCACTTCGTCCAAAATATCCAGCGCCTTATCCCGGTCAATTTTGCAGGAGCCGCCAAAGCTGCTCTTGGCGTCATCAATCATCTGATAAAGCTGGTTCAATAAATCTTTCACACTGTTTGCCATACAAATTCCCCCAATTTATCTTTTTTTCATGGAACAGGGCCGGTCAGCCCCGGGTCTCCCTCCGGTAAAATGTGGCCTTGATCTTGCCGTACTTATAGTCCCGGCTCCTGGTATAGGGCTTCGGCAGCTCCGGCAGCTGCTGTTCATACCTGCTTTCACAGATAATTATACCATTCTCGGCCAGAATGTCAATCGATGCGATCTTTTTCAGCGCAGCCTCCAGCAGGCCGGAATCATAGGGCGGGTCCAGGAAAATCAGGTGAAACTTCTCCATGGCAGTGTTCAGGTAAGCGATGGCGTCCCCCAGCTGCACGGTGGCGTTCTGCTCCAGCCCGGTAGTCCGGAGGTTTTCATGAATGAGCTTCACCGCGTCCCGCCGCTGATCCACAAAGACGCATTTGGCCGCCCCCCGGCTCAGGCACTCGATGCCCAGCTGTCCGGTGCCGCCGAACAGGTCCAGCACGTTCCGTCCTTCGATGTCAAACTGAATGGTGTTGAAGATGCCTTCTTTCACCCGGTCATAGGTGGGGCGGGTATCGCTCCCCGTCAGCTCCCCCAGCTTCCGGCCCCTGGCCGTACCGGTAATCACCCGCATGGGTCATTCCTCCTTTGTCGTCTCGCCGTCCGATGCGTCCTCCGCCGGGTGGAACCGCTGCCAGACCGCCAGGGCCGTCGGCTTCGGCACCACCTGGCACAGCTCCTCATAGCTGGCCGCCCGGATGGCCTTCATGGTTTTAAACTGCTTCAATAGGGCCTTGCGCCGGGCCTCCCCCACGCCGGGGATGGTCTCCAGCGACGAGGCCACGGTGCTTTTCGCATGGCTCTCCCGGTGGTAGGTGATGGCAAAGCGGTGGACCTCCTCCTGCACCCGGCCCACCAGGGCAAAAATGCTCTGGTTCTGCTGAATGCCGATCTCCCGGCCGTCCGGGGCCACCAGGGCACGGGTGCGGTGCCGGTCGTCCTTCACCATGCCGAACACGGGGACGGAGAGGTTCATCCGCTCCATCACCTGCACCGCCACATGGACCTGACCCAGGCCGCCGTCCATCAGGATCACATCGGGAAGGGGGGCGAACTTCTCGTCCCCGTCCAGATACCGCTGGAACCGGCGGGTCAGCACCTGGTCGAGAGAAGCGTAGTCGTCCGGCCCGTCCATATCCCGGAGGCGGAACCGGCGATAGGCCGATTTCAGCGGCTTTCCGTCCTGGAACACCACCATGGAGGCCACGATGTCCGCGCTGCCGGTGTTGGAGATGTCGTAGGACTCGAAGCGGCGGGGGGTATCCTCCAGCCCCAGCATATTGCCGAACAGCTCCAGCAGTTTGTTCTGATGCTCCTCCTTGGTGGTGGCCCGCTCCACCTCGTCCCGGGTGTTTTTGCAGGCCATCTCCACCAGCCGCACCTTCTCCCCCCGCTTCGGGAGGAGAAGCTCCACCTTGTGCCCGCCGTTTTCGGAGAACCACTGCTCCATGCTCTCCCTGGCCACCGGCTCCAGGGGCAGGTAGATCGTCCTGGGCAGGTTGCCCCGCTCCCCATAGGTCTGGTTCAGCAGGGCAGAGAGAATCTCCCCGTCGTCCTCCTCCATGGGGGTGGCCAGCAGCCGGGTCTCCCGCTCCGCCAGCTCCCCTTCCAGGAAGTGCAGCACCACAAAGCCGCATTTGGCGTCCCCCCGGTAGTATCCCACCACATCGGTGTCCGCATGAGCCCCGGCCACCACCTTTTGCTTTGTGCCCAAAAGCTGGATGGCCCGGAGCCTGTCCCGCAGCTCGGCGGCGTTTTCAAAGCGCAGCTCCTCGGCGGCCTTCTGCATTTCCGCCTCCAGCTCCTGCTCCACCTGGCTGAACTTGCCCTCCAGCAGACGAATGGCCTGCTGGATGCGGAGCCGGTACTCCTCCTGATTCGGCTCCCCCCGGCACCAGCCGTCGCAGCTGCCGATATGGTGGTTCAGGCAGGGCCGCTCCTTGCCGATGTCCCTGGGGAACTGCTTCTTGCAGGTGGGCAGGCGGAGGGCGGCGGAGACGGTTTTGATGATCTCATAGCTGCTGCCCCGGCTGCCGTAGGGACCGAAGTACTTCGCCCCGTCCTGGGCCACCCGCCCCGCCAGGGAGAAGCGGGGATAGGCGTCCTTCACCGACAGGCGGATATAGGGGTACCCCTTATCGTCCTTCAGCAGGATGTTGTACTTGGGCTTGTGGCGCTTGATGAGGGAGTTTTCCAGCACCAGGGCCTCAAACTCGCTGTCGGCCAGGATATAGTCAAAGTGGTCGATCTGGCTGACCATGGCCCGGGTCTTGCTGTTGTGGCTGGCCAGGTTGTTGAAATACTGGCTGACCCGGTTCTTTAAGGCCCGGGACTTGCCCACATAGATCACCTCGCCGGAGCGGTCCATCATAATATAGACCCCCGGCTGCAAGGGCAGCGAATGGGCCTTTTCCTTCAATTCATCCTTTGTCATTGCTCTGTCACCGGTAGAAAAAAAGCACCGCGGCGCGGTGCTTTTCCAGTTTGCGCATCGGAAGGCCAGACCAACTGCTCAGTCGTCAGCCCGATCCTCCAGAATTTCAACCAGGCCCTCGATTGCTTCCTTCTCATCCGGGCCGTGGGCGATCAGACGAATGGTGGCGCCGCACATGATGCCCATATACAGAACCCCCAGCAGGCTCTTGGCGTTCACCCGGCGCTCATCCTGCTCCACCCAGATGGAGCTGACAAATTCGTTTGCCCGCTGAATAAAATAGGAAGCGGACTCTGTACAGAGGCCTTTTTCGTTCTTAACCGTAACTTCTTTCACCGTCATTGTGAATATCCTCCCCAAGGTCCCCTAAGTCACCGTACATTCCTTCCATTGCCGAAGCAAAATCAGCGCATGGTAATGTAAGTATGCTTATCATAGCAAATCAGATTGCTCGCCGTCAATAGCAAAATTGCCAAACTTCTCCCCCTTAAACCAATTAAACTCGCCTTTTTCACGACATTTCTGCCGCCGGCCGGGCGGAAAGCCGCAGTAGGAACGCCGTTTGCGTTCCTACTGCCGTCCCTTCCCATTTCATCCTAAAACATCGGTGAAAAGTGCTAAAATCAAGCAAGAAAATCATGGCATATCCGTGTCTCTTGTGCTAGAATATAAAATAGGTTTTAATTAGATTTTCCAATGCACAAGGAAACCTGCCATACCAATCAGCCAGGCCGGACCCCGTCCGGCCAACAAGGAGGAATGTACCATGAGTCCAAAAGCAAGCGAACAGGTCAAACGCTACCAGAACCCCAACGGCCCCACCATCGGCACCGTCTCCCGGGACGTCATTGAACAGGATGGGCTGTACTTCAAGGATATCGACGGTTCCGGCCAGGTGACGGCGGTGAACGACTGGCGGCTGTCCCCGGCGGAGCGGGCCGCGGCCTATGTTCAGACCCTGACGGTGGACGAGAAGATCGCCCAGCTCTTCATTTCGGACTGGCGCATGGGGCCCAAGTATCCCTGCCCTGTGCCTGACCATCAGTTTGTCACCGACGAATCCGGCATCCTGGACGATGCGGAGATGAACGGCAAGACCATCTTTGGCGAGCAGCACCTGCCCGGCACCACCACCCTCATTAAAGACTGGTTCGCCCGCCACCTGATTTTGCGGGCCAACGCCACGCCGGATGATATGGCGGACTGGCTGAACCAGCTGCACGCCGTGGCGGAGCAGTGCGAACACTTTGTCCCCGTCAGCGTGGCCTCCAACTCCCGGAACGAGAACGGCGAGGTGGTCTTTGGCATGAACGACGCCTCCGGCGTCTTTGCCACCTGGCCCGGCACCCTGGGCATCGCCGCCGCCGTCAAGGGCGACAGCCTGGACATCATCGACAAGTTTGCCGACTGCGTCCGCCGGGAGTGGAACGCCTGCGGCCTGAAAAAGGGCTATATGTACATGGCCGACGTGGTGTCCGACCCCCGCTGGCAGCGGACCTTTGGCACCTTCGGCGAGGACCCGGAGCTGATCACCGCCATCTTTGAGCGGCTGATCCCCGGCATCCAGGGCAGCGAGAACGGCGTCACCCCCGACGGCGTCTCCATGACGGTGAAGCACTTCCCCGGCGGCGGCGCCCGTGAAAACGGCTTCGACCCCCACTATGCCGCCGGCCAGTGGAACGTCTACGCCACGGAAGGCTCCCTCCAGAAGTACCACATCCCCACCTTCCAGCCCGCCATCAAGTACCATGCCGCCTCCATCATGCCCTACTACTCCAAGCCCGCCGCCGCCAAGAGCGCACCCCAGACCGACATGAACGGCGACCCTGTGGAGCTGAACCCTTACGGCTTCGCCTACAATAAGGTGTTCATTGACAAGATCCTCCGGGGACAGATGGGCTTCGACGGCTACATCAACTCCGACACCGGCATCGTCCACAATATGTGCTGGGGCGTGGAGGCCCTGGATAAGCCTGAGCGGGTGGGCTACGCCGTCACCCAGTCCGGTGTGGACGTCATCAGCGGCCTGTTCGACAACGAAGTGGGCCGGGAGGCCTATGACCGAGCCACCAACGGCTACTATGACACCCATCCCGTGCCGGAAGGCTTCCAGAAGGAAGACCTGGTGCTGACCGACGAGAGCCTGAACCGGGCGGTTTCCCGCACCCTCACCGAGCTGTTCCAGCAGGGTATGTTTGAGAATCCCTACGCCGACCCCGCCAACGCGGTGGCCGTGGTGGCCAACCAGGCCGACTGGGACGAGGCCGCCCTGACCCACCGGAAGAGCGTCGTCCTGCTGAAAAACCAGGACGTGCTGCCCCTGACGGCGGACAAGCTGGCAGGCAAAAAAGTCTATGTGGAGGCCTTCGCCAAGGGCGACGCCAGCGCCGCCACCGCCGCCCTGAAGGAGATGGTGGCCGGGGACTGCGCCCTCACCGACGACCCCGCCCAGGCGGATTACGCCATCCTGATGGTCAGCCCCTCCTCCGGCAACTATTTCAGCGCCACCCCCGGCTATCTGGAGATCGACATCTGCGAGGACAAGACGGTTCCTGACGTGGACGAAAAGGGCTGCCCCTTGGACACCACCCACCTGGAGACCACCCTCTCCGGCGCCAACCGCATCCCCGACATCGCCGCGGCGGTCCACGCAAACGGCGGCAAGGTCATCGCCAACATCAACTTCCCCCTGGCCTGGATGGTGGGCAATGTGGAGCGGTATGCCGACGCACTGACCGCCGGGTTCGACACCTATCCCTCCGCCACCCTGGACGTGATGTTCGGCCGCTTCACCCCCACCGGCAAGCTGCCCATCACCCTGCCCAAGAACGACGCGGTGCTGGCCGTCAATAAGAACGGCGTCTGCGTCAGCCCCAACGATGTGCCGGGCTATGACAAAGACCAGTATATGCCCGACGAGTTGAAGGACGAGAACGGCAAGGCCTACGCCTACCGGGACGCCGCAGGCAACTACTACGAGCTGAACTTCGGCCTGACCTATTAACACCCATTCCGGGGGCCGCCTCCCTCTGCGGCCCCCCTGGCCGCCGCTCGTAAGGGCGGCGGCCTTTTCCCGTCGCCGGGCGGCTCTGTCAACAGTCTGCCGCCAAGTCCACACACAGGCAGGAGAAAAAACATGAAACAACAAGCATACAATCCCTATCTGCCCTCCTGGGAGTACGTCCCGGACGGCGAACCCCATGTGTTTGGGGACCGGGTCTATGTCTACGGTTCCCATGACCGATTCAACGCCCCCATCTTCTGCGTGAATGACTACGTCTGCTGGTCCGCTCCGGTGGACGACCTGTCCGACTGGCGCAACGAAGGGGTCATTTACCGGCGGAAGCAGGACCCGAAAAACATTCTGGGTATGCGGCTGCTCTTTGCGCCGGACGTCTGCCAGGGGCCGGACGGGCGGTATTACCTGTACTACGCCTATGATTTCATGGGCGTCATGGGAGTGGCCGTCTGCGACACCCCGGCGGGGCAATACGAGTTCCTGGGCCATGTGCACTACCCGGACGGCACCGTCTGGGGCCGGAGGAAGGGGGACCACTTCCCCTTTGACCCTGGCGTCCTGGTGGACGACGACGGCAGCGTCTGGCTGTATTCCGGGCTGTACCTGACCACCTCCGCCATCCTCACCGGCGGCGTCAAGCTGAAAAATGAGGGCGGCACCGTGATGGAGCTGGAGCAGGATATGCTGACCATCAAAACGGAACCCAAGCTGCTGTTCCCCAAGGAGGGGCCAGGCTCCTACCCCAACCATGAGTTCTTTGAGGCCAGCTCCATCCGGAAGGATGGGGACACCTACATCTTCGTCTACTCCTCCCGGCACAACCACGAGCTGTGCTACGCCACCAGCGACCGGCCGGACGGCGGCTTCGTCTACGGCGGCACCCTGGTCAGCATTGGCGACCTGTTTCTGGACGGCAACGAGGACGAGAAAAAGGGCACCAACTACCTGGGCAACACCCACGGCGGGCTGCTGCACATCGGCGAGGACTGGTACATCTTCTACCACCGGCAGACCAACCGGCACTCCTACTCCCGCCAGGCCTGCGCGGAGAAGCTGGTACGCAATCCCGACGGCTCCTTCCAGCAGGCGGAGGTCACCAGCTGCGGCCTGAACGGCGGCCCGCTGCGGGGCACCGGCCGGTACGAGGCCCGCATCGCCTGCAACCTGTGGAGCAGGGACGGGGTCGAACGGGTGGACGGCAGCGGCCTGAGGCGGCGGATGAAAGGCCACCCCTATTTCACCCAGACCGGCAGGGACCGGGAGGAGGACGGCGACCAGTACATCGCCAATATGCAGGCCGACGCCGTGGCCGGGTTCAAGTACTTCGACCTGCGGCACGTCACCGGCGTGACCGTTCAGGTGAGGGGGGACGGCGGCACCATGCAGGTGTCCGACACCCCCACCTTCCGCACCGTCGCCGCCAGCATCCCTTTGAAGCCCACAAAGGACTACGCCGAGTATCATGGCCGGATGAACATCGAGGACGGCGTAAAGCCCCTGTACTTCCGGTATCGCGGCGCAGGTGCGATTGACTTTGCAGCGTTTGAGCTGACGTGAGGCGGCGCGGCCCCAAGACCCAGCCTTATCCTGCACACAATGTCATCAACTTAAGGAAATTGTTTTTCTTTGACAAAGATTGATAAAGGAAATAGGGATTTGCCCGACTGGCGTGCCTCCTTAGATAACGTTCGCAATAAGGGCTTTGTCCGGCCTTCCCTGCCAGGAAGCGGGGCCTGCTTTTCTCGCTCCGCCGAGAAAAGCAGCAAAAGAGGGCGGCGGCTCAAGAGGGGGACCTGTGGCCCTCCTTAAGAATCTCCCCGTATCCAACTAGCGGCTCCGCCTTGTCTCTCAATTTAGGTGGTCTATCAGGCAACAGACGATGTGACTTGTTACGCACCTAAGCTGCCGCCGATGGCGGCTGGCAGGGATTGCTGCCAGCGTTCCAGCCTTACGGCGGAACGGGCAGCAATTTTGTCGTCCTTTGGTAGTGGAAATCTGATTGTAAGGGTACGCTATTCCCCTCACCTCAGGATAGATTGCATTTTAAGTTGAAGACATTCATCCTGCACAGTTCCGCTGCAAACAGAACACGGGTGTATCTCCGTTTTTCCGGCGATACACCCGTGTTTTTTGCAGCGTTTTTCTGCTTTTCGTCAGTCTTTATCCCAAATCAAAGTGGCAAAGTAGTCCTCCGGGGTCTCCGCCCGGCGGATCATACGCACGTTGCCGTCCTCCTGGAGCAGCAGCTCCGCCGAACGGAGGCGGCCGTTGTAGTTGTAGCCCATGGAGAAGCCGTGGGCCCCGGTGTCGTGAATCACCAGCAGGTCGCCGGTGTCAATCCGCGGCAGCATCCGGTCGATGGCGAACTTGTCGTTGTTCTCGCACAGGTTGCCCACCACGTCATACCTGTGGTCACAGGGCCAGTCCTCCTTGCCCATGACGGTGATGTGGTGGTACGCGCCGTACATGGCGGGGCGCATCAGGTTGGCGGCGCAGGCGTCCACCCCGATGTACTCCTTATAGGTGTGCTTGGCGTGGATGGCGCGGGTCACCAGACAACCGTGGGAGGCCAGCATATAGCGGCCCATCTCGGTGAGGATGCGCACATCCCCCATCCCGGCGGGCACCAGGATGGCCTCATACTGCTGCCGCACCCCCTCGCCGATGGCGTAAATGTCGTTGGCGGGCTGCTCCGGGCGATAGTCCACCCCCACGCCGCCGGACAGGTTGATGAAGTCGATGTCGCAGCCGGTCTCCCGCTCCAGCTCCACCGCCAGCCGGAAGAGCTGGCCGGCCAGGGCGGGGTAGTAGTCATTGGAGATGGTGTTGGAGGCCAGGAAGGCGTGGAGGCCGAAGTGCTTCGCCCCCATGGCCTTCAGCTTTTTGAAGCCGTCGAAGAGCTGGAGCCGGGTGAAGCCGTACTTGGCGTCGCCGGGGTTGTCCATGACCTGAAAGCCCTCCTTGCTCTCCCCCAGCTGGAACACGCCGCCGGGGTTGAAACGGCAGGAGATGGTCTCCGGAATGTAGCCGATGGTCTTTTGCAGGAAGTCGATATGGGTGTAGTCGTCCAGGTTGATGATGGCCCCCAGCTGGGCGGCCTTGACAAACTCCTCGGCGGGGGTCTCGTTGGAGGAGAACATGATCTCCTCCCCCTGGAAGCCGCAGCGCTCGCTCATCATCAGCTCGGTCAGAGAGGAGCAGTCCACACCGCAGCCCTCCTCCCGGAGGATGTCCAGAATCTGAGGGGTGGGGGTGGCCTTCACCGCAAAATGCTCCTTAAACCCCGGGTTCCAGGAGAACGCCTCCCGGACGGCCCGGGCGGTGGCCCGGATGCCCGCCTCATCGTACAGGTGGAAGGGGGTGGGATATTGGGCGCAGATGGCCTCCAACTGCTCTTTCTTGACAAAGGGAATCTTTTCCATAGTGGCACACACCTTATCTATCTCAAATCGTCTTTTATTGTATCGGATTTGACGGCGGTTGACAAGAGCAAAATGAAGGTTTGTCGAAAAAACTTGCATGCAATTTCCGGGCCGCATACTTGCATTTTTGACAGAGACGGACAAAAGGGGCCGGGTATTCCCCCCGCCTCTTTGTGGAAAACAGAAAAAAATCTGTTCCGCCGAAAAAACGGTTGAAAAAATACCCGGCCGGGCGTATAATGACCCATATAGCCAGCAGATGCTTGCAGGAAACAGGGCGGCATACAGTTGCCCCGCCGCCCACCGAAGGAGTAACACTCTCAGGGGTCTCAAGGGGGAGACCGGGACTGTAAGCGGATGGCACTCTGGAGAAGCCCGTGCAAGGCGCGGGGGCCGAAGGTGCAATGCAGGGCGGAAGCCCTTGCAAATCTCTCAGGCAAAAGGACAGAGCAGAAGCGGCGGCATCCGGGAGGATGGGAGGTCTTTTTCCTCCGCGCCGGTTTCAGTTTGTCGCTTGAGGGCAGACCTTTGGGGGTCTGTCCTTTATTTATGCTGTCCGCAACCCGGCGGGCAGAGGCGAGGACACAGAAACGGAAAGAGAGGATTCCCATGATTGAACTGATTACCAACATCAACAGCGCTGTGAACAACGTGGTCTGGGGCTGGCCGGCCCTGATCCTGTTGGCCGCGGTGGGTATACTGATGACCTGCCTGACCAAATTCTTCCAGATCACCCACATCGGCCACTGGATGAAGATGACCATCGGCGCCATCTTCCAGGATAAGGAAGTGGTGGGCCACACCAAGGACAAGTCCATCTCCCAGTTCCAGTCCCTTTGCACCGCCCTGGCCGCCACCGTGGGCACCGGCAACATCGTGGGCGTGGCGGGGGCCATCATCGTGGGCGGCCCTGGCGCCGTGTTCTGGATGTGGGTCATCGCCTTCTTCGGCATGATGACCAACTACTCCGAAAACGTGCTGGGCATCTACTTCCGCCGGAAGAACAAGGACGGCGAGTGGTCCGGCGGCGCCATGTACTATCTCCGGGACGGTCTGGGCGCGAAGAAGCACTGCAAGACTCTTGGCTCTGTGCTGGCGGTGCTGTTCTCCGTGTTCTGCTTCCTGGCCTCCTTCGGCATCGGCAACATGACCCAGGTGAACTCCATCTCCGGCAATATGCAGTCCGTCTTTGGCGTCCCCACCGCCGTCACCGGCGTGGTGGTGCTGCTGGTGGCGGGGCTGGTCATCGTAGGCGGCCTGAAGCGCATCGCCTCCGTGACGGAGAAAATCGTCCCCTTCATGGTGGTGCTGTACATCGTGGGCTCCATTGTCATCTTCTGCACCAACATCACCCAGGTAGGGGCGGTGTTCACCGCCATCTTCAAGGGCGCCTTCGCCATGAAGGCCGTAGGCGGCGGCATCGTCGGCTCCGGCATCCGGCTGGCCATCGAGCAGGGCATGAAGCGGGGCGTGTTCTCCAATGAAGCGGGCCTCGGCTCCTCCGTCATGGTACACTCCAACTCCAACGTCCGGGAGCCTGTACGCCAGGGTATGTGGGGCATCTTTGAGGTCTTTGCCGACACCATCATCGTCTGCACCCTCACTGCCTTCTCCATCCTGTCCTCCGGTCTGGTGGATCTGGACACCGGCGTAGCTGTCACCGAGTATGCCGGGGTGGAACTGACCAAGGCCAACCTGGTGAGCACTGTCTTTTCCATTCACTTCGGCCAGATCGGCGCAGCCTTTGTGGCCATTGCCATTATGCTGTTCGCCTTCTCCACCGTGCTGGGCTGGAGCCATTACGGCACCAAGGCCTGCGAGTTCCTGTTCGGCGAGAAATACACCATCGTGTACCGGGTGATTTTCGTGATCGCCATCTTTGGCGGCGCCGTCATGGGTGACAACCTGGCCTGGGATATCGCGGACACCCTGAACGGCATGATGATGATCCCCAACCTGATCGGCGTGCTGGCCCTGTCCCCCCTGGTGTACCGGCTGACAAAGAACTATGTGGACCGGAAGATCAAGGGCAAGGACGTGGAGCCCATGCTCTCCAACTGGGAGGAGATCCAGGAGGAGGCCGCCGAGGCGGTGAAGCAGGGCGCGGAATAAGCCCCCATCCTTTCTCAAATCATTGAAAACAGACAACGCCGCCCCCTGTCCGGGACAGGGGGCGGCGCTTTTTTGTCATGGGATTGGGGCGGCTATTTTTTCCGCCTGAGACCGAGGCTGGACAGGATCAGGCTCAGCAGGGCGCACAGCAGGAGCCCGGCCGCCAGTCCGCTGCAAACCCCGCCAAAGTCGATCCACACGTCAATGACGCTGCTGTTGCGCCCGTCCACATAGAGCTGAATCGTCTCGTCCAGGTTGGCCACGCACAGGCCGATCAGCAGCGGCCAGCAGCAGTGGCGCACATAGCGGGGGGTGTAGACCCGGACGCACAGGGTCAGCAGGAAGCCCAGGAGGGCGAACTCCGCAAAGTGGGCCAGCTTCCGCACCACCCCTTCGGACAGGGCGGAAATGCCCAGCCTGCTCAGGGCGTCGTTCAGCAGGGCGGTGAACTCTGTGCTGCGGCTGGAGGACAGGTCAGCGGTCTCCAAGCTGTTTTGGAAGATAAAAAGGATGGCCCACAGGGCAAAGAGGGTGAAGAGGACGCGGAATATCATGTGTATCACGCGAAAAACCTTTTGTTTCATGATGCAGCGCTCCTGGAAGGGGGATTGGAGCCATTATACTCCCTCCGGGCCGGAAAAAGCAAGTATAACAGGGCAACAAAGAGGAAACAAACCGGAAACGATTTGGCGGGGCTTTCCACGGCTGAGAAAACCGCTACGTCAACGGCTCCGCCCGGAAGGTGTAGGCGCAGCGCTCCCCGTTCTCCCACTGGGCGGTGACGGTGACCCGCCAGCTCCCGCCGCCCTCCGGCAGGGTCAGCACGCCGTCTGTGACGGTGAGGACGGTCTCCCCGCCGCTGTCCGCCGAAGTGCAGACGGCGGTGACGGAAGCGGGGGCCTCCCCGTCGAAGGTCAGCGTCACCGTTCCCAGGGCCGGGTCATAGGTCACGGCAGGCAGATTCTCCGAGTCCTCCGCGCCGCCGGAACTCACGCCGTCCGTATCCTCTGCCATTTCGTCGCTGGCGGCATCTATGCCGTCTTCCTCATCGGCTTCGGTGAGGGCGTCCTCCGCCGCGGTTTGCAGGGTTTCCCCCTCCACGGTTGTTTGACCGTCGGCGCCCCGGACGGACAGCAGGGGAAGGCCCTCCGATTCAACGGGAGTAACTTCTTCCGTGGCCTCCGCACTTTCCTGGGTATCTTCCCCTTCGGCGGCCTCCGCGCTTTCCTGGACATAGTCCCCGTCGGCGGCCTCCTGGGAGGCGCTGTCCTCCGCGGTGGCAACCCCGGCGGTGTCGGCGCTGACGGCGCTGTCCACCCAAGCCCTGGCCCAGAACAGCCCCACCGCCAGCACCGCCACGGCGGCCAGAGCCGTCCACCGTTTCCACTGGCCGGAGGCATGGGGCACAGCCAGCGCCTTCACCTCCTCCGCCTCCCGCACCAGGTCGTCGTCCACCTGGCCGATGGCGTCCAACAGCTTTTCATGCTTCATACCGAAATGCCCTCCTCTTCCAGATACCGGCGCAGCCGCTTCCGGCTGCGGTACAGCAGCGACTTCACCTTGCTCTCGCTGATGTTGTACCGCCGGGCGATCTCCTGAATGGAATCGGCGTACCAGTAGCGCCGCAGGAAGATCACCCTGGTGGTCTGGTCAGAGGCACGGAGGAAGGCGGAGATGGCCTCCGCCGTGGCGATGGCGTCCAGGTGGCTGTCCAGCCCCGGTCCGGCGCTGCAATCGTCCAGCTCCAGGTCGATGACCTCCAGCCCGCCGCCCCGCTTGGCGGCGTGGCGGCGGCGGTAGCGGTCCAGGGACAGGTTCCGGGTGATGCGGCCCAGAAAGGCGGAGAGGATGTCCGGCTTTTCCGGGGGCATGGCGTTCCAGGCCCGCAGCCAGGTGTCGTTGACGCACTCGTCCGCATCCTCCCGGCTGCGCAGGACGTTCCAGGCAATGCTCTGGCAGTAGGCCCCGTATTTCCGGTCGCTCTCCGTCAGGGCAGCCTCGTCTCTGGCCCAATAGAGGGCGACGATCTGTTCATCTTCCATCGGTGTGCGCTCCTTCCGGCGAAGTCTCTCACCCTGTCAGACGCAAACGGGGGCGGGACGGTTGCGCTCCGGGAGAAATTTTTTATGCGGGGCCCTTCACGCCTGATGTTGTCAACTTGAGGGAATTGATTTCCTTAGACAAGGATTGAGAAAGGAAATAGGTGTTTGCCCTCCGGGCGGGCCCCCTTTCTCGCTCTGCCGAGAAAGGGGGGAAAGAGGGCGGCTTAGGGAGGAGCTTCGGGGCCTCGCTCCTCCCTAAGAACCCTCCTCCTATTATCCTGGGGCTTCGCGCTGTCCACCCCATACGTGGTCTGTTCCGCTAGAGACGATGTGACTTGATACGCACCAAAGCTGCCGCCGATGGCGGCTGGGGACGATTGCCGCCCGTTCCGCCCTGCCAAGGGCGGGCGGAACGTGGCGTCAATTTTGTCATCCTTTGGTCGCGGAAATCTGACGGTAAGGCTACGTTATGCTCCTCAATTCAGGATAGATTGTATCTAAAGTTGACAACATTTCCCTCACGCCGCGCCGTCCAGGGCGTCCTCCTCCAGCCAGGCCTCCCAAGGGACATCCTCCCAGCCGGTGGTGTCAAACCCCGCCCGGATACATTCCGCGTAATAGTTCAGCTTGGCCCGCAGGTTGGGGCAGGAGGCCCAGTCCACGGTGCTGCGGCCGCTCATCACGTTTTCAAAGAGCCGCGCCCGGTCCTCCGTGGGGAAGGTCAGGCTGTAGGTGTCGATGAAGTAGACATTTTTGCTGGTGGTCAGGTCGTAGACAAAGCCATAAAACGTCTCGTAGCCGAAGGTTTCATAGGAATAGGTATAGCAGTCCCCGAACTGCTGGGAGGAGGGGTTCAGATCGTTCCAAACCGCCTCGTCCACCCCTCCGGCGTCGCTGAACATCAGGTGAATCTCAATGGCGTGGCTGATCTCGTGGTGCAGGGCGGTGCGCAGGTCCTCCGGAACGCAGCAGTCCACCGCCAGAACGATGGAGCCGCCCTTGGTGGTTTGCAGGCCCCCGGCATAGTCCAGCACCCCGTCCCCGACGCCGATGATGGTGCCGGCCAGGTACAGTTCGATGCCCTCCAGCCACTGGTCCTCAAACTGCCGGAAGAAGCCCTCCGGATACTTGGCCAGTTCCTCCTCCAGTATCTCCAGGGCATAGGCCACCGTGTCATGGTCGGACAGGTCGGTGATGGCGTAGCTGCCCAGGAAGTTGCGGCACTCGTCAGAAATATAAATGGTCAGGCCATACGCCTCTTCCAGTTCGTCCGCCTGGGCCCGCAGGTCCGCCAGCTCCGCCGGGCAGTCCTCCGGCTGGAAATAGGCGGGGTCCCAGCGGTCCGTCACGTCGGCGATCATGGGGTCGGCGTAGACCGCCTCGGACACCTCCAGCCCCTCCAGTGTGCCGCCGTCATCGGTATAGTCCCACCGGTAGAAGTACAGGTCCAGGGACTCCCCCTGAACCGGAATCAGCAGCGCGTTCTCCTCCGGCAGCACGATGGGGGTGCCGTACAGCCAGACATATTGCTCCTCCACGGTGAAGCTGGTGCTGCTGACCGGGTCGTGTTTCTGGTCGTACAGGCCCAGGCGCACCGTGGCCCCATCCTCGCCCTGCTCCGTCTCGTAAAACAGCAGCTGCCGGTTGGACAGCACCTCCAGGGAGATGGACTCCTCCCGGCTCCAGGCGTAGGTGGCGGGCTCCTGACCGG
Source organism: Clostridiales bacterium (assembly GCA_021202775.1). GTDB lineage: Bacteria > Bacillota > Clostridia > Oscillospirales > Oscillospiraceae > Onthomonas. The sequence goes on along the minus strand of JAJQCJ010000078.1, from coordinate 3,082 downwards.
AAAAGACGGTGTAGGCGGTGTCATTCTCCTCCAGAGAGGAGGTGCTGGCAATCAGCACGCCGTTATCCGTGTACAGGGTGGCCGCCCCGTTCTCCCGGAGATACAGGAACTCCCCCGTGTCCAGATTCACCACAGCGTCATAATACTGCAAGTCCCCGGCCATGCCGTAGAGGACGGCGTATCGGTCATCGTCCTCCCCGTAGAAAATCCCCTCCAGGTAGTTGGGGGAAAAGTGCCGCTCCAGAGGCACCGCCGCCCCCTCATCGCTGCCGTCCGTGGCGCGGCACATCAGGGTGCCGTCCTCCACGTAGTAGAGCCGGCTGCCGTCCCGGGTGACGGAGCCGAACAGCACGCCGCTGCACGTCAACCCGGTCACCTGGTTCAGCCCGCCATCATAGCACAGGGCGGTCAGGGTGCCGTCCGGGTTCTGCGTCCAGCTCCACAGCAGGCTGCCGCTCTGCTCCACATAGGAGAAGCTGGTCTGGCTGGACTCCGGCAGGCTCACAATCTCCTCCACCCGGCCGGTCTCCCAGTCGTAGACGGCCAGATACTCCCGGACGGTGGCAATATCCCAAGCGTCCCCCTCGAAACCGGGGAGGTTGATCTGCCCGTCGGACAGGCTGTACAGGGCCACCAGCTTGCCGTCGGACAGGTCGTAGAGCTGGGACAGGGTGAAGTACCCCTCCTCCGTCTCCGCGTCCCCGGCCAGCCGGGCCCACAGCACCACGCCGCCGTCGGACCCCTCCGCCGCCTCACCGGGCAGGGTCAGGCCGGTGATGGAGAAGGCGTTCTCCTCCCCCGGCTCTTCCTCCGGTTCCACTTCCGGCGGGACAGCTGAGGACCCGGAGGACGCCGACGGGGACGACACCGCAGACACCGGGGCTGCGGGCAAATTGCCGCCGGTGGCCACCCGCCCGCAGCCGGACAGCAGGAGCAGCGCGGCGCACAGCGCCCCCGTCAGAAGGAATCTTCTGTATCGCTTCATCATGCTGCCCTCCGTTTCCCGGCTTCTCGTTCAAAACGAACGAGACTTATGCAAATCGTATTTTCATTATAGCACAGTCCCCCGGACAGTGCAATGAAAAAAACCGGCCCCGGACGGAAAATTTTCCCAGGGTCGGTTTATTTTTGTTGATAACTTTAAATTACAGCGGAATATTGCCGTGGTGGGGCTTCTCCCGGCCGATGCCCATGGCGGTGTAGGCTTCCAGCGCCTTCTCCAGCATACGGCGGGTGTCCTGGGGCTGAATCACATCGTCGATATAGCCCAGCTTGGCCCCCACATAGGGGTTCAGGTGGATGCGGGTGTATTCGTCGGTCTTTTCCTTCAGCACCTCGGCCTTCCGGTCCCCGGCGGCCTTGATTTCCTTCTTGTTGATGATCTTGACCGCGCCTTCCGCGCCCATGACGGCGATTTCGGCGTAGGGCCAGGCCCACACGATGTCCGCCCCCAGGCCCTTGCTGCACATGGCGATGTAGGCGCCGCCGTAGGCCTTGCGGAGCACCAGGGTGATTTTGGGCACCTTCGCCTCAGAGTAGGCATACAGCATTTTGGCCCCGTGACGGATGATGCCGTTATGCTCCTGGTCGCTGCCGGGGAAGAAGCCGGGCACATCCACCAGCGTCACCAGAGGGATATTGAAGGCGTCGCAGGTGCGGATGAAGCGGGCCGCCTTGCAGCTGGCGTTCACGTCCAGGCAGCCGCCGATGACGGCGGGCTGGTTGGCCACGAAGCCCACGCTCTGGCCGTTCACCCGGCCAAAGGCGGTGACGATGTTGGCGGCGAACTCCGGCTCGATCTCGTACAGGGATTCGGTGTCCGCCAGATAATCCAGCACCCGCTTCACGTCGTAGATCTTGCGCTTGTTCTCCGGCACAACGTTCTCAATGCCCCGCTGCCAGCGGGCCTTGAACTTCTTGTTCAGGGGGGCCGATTCATTGCTGTTCTGGGGGAGGTAGCTCAGCAGGTTGCGAATCTTGTCCAGGCACTCCTTATCGTCCTTGGCCCGGACATGGGCCACGCCGTTCTTCCGCATATGGACGTCCACGCCGCCCAGCTCCTGCATGGTGATGTCCTCACCGATAACCTCCTTCACCACGCCGGGGCCGGTGACGAACATCTCGCCGGTGCCCTCCACGAAGAAGATAAAGTCCTGCAAAGCGGGGGAATAGGACGCGCCGCCGGCGCAGGGGCCCATGATGGCGGTGATTTGGGGAATGTAGCCGGAGGACTGGACGTTGTTATAGAAAATGCTGCCGTACTGGGCCAGCGCCTCGATGCCCTCCTGAATCTTCGCGCCGCCGGAGTCCATCAGGCCGATGATGGGCACCCCGGCCTTCTGGGCCGCCTTCTGGGCCTCGATGATTTTCCGGGCGTTGGAGGCGGACAGACTGCCCCCCTGAATGGTGAAGTCCTGGGCGTAGGCGTAGGCATAGCGGCCGTTGATTTTGCCGTAGCCGGCGATGACGCCGTCCCGGGCCACCGGCTTTTCCAGCCCCTGGCCCCGGTTCTGGAAGGTGTTCATCTCCAGGAAGGTGTCCTTATCAAAGAGGTAGGCCAGCCGCTCGTCGGCGGTCATCTTCCCCTTTGCGTGCTGGCGGTCAGCGTTCCCGCTGCCCACCAGCCGTTTGCGCTGTTCCTCTAATTCTTGCAGGCAATCCATACTCTATAGCTCCTTTAACGGCAGGGGCGGTCACTCTGCGCTGTCTGGTTTGCGCAGTCCGCAATTTCAGATTACTGTGACGGTTCTTGCCGTACCCGCGTGGCGTGGGCGTTTTCGTTCCCCTGCTGCTGAATATCCGACAATGAAAACAGTTCACAAATTTTATTATAGCACGGAATTGGGAACCCGTAAAGAGATTTTATGCGCTTTCCGGCGGGATTGTGACAGATTTTTTTAACCGGTATCCGCGCAGGGGGAAATGTCATCGGCTTAAAGGCGATACACCCCTCCACCGGCTAACGCCGGTGGTTTCCCTTATCCAGTAGGGGCGCCGAGTGTGCGGCCGGCGGCTTAGGCCCTTAGTTGTGGGTGGATGGTGAAAACAGGTGGTTTCCCTTGGCAAGGCATTGGCGGCTTTT
>JAJQCJ010000047.1 GCA_021202775.1 Clostridiales bacterium | reverse complement strand
CCGGCAACGTCTCCGCCGGCACCTCCATCTTCTCCATGGTGGTGCTGGAGAAGCCTCTCAGCAAGGTTTATCCGGAGCTGGATTTGGTGACCACCCCCACCGGCAGCCCGGTGGCTATGGTCCACTGCAACAACTGCACCAGCGACATGAACGCCTGGGTGGGCGCATTGAAGGAGACGGTGGAGCTCTTCGGCGGCAGCGTCTCCACCGGCGACCTGTACACCAAACTGTATGAAAAGAGCCTGGAGGGCGACCCGGACTGCGGCGGCGTGCTGGTTTACAACTACCTGGCCGGTGAAGGCGTCACCCACCTGGACGAGGGCCGTCCCCTGGTGGTGCGCCGTCCGGACAGCAGCTTCACCCTGGCCAACTTCCTCCGGGCACAGCTCTACTCCACCATGTCCACCCTGAAAATCGGCATGGACCTGCTGGCCCAGGAGCACGTGGCCATCGACAGCCTCACCGGCCACGGCGGCCTGTTCAAGACCCCGGTGGTGGGCCAGAAGTACATGGCGGCGGCCTGCAACGCCCCTGTCACCTGCATGGAGACGGCGGGCGAAGGCGGCCCCTACGGTATGGCCCTGCTGGCCGCCTATCGGGCGGGCAAAGCCGACGGCGAAACGCTGGAGGCGTTCCTCTCCGACAAGGTCTTTGCCGGGGTGGCAGGCACCACCCTCCAGCCCGTGGCGGAGGACGTAGAAGGCTTCAACCGGTTCCTGACCCGGTACAAGGCCGGTCTGGCCGTGGAACGGGACGCTGTGGAGACCCTTTGAGCGACTACATTCCGTCATATCATTGAGTTTGATAACGCTTCGTAGAAAGGACAGCAAGCATGAAACAGTATGAATTTTGGTTCGTGGTGGGCAGTCAGTACTTGTACGGCCCGGAGGTGTTGGAGATCGTGGCCGCCCGGGCCGCCGAGATGGCGGAGCAGCTCAGCGAAAAGCTGCCCTACAAGCTGGTCTATAAGGTGACCGCCAAGACCAACCAGGAGATCGCCGACGTGGTGAAGGAGGCCAACTATGACGATGCCTGTGCCGGTATCGTTACCTGGTGCCACACCTTCAGCCCCTCCAAGATGTGGATCAACGGCCTGGCCAATCTGCAAAAGCCCTACTGCCACCTGGCCACCCAGTACAACAAGGAGATCCCCAACGAGGAGATCGGCATGGACTTCATGAACCTGAACCAGGCCGCCCATGGCGACCGGGAGCATGGCTTCATCGCCGCCCGGCTGCGGATGCCCCGGAAGGTCATCGCCGGGTACTGGCAGGACGAGAAGGTGCAGACCCGCCTGGGCGACTGGATGAAGGCCGCCGTGGGCGTGGCCGTGTCCAAGAGCCTGAAGGTCATGCGCTTTGGGGACAATATGCGGGAAGTGGCCGTCACCGAGGGCGACAAGGTGGAGGTTCAGACCAAGCTGGGCTGGCAGGTGAACACCTGGGCCGTGGGCGACCTGGTGAAGGAGATGAACGCCGTCACCGAGGCAGAAATCGACGCCCTGATGGCCGTCTATACCGCCAGCTATGACGTGGCCACCGACAACATCGACGCCATCCGCTATCAGGCCAGAGAGGAAATCGCCATCAAGAAGATGATGGACGCCGAGGGCTGCAAGGCCTTCTCCAACACCTTCCAGGACCTCTACGGCATGGAGCAGCTCCCCGGCCTGGCCTCCCAGCACCTGATGGCCCAGGGCTACGGTTACGGCGGCGAGGGCGACTGGAAGGTGGCCGCCATGACCGCCATTTTGAAGGCCATGGGCGAGGGCGGCAACGGCGCCTCCGCCTTCATGGAGGACTACACCTATCATCTGGTGGAGGGTCAGGAGTACAGCCTGGGGGCCCATATGCTGGAGGTCTGCCCCAGCGTGGCCGCCGGGAAGCCCCGCATTGAGACCCATCACCTGGGCATCGGCATGAACGAGAAGGACCCCGCCCGGCTGGTGTTCGAGGGCAAGGCGGGGAAGGCCATCGTGGTCAGCCTCATCGACATGGGCGGCCGGCTCCGCCTCATCGTTCAGGACATCGAGGCGGTGAAGCCCATCATGCCCATGCCCAACCTCCCCGTGGCCCGGGTCATGTGGAAAGCCATGCCCAATCTGACCACCGGTGTGGAGTGCTGGATCACCGCAGGGGGCGCACACCACACGGTGCTGAGCTACGACGTCTCCGCCGAGCAGATGCGGGACTGGGCCCGGATGATGGACATCGAGTTCGTCCACATCACCAAGGACACCACCCCGGAGAAGCTGGAGGAGGAGCTGTTCCTGAAGGACCTGGCCTGGAAGCTGAAGTAAGGGGAGAGACGCCATGCTGGAAGAACTGAAAATCAAGGTCTATGAGGCCAATATGGAGCTGCCCCGCCGGAACCTCGTGACCTACACCTGGGGCAACGTCAGCGGCATCGACCGGGAGCAGGGCCTCTTCGTCATCAAGCCCTCCGGGGTGGAGTATGACGAGCTGAAACCGGAGGATCTGGTGGTGATGGACCTGGACGGCAACAAGGTGGAGGGCGGCATGAACCCCTCCTCTGACACCAAGACCCATCTGGAGCTGTACAAAGCCTTCCCGGAGCTGGGGGGCATCGTCCACACCCACAGCCCCTATGCCGTGTCCTGGGCACAGGCCCGGCGGGACATCCCCTGCTACGGCACCACCCATGCCGACTACTTCTACGGCCCCATCCCCTGCGCCCGGAACCTGACGCCGGAGGAGATCGACGAGGACTACGAGAAGAACACCGGCAAGGTCATCATCGAGACCTTCCGGAGCCGGGGCATCAACCCGGTGTACGTCCCCGCGGTGATCTGCGCCAACCACGGACCCTTCACCTGGGGCAAGGACGCAGCCCAGGCGGTGTACCATGCGGTGGTGCTGGAGGAGGTGGCGAAGATGGCCATCTTCACCGAGCAGAACTGCCCCACCGTGGGCCCCGCCCCCCAGTGCATTCAGGATAAGCACTTCCTGCGCAAGCACGGGCCCAACGCCTATTACGGCCAGGGAACGGCGAAGTAAGGAATTCCCGTTTCAACGGAATACAAACAAAGCGGAGCTGTCACAGGATTGTTTCCTGCGGCAGCTCCGGCTTTGTTTCATGTGCGCGTCCGGGGGGGTCTATCCTTAGGCAAGGAAAGAGGAAGGAACTGCGGTTTGCGCTTGCGGCGGGGTGGTTCTCCTTAGACAAAGTTTGAGAAAGAAAATAAGTGGTTTCCCTCCGGGGGCCCCCTTTCTCGCTCCGCCGAGAAAGGGGGGAAAGAGGGCG
>JAJQCJ010000157.1 GCA_021202775.1 Clostridiales bacterium | reverse complement strand
GGGGCCTGCCCCAGGTCGGCGGGGGTGGCCGGGCGCTGCCCCTCTTTGGGGAGGAAACTCAGGGAGCCGTTGGCCTCCATCAGCACGGTGTCCAGCCCGTCCAGGTCAAACCATCCCCCGATGCGGCACTGGGTCAGGAATTCGCTGACGTCCAGCCTGCATTTCCGGAAGTTCTCCGCGTTCAGCCTGCCGTTTTGCAGCAGCACCAGGGGGCGGCCTGTGATCCACACCTGCAGGTGAATGGACCTGTCCGTGGCCACGCTGAGGAGCAGGGTCACCATGCCGTACACCACCAGGGCAATGAGCCAGCGCCAGAAGTCCTGCCCCCGGGCGGTGGCCAGCTCCGCGGCGATGGAGCCGATGGTGATGCCGTTGATATAGTCGAACAGACTGAGCTGGGACACCTGGCGGCAGCCGATGATCCTGGTCAGGGCGAACAGCGCCGCAATGGAAAACAGCGCCGTCAGCGCTGTGGTGAAGTATAGCATAGGTGGCCTCCTTGGCTTCTGGAACACGAGGATGTGGGGCGGGAGAGATGCACCCCTCCACCGGCTGCCGCCGGTCCCCCTCCCCCTTTCAGGGGAGGAAAAAGGTTCTTGTAATTGCTACGTCGTTGGCTCCCCTGAAAGGGGAGCTGGCTGGCCGCAAGGCCAGACTGAGGGGTGGGAACGCTGTACAACAGTTCTATAGCGCACGTTTTCATCCTGAAAAACCTTTGGCTGCCTGATACCCCTGTAGGGGCGGCCCCTGGCCGCCCGGGGTAAGCAGGCGGTTCCCAAGGGCGGCCAAGGGCCGCCCCTACGGAGAACCGGGTAACGGAGCGCAAAAACCATTCAGTTTCTGCCATTACCTGTCTGGTGACAGTATGCGCCTTTTCAGGCACCCTTATACGAGACGGAGGAAACACTATGTCCTATTCGGTCCTGCTGTTTGATTTGGACGGGACGCTGACCGACCCGGGCCTGGGCATCACCAATGCGGTGATGCACGCCCTGACGGAATTGAATATCCCGGTCCCGCCCCGGCAGGAGCTGTACAGGTTCATCGGCCCGCCGCTGCACACCTCCTTTCAGACCTGGTACGGCCTGAGCCGGGAGGAGACGGACCGGGCCATCACCAGCTTTCGGGCCTACTATAACCCCATCGGCGTGTATGAGAACGCCCCTTACCCCGGTGTGGCGGAGTTCCTGGCCGACCTGAAGGCGGCGGGGAAGACCCTGGCCCTAGCCTCCGCCAAGCCCCAGCATCTGGTAAATCAGGTGCTGGAGATGTTCCACCTGACGCAGTATTTCACCGCAATTTGCGGCGGCAGCCTGGACGAGCGCCACTGTGCAAAATCGCTGATCGTGGCCGACGCCCTGGCCGCCTGCGGCGTGACGGACCCCTCCGCCGCCCTGATGATCGGGGACAGGCTCCACGACATCGAAGGGGCCAAGGCCAACGGCATTGCCGCCATGGGAGTGCTCTACGGCTACGGCAGCCGGGAGGAGTTCCTCCGGGCCGGGGCGGATTATATCTGCGGGGATTTTGAGGAGATGCGGCGCATCCTTCTCACCTGATGGCATCCACAAAAAAGAGAAAGGGAGCGAAGAATCATGGCAAAATCGGAAACCAACCAAAGCGCCAATCTGGGGGAGGGCAACGTCGGCAAACTGCTGCTGAAGCTGGCCATTCCCTCCGTGGTGGCCCAGCTCATCAATATGCTCTACAACATTGTGGACCGCATTTATATCGGCCATATGGTCGGAGAACGGCAGCCTGGCCCTCACCGGCGTGGGCCTGTGCTTTGCGGTCATCACGCTGATCTCCGCCTTCGCCTCCCTGGTGGGGGCCGGCGGCGCGCCCCGGGCCGCCATTTACATGGGCAAGCAGGACAACAAATCGGCGGAGAAGATTCTGGGCAACTGCTTCACCGCCCTGGTGGTGATTGCCGTGGTGCTGACGGTGGTGTTCCAAATCGTCGCGGAGCCCATGCTGCGGCTCTTCGGGGCCAGCGACAGCACCCTGCCCTACGCCCTGAGCTATATGCGCATCTATGTGATGGGGACGCTGTTCGTCATGACCGTTCTGGGGATGAACGTGTTCATCACCGCCCAGGGCTTCGCCAACTTCAGCATGCTGACCACGGTGATCGGCGCGGTGTGCAACATCATTCTGGACCCCATCCTGATTTTCGGCCTGAACATGGGGGTGCGGGGCGCCGCCACCGCCACCATCCTCAGCCAGGGGGTCAGCGCCGTGTGGGTGCTGCGGTTCCTGCTGGGGAAGAAAACCATCCTCAAGCTGAAAAAGGAGAGCCTGCCCATCCGGACAAACGTGCTGCTGCCCTGTATGGCGCTGGGGGTCTCCCCCTTCGTGATGCAGAGCACTGAGGCCATCCTGAACATCTGCTTCAACTCCAGCCTGGCCAAGTACGGCGGGGACGTGGCGGTTGGCTCCTTCACCATTATCAGCAGCTGTATGCAGTGCCTGAGCCTGCCCCTGATGGGCATGTGCCAGGGGGCCCAGCCGCTGATGAGCTACAACTTCGGGGCCAGAAAGAACGACAGGGTGCGGCAGACCTTCCGGTATGAGATGATCATCTGCGTGACCTTCTCCTGCCTGTTCTGCGTGGTGGCGGAGCTGGTGCCCACGGTGCTGGCGGGCATCTTCTCCACGGACACGGAGATGATCACTTACACCGCCTGGGCCATGCGCATTTACATGGCGGGGGCCTTCTCCATGGGGGTGCAGCTGTGCTGCCAGCAGAGCTTTATGGCCCTGAGCCAGGCCAGAATCAGCCTGCTGCTGGCCTGCCTCCGGAAGATCATCCTGCTGATTCCGTTGATTTACATTCTGCCCAACTTCTTCGGGGACAAGGTGTTCGCCGTGCTGCTGGCCGAGCCGGTCAGCGACATCCTGGCCGCCACGGTGACGGCCATCATGTTCTTCACCCACCTGAACGGCATTCTGGAGAAGGGGCCAAGCAAGTGACCAAAAACCAAACGCGAGCGGTACCTGCCGGGCAGGTACCGCTCGTTTTTATGCTCTGTATGGAAGTTACAGCGTGATCCAGTACCGCTCCAGCGTCCGGCCCTCTCTGGGCTCCGTCACGGTGGAGTGGTACACCCCGCCGCAGGCCAGGATGGTGCGGCGGCTGGCCTCGTTGTTCACCTCGCAGGAGAGCAGCACCTTCTCCAGCCCTCCGGCCCTGCACAGGGGGAGCAGCGCCCGGAGCATGGCGGCGGCGCAGCCTTTGCGCCGCTCCGAGGGGCGGACGGAGTAGCCGATGTGACCGGCATAGGTCAGGTAGTCGTTCAGCTCCCACCGGAGCTGAATCATACCCAGCAGCCTGCCGTCCGACTTGCGGATATAGACGTACTGGGTGGAGGGTACCCACCCTTCCGGCACCGTGTCCGGGCGGCTCAGCCGCTGGCAGTCCTCCAGCCAGTCCAGCGGGTCCTCCCGCCGCCGCAGGGAGCCGCAGCCGTCCATGTCGCTGCCCGCATCCAGCAGCTCCTGCCGGTAGGCGGCGATCTCCGCAGCGTGGCAGACGTTGGGGACGCACAGCATGGCCTCCCCCGGTGACTCCAGGGCGGGCACCAGCGGTTTCAGGGCCTCCAGCAGCTGGGGCACACCGGTATAGAGGATGCCGTCGATGCCCGCCTCTGCGGCCCCCCGGAGGTTGCCGGCGTTGTCGTCAATCATGACGGCCTCCTCCGGGGCCACCCCCAGGCGCTCCAGCAGCAGCCGGAAAATGGCGGGGTCGGGCTTGACCAGATGCTCTTCGCTGGAGATCAGGATACCGTCAAAGGCGGTGTAGAGATGCTCCCGGCTCAGCACCTGATGGAGGAACCCGGCAGGGGCGTTGGACAGCAGCGCCACCTGGCAGCAGGCCCGGAGCCGGGCCAACAGGGCCAGCAGCGGACGGTTCATCACCGCCAGCGCCAGCCAGTCTGCCATGATTTGCCCCGGGTCCTCCCCGGTGAGGACGCTGAGGCGGCAGAAGTACTCGGTGTCGTCAATGTCCCCCCGGTCGGCGGGGACGCACAGGGCCGCCTTCCGGCGGTCGGCCTCCTCCGGCGGGAAGTACCGCCGGAACCACTGGGGGGCCACCTCGGTGGAGATGACACCGAAAAAGTCGAAGATGATGAGTTTTTTATCCATGATATTACTCCTTCTTGTGGGTCAATGACATCAATTTAAGGGCTTGGGGCAAGAAATGTTCTGTCGCCCACCCCTCCACCGGCTACCGCCGGTCCCCCTCCCCTTTCAGGGGAGGCAGGCAGGTTATCATACCACATTTCGTTTCTCCGTAGGGGCGCACAGTGTGCGCCCACCCGTTTGCTCCTTACATAAACCTGCTATGAGGAAATCAACTGTATGGGTGACAACATTCTTTTCTCTCCGCTATACCTGCCCACGGAAAAGTCGGTTCCTTTGTCAACCTCAATGGGAAAGGGAAGGTTTGCCGGGCGCACACTGTGCGCCCCTACGGAAAGACGGCAAATACAGTCATAATTTTAAGAGAAAAACGAATCCTGCCACCTTTTTTTCTAAAGAGCACATCCCTTTAAGTTGACGACATTGCCTCAGAGCCGAGGGCGGCAGGCCCGAAGCCGTGGGGCAGCAGCTCCCCCAGGGAGGCGGTGCGGTACTCCCCCCGCCGGTTTGCCATGTAAACGGTCAGGTCTGGGGCGAACTCATACAGCATCTGGCGGCAGGCCCCGCAGGGGGTGCAGAAGTCCTCGGTGTTTCCGATCATCGCCAGGCGGATAAAATGCCGGTGTCCTTCGCTGACCGCCTTCACCAGGGCGGTGCGCTCGGCGCAGAGGGAAGAGCCGTAGGCGGCGTTCTCCACATTGCAGCCGGTGTACACCGTGCCGTCGGCGCACTCCAGCGCCGCCCCCACGGGAAAGCCGGAGTAGGGGGCGTAGGCCCGGGGCAGCATGGCGCGGGCCTGTTCGATCAATTCTTCCGGGGTCATGGCAAGTCCTCCTGTCCGTTTGTATCAGTTCCAAAACTGGGCGTCAGGGTTATAGTCAAAGTAGTAGGCCGCCAGCAGATCCACGCAGGCGCCGTAGCTGGCCATCACGTCCTCCTCACCGTAGCTTTTCGTCACGCCGGAGTAGACGCTCTGGCTGGCGGTTTTGGCGGGGCTTTCCAGCGCCGCCCAGTACTGGGTGTTGGCGCTGTTGTCCGCCCGGGCGGTGTCGCTGAGATGGGAGACGGCGTCGGCCCAGAGGTCAGAATCCGCCTTCCGCAGGGCGTTGCTGAGATGGATGAAGGCCGACATACAGGCGGAGTAGGCGAAGTCCACATTGTCGCTCTGGGCCCCCGCCAGAATGGCCAGGAAGTTGCACTCCTCCTCCGAGGCGATGTTCCGTTGGTGGGACAGCTCGTGGAGCAGGGTGAAGGGCACCAGATACTCCGGCTGGTCCACGTTCACCATGGATTCCCCGGTGAAGGGGAAGAAGAAGCCGGTAAAGCCCATATAGCTGAGGATGCGGGAGAAGATCATGGGCTTGGGCTGGCGGATGGGCCCCTCCAGACAGGGGAACTCCTCCAGCAGGCCGTCATAGACCTCTGTGGCCTGGACGAACAGGGTGTCCAGGTCCTGGATGTACAAGCCGTCCTCGTCCCGCGTTACCTCCTCCGCCAGTTCGCTGGCCCGGTCGGAGAAGGCCACCAGCAGGGTGTGCAGCTCCGAGGCGTTGGTGCCCCGGTCCACCAGGCCGGTCATGTCGGCAAGGCTGTCGGCGTAGTAGTTGGCCCCCCACATCAGGGTGTAGCCTGCGTAGGCGATGAGGGCCGCGCCAGCCAGGGCCAGCACCCGGCGCAGGAGCCGTTTGAGCCGCCCCCTGCGGGTGATGAGCAGGTACACGGTGCGCACCAGAAATACCGCCACGGCGATCACCGCCGCCGCCCAAATCACTTCCGCCACACCGAAGGGCAGGAAGGAGCAGAGCCAGGAGATGCCGCTTTTGATGGGGGAGGTGACCTGCCGCACCCAAACGTTCATCCACGCTTGGTTGCCCTTGCAGAACTGAAATATCCCCAGCAGGACGGCGGGAACCGCCACCCAGGCCAGGCTGACCCACAGCCAGCGCAGGCTGCGGAGCTTCGATTGTAATGTTGACGGCTGCTGAGGCATGAGACACCGCCCTTTCTCTCCGTGATGCCTCCATTTTACCACAGCACAGGGCGAATAGGCAAGGGCGGCGGCGCTGGAAATTGCCGCCACCCCGGCCAGAGGGGGAAAAAGGGCCGCCCTGAGAAGCGTCTGCGCCTCAAGGCGGCCCCAAAAGAGAGGGGAAACTGCGTTAAATTACCAACCCTGTTCCTTCCAGACGGCCAGCACCGCGTCGGTGAGGGCCTGGGCATAGTCCTCCATCCGGTTGTCAAACAGGCGGTTATCTTCCTCGTTTTGAATAAAGCCCATCTCCACCAGCAGGGCGGGCATTGTGGTCAGGCGGCACACGTCATAGTCCTCATTGGGGTCGGACTGGGAGCCGCTGTGACAGCCCCGGCTGCCGGAGACCCCCGCCGCCACCAGGACCTCCTCCACCTGGGCGGCCCAGCGCACTGTGGTGGCGGAGGCCCTGGTGGAGTACCAGAGTTCGATGCCGTGGCCGCTGCCGTCGGAGGAGGCATTCCTATGTAGGGAGAGGAAGAAGTCCGCCCCCGACGCGTTGGCAATGGCCGCCCGGTCGGTGCGGGAAACATAGGTGTCGTCCTCCCTGGTCATGACCACGGTGATGCCCTGAGCCTCCATGGCCTCCCGCACTGCCAGGGCCAGGGCCAGATTGTCCTCCGACTCCAGGCGGCCCTGATAGCTGGTGCCCTGGTCGCTGCCGCCGTGGCCGGGGTCGATGCAGACGATGAGGTTGCCGCTGCCCGTGGTGGCGGCGGCGCCGCTGTAGTTGGAGGAGGCGTCTCCGTCGGACAGCGCCCCGTCCGCCGTGGCGGCGGTCAGGGAGGACGCCGAAAGGGCGGGGAATCCGTCCGTCCCCAGAAAAATCAGCACCGCCGCAGCCGCCGCGGCAATCAGCAGGATGTTGCGCAGGGGGTGCCGCCGGGGCCTGCGGCGCCGGTGGGACGGGGTGCGCCGGGATGCGGGAGCGTTGGAGCGCCTGGCCATACAAAGAGCCTCCTTTTGTGTAGCGGTGGGAAACGACCTGTTTCGACAATGTTGTTATCCTGATTATAAGTTTTCCCAGACAAAAAGTCAATCAGGTGGAAGGAAATGTAAGAAAAGCTTAAGACTTTGGCGCTTAAATCTTAAAAATTGGATGCTTAACAGAGAATGTCATCCGTTTGGGAGGGCGTTTTCCTTAGACAAGGATATTGACGGTTCCGCTTTTTGTAGCTATATGTGTAGGGGCGGCCAAGGGCCGCCCCTACAGGGTGGAGGGACGGAACGCCCCGCCATAACATGAAACACCCCCGCCAGTCTGTGAAAACCGGCGGGGGTGTTGGTATTCTGTTACAGTTCCAGCAGCGTCCAATCCTCCCGGCCCGCCTCCGTAAAGAGACTGTCCGGCCCGATCATGCAGACGGAGCCCCGGGCCGAAGCCTGCGCCAGCGGTTCCGCCAGCGCCAGAAGCCCGTCTTTCGTGGCCTCCAGCATCTCCCGGCGGCGCTGACAGCGGAGTTCATGGGTCGTCCCCCGGAACCAGCCCTCGAAGATGGCCTGGGCCTTGTCCGCCGGGGAGCGCTGGGGCTCGGTGGCGGCCACAGCGCCGATGATCAGCGGCTCCAACTCCTCCGAACCGCTGCAGAAGGCGGAGAGGAACTCCGGCGCGGCCCGGTAGACCTTCAGGGAGCGCAGGCCGTTGGGGTCCCGGTAGGAGTGGAAGGTGACGGAGCCGTTCTCCCGGACCCGGAAACCGGTGCCGTAGGCACCGCCCTGGACCCGCACCTCGTTCCACAGGTACTGGTAGGACAGAATGGTGGACAGCACCTGGAGCTGGCCGAACCGCTCCTTCCCCACCTGGCCCAGGTCTGCGCCCAGGGCGGCGTAAGACACCTGAGAGGGAATGATGATCCCCTCCCGGCAGGGGGCGGAGCAGGGATAGGCCGCCGTCCGGGGCACAGCCTCCCCGGCGGGGAAGCCGCCTGCCAGCCCGGCCAGGTCGGCCTCCGCCGCCGGCCCGGACACCCCCAGGGTCAGCCGCCGGGCGGTGAAGCACCGCTCAGACAGGGCGGAGAGCCGGGCCAGCAGGGGTTCCTTCACGCTGTCAAAGGCCCCCGCCGTCTCGTGGAGCCAGCGATAGCAGGTGTAGCCGCTCTCGGCCTCCCGTGCGGCCCCCTCCGCCGTCAGGTGGGACAGGGCGCGGAAGATGGCGAACTGGTTGCCGCTGGCGATGATGGACTGGCGGTAGCCGTTCTCCGCCTGGAGCAGAATTTCCCGGACGGGGTCGGCCTGGTCCAGACGGGTCTCCAGCAGCACCTCCCGGATGAGCCGGACGGCGTGGGGCACCTGTTCTTCCAGCACGCTGCAGGACACCACAAAGCAGGGGGTGCATACCCCGTCCTCCTCCGGGCGGGAGAACACGTCCAGCCCGAAGGTCAGCTTGCCCAGATGGGTTTTCAGCTCCTGCCGCAGCTGGGACGCGGTGTAATGGGTGGTGGGCAGGTTGCCCAGGAGACGGCTCAGCAGCCGCAGCGGAGGCAGGTCCTCCAGGGCGCAGTCCGTCAGGGCGAAATACAGGTCAAAGTACACCACGCCTTTGGCCAGGGAGGGATGGCGCAGCAGGGTGACGCCCTGGAGCGCGTCCACCTCCGGCTCCAGCCGTTCCGGCTCTGGGGCCACCTCGCCCAGCTGCAAATGGGGCAGGGCGGCCAGGGTCTCCGGGCTGTCCGGGGTCTGCTGCCACCGCTCTAGGGCGGCGGTCTGAGCGATGACCTCGGCGCGCTGCCCCTCGTCCCAGCCGGCGGCGATGTCCGCCAGGCGGCGCTGCTCCGCCTGCTGAATCTCTCCGTTCAGGGTGGGGGAGGGCAGGGTGGTCAGCGTCACCAGATGGGCCTCGTCCAGCAGCGTCTCCCGGAGAAGCCGGGGGAAATAGTCCCCCTCTGCCTGCCGTTTCAGGGACGCGAAGGCGTCCCCTGTGGTCAGGTACAGGGCCGGGTCGCCGCCGTAGTTCCAGGACTTCATGGCGGTCAGCCCCAGAATCACGCCCTGGGGCTCATTCCGCTCCCGATACCGGAACTCCAGCCGGTTCAGGGAGGCCAGCAGCGCCCCCTTGTCCAGCCCGTTCCGGGCCAGGGGCTCCAGGGTCTCCCGGAGGACGGACTGAATCTCACCGCAGAGGGCCTGCTCCGTGTTCTCCACCTGGAACAGCAGCCAGGGCTGGAGCATATGGTCGCACAGCTCCATCTGCACGTTCTGGCCCAGCCCCCGCTCCAGGATGGCCCGCTTCAGCGGGGCGTCGTTGGAGCCTGCCAGATAGTCGCACAGCACCTCCAAGGCGATCAGTTTTTCCTTGTCCTGCCAGGAGCCCACCACCTTGCCCATGGTGAAGTAGGTCTTTTGGGCGGTGTCCTCGGTGGGGGCTACGCTGTAATAGGCCACAGCGTCCCGCCGCTCCACCGGCTCCTGCCAGGTCAGGTCGAAGTCCATCTCCTGCCGCCGGTAGTGGGAGAGGTAGTCCCGGTCGATGACCTCCAGCACCCGCTCAATGGGCAGGTCGCCGTCCAGGAAAATTTTCGCGTTGGAGGGATGGTAATACCGTTTGTGGGTGGCCAGGAACTGCTGATAGCTCAGCTCCGGAATGTGCACCGGGTCGCCGCCGGACACAAAGCGGTAGCAGTTCGTGGGGAAGAGCATCCGGTTCATCTCGTTGGCGATCACCTCGTTCACCGAGGAGAAGGCCCCCTTCATCTCGTTGAACACCACGCCCTTGTAGGTGGGCTGGGCCTCGCCGTCGTGCAGCTCATAATGCCACCCCTCCTGCCGGAAGATGTCCGGGTTTTCATAGATGGCGGGGCAGAACACCGCGTCCAGGTACACCGTCATCAGGTGGAAGAAGTCCGTCTCGTTCCGGCTGGCCACCGGGTACACCGTCTTATCCTGGAAGGTGATGGCGTTCAGGAAGGTGTTCATGGAGGTTTTCAGCAGCTCCACAAAGGGTTCCTTGGCAGGGAAACGCTTCGACCCGCACAGCACCGAATGTTCCAGAATGTGGAATACGCCGGTGTCGTCCTCCGGCAGGGTCTGGAAGCCCACCATAAAGGTCTTGTTCTCCTCCCCCCGCCGGAGCCAGGCCAGCTGCGCCCCCGTTTGCTCATGCTCCAGCTGATAGAGGGTGCCCTCCAGATCCTCCAAAGGCTGAATCTGCTTCACCCGGAAGCCGTGCAGCCGTTCACCACAGTTCATCGCAATTGCTCCTTTCGTGTTGGGGCGGGGCGGCAGGGCCCCGCCCATACGGTTCCTACTGCTGCATCAGTCAGCCTTGGAGACCAAAGTGCTCCGCTTCTTCCAAAGGCCGCTGATGTAGTACACAAAGACGGGGATGGCGGTGAGATAGGTGCCCATGCTGTAGCCCAGGAAGAAGCCCAGGGCCCCCAGGTCCAGCACGATGCCCAGCAGCCAGCAGAACAGCACCCGGCCTGCGAAGGCGTCCAGGAAGGCTACCACCATGCTGAACTTCACGAAGCCCTGGGCGCTGACCAGGGCGTTGCAGGCGGGCATAAGGCACTTGCCCGGCAGCTCCACCACCAGGGCGAACATACAAACCCCCGCATAGACCAGCACCGCCTCGTCCTGGGTGAACATCCGGAAGCACAGCACCGGCGCCAGGGCGAACAGCACCCCGAACAGGGCGTTGACGATGGTGGAGAACAGCAGGCACCAGTTGACGGTCTGGCTGACCCGCTTCTGGTTGCCTGCCCCCAGGTTCTGGCCGATCATGCTGCTGGTGCCCAGCCCCAGGCCCTGGGTCAGCACGGCGGGGACGTTCCGCAGCTTCTGGGCCACGCCGAAGGCGGCGCTGACGTCCACCCCCAGAGTGTTTACCATGCCGCTGACGAACAGGAAGCTGAACTGCACCGCCGCGCTCTGGATGGCCAGGGGGATGCCGATTTTGGTGATCTGTCCGGCGGTCTCCCCGTGGGGGCGCATTTCCAGAATACGGAAGGGGAAGGGCAGCAGCCGGGGGTTGCGGTAGAGGTAGACCACGCTGAACACCACGCTGGCCAGTTGGCCCAGCACGGTGGCCAGGGCGGCCCCGGCCACGTTCCACCCCAGCACCGCCACGAACAGCAGATCCAGGATGATGTTGAGGACTGAGGCGATGCAGACGAACAGCAGCGGGTGCCGGCTGTCCCCCAGCCCCCGGAAAATGGCGCTGAACATATTGTACAGGCCGGTGAAGATGGTGCCGCAGCCGCAGATGATGACGTAGTACCGGGCCTGCTCGTAGGCCTCCGCCGGGGTGTTCAGGGCGGTGAGCAGCGTGTCGCACAGGGCGACGCTGAACACCCCCAGGGCGATGGACAGGCCGATCACCAGGTAGACCAGGCTCTCCACGATCTGGCGGATCTTCTGAGTATTCCCCGCGCCGAAGGACTGGGCAATCAGCACCTGACCCGCCGTGGAGAAGCCCACGCAGATCATGGAGATCGTCTGCATCAGCTGGCTGCCGTTGGAGACGGCGGAGAGACCGCTGCTGCCCAAGCATTGGCCGACGATGACGGTGTCTGTGGTGGCGTACAGGGTTTGCAGCAGGGTGCTGACCATGAAGGGCAGGGAAAAGGTCAGCAGTCTGCTGGCCACAGGGCCGTGGAGCAGGTCGCTCCCCACGGCGGCGGTTTGGGTGGACGGTTTCAAGGTTTGCCTCTCTTTTCTTTGGGCGTCCAGCCGCTTCGGACGGCTGGACGCCAGGGTGGATTCTTTCGTTTGTTTTTCATTTCAGCGGTGGTCAGTTGACCACCACATTCTCCTCCCCCAGCAGGGCTTTCAGCTCCCGCACCAGGGAGGTGTGAATCAGGCAGGGCTGGCGCTCCCGGACGCCGGTGTCCGCATAGTAGAAGATCATGCGGCTGGTGCCGGGGAACATGACCAGCATCTGATGGGCCTTTTTCGCCTCCGGCGTGTCCTGGCAGGGGAGGCGGAGCCAGATGCGCCGGGCGTTGGGCACCACGCCGGGCCGGACGGCACTGTCCCCCTCCGGGGGCAGGTCGGGGCCTGTCTCCTGGGCCAGGGGGGAGATGGTGTCCACCAGCAGCTGGGGCGGCTTCTCGTCCCGGACGGACAACCGGCCCTCCGCCAGCACCGGCGTCCCCACCGTCAGGTAGTTGCCCGACTGCTCCAGCACACGGGCGAACACCAACAGCTCCATGGAGCCGGTGTCGTCCTCCAGGGTGACATAGGCCATCATCTTGTTGGTCTTGGTGGTTTTTGTCCGGGAGACGGCCACAATGCCCGCCACCTTCACCCGCTGTTCGTCAAAGAAGGTGGTGGGGCCGTCCTCCTGGGCGAAGTCGGACAGGATGGGGCCGATGCGGGTGGTGGCCCGGCGCTTTACCACCTCCCGGTACTCGTCCATGGGGTGACCGGTGAGGTAGAGGCCGGTGGTCTCCCGCTCCATGGCCATCAGCTCCTGCCGGGAGAACTCCGGGATGTTGGGCAGGGGGGTCTCCGGCCGTTTGCTCCGGCCCCCGCTCATGCCGCCGAAGAGGTCGAACTGGCCCTCCAGATTCTGTTTCCGCTCCAGGGCGATGCCGTCCAGCACCTGGTTCATCACCTTTAAAAGCTGGCTGCGTTTCGCCCCGAAGGAGTCGAAGGCTCCGCAGCGAATCAGGTTCTCCACGGTGCGGCGGTTCATATCGGTGCCGGAGGCCCGCTCGCAGAAGTCCTGGAAGCTCCGGAAGGGGCCGTTTTCCGCCCGCTCCCTGGTCATGGCCTCCACAACGCCCCGGCCCACCCCCTTCACGGCGGCCAGGCCGAAGCGGATGTTGTCGCCGGAGACGGAGAAATCCGCGTCCGACTCGTTCACGTCCGGGGGCAGCAGGGCGATGCCCATGTCCTTGCACTCGGCGATATACTCCGCCACCTTGGTGCTGGAATCCAGCACGCTGGTCAGCAGGGCGGCCATATACTCCTGAGGGTAGTAATATTTGAACCAGGCGGTCTGGTAGGCCACGATGGCATAGCAGACGGCGTGGGCCTTGTTGAAGGCGTAGTTGGCAAAGTCGTAAATTTCGTTGTAAATGGCCTGGGCGGTCTCCTCCGGGATGCCGTTGGCAATGCAGCCCTTGATGTTCCGGGCCGGGTCGCCGTAGATGAAGCTCTGGCGTTCCTGCTCGATCTGCTTGGCCTTCTTCTTGGAGATGGCCCGGCGCACCATGTCCGCGCCCCCCAGACTGTAGCCCGCCAGCTGCTGGAAAATCATCATCACCTGCTCCTGGTAGACGATGCAGCCGTAGGTGCCGGACAGAATCGGCTCCAGCATGGGGTGGCGATAGGTCACCTTTTCCGGGTTCAGCTTGCACTGGATGAACCGGGGGATGGACTCCATGGGGCCGGGGCGGTACAGGGCCACGATGGCGGTCAGGTCCTCAATGCTGGAGGCCTTCATCTGAACGCATACCCCGGTCATCCCGGCGGACTCCATCTGGAACACGCCGGAGGTGCGGCCCTCCTGGAGCATCTGGAACACCGCCGGGTCGTCCTCCGGGATGTTGTGGAGGTCAAAGTCGGGCACCTTTTTCCGAATCATCCGCTGGGCGTCGTCCAGCACCGTCAGGTTCCGCAGACCCAGGAAGTCCATTTTCAGCAGGCCCAGCTCCTCCAGCGTGGTCATGACGTACTGGGTGACCACGCTCTCGTCATTCTTCGCCAGGGGTACATAGTCGTACACCGGCAGGCGGGTGATGACCACCCCCGCCGCGTGCTTGCTGGCGTGGCGGGGCATCCCCTCGATGGCCTTGGAGGTCTCAATCAGCTCATGGACCCGCGGGTCGTTGTCGTACAGCTCCTTCAGGGGCTTGGAGAGCTTTAACGCGTCGTCCAGCGTCATGTGGAGGGCGTTGGGAATCTGCTTGGCGATCTGGTCCACCTCGCCGTAGCTCATGCCCATGACCCGGCCAACATCCCGCACCACTCCCTTGGCCTGGAGGGTGCCGAAGGTGACAATCTGGGCCACATGGTCCGCGCCGTACTTGCGCTGCACGTAGTCGATGACCTCCTGGCGGCGGCGGTAGCAGAAGTCCATGTCGATATCCGGCATGGTGACCCGCTCCGGGTTCAGGAACCGTTCAAAGTACAGCCCATACTTCATGGGGTCCACATCGGTGATGCCCATGCAGTAGGACACCATGGAGCCCGCGGCGGAGCCGCGGCCTGGCCCCACGGGGATGTCCACGCTTTTCGCGTAGCCCACGAAGTCGGCCACGATGAGGAAGTAGTCCACAAAGCCCAGCTGCTGAATCATATCCATCTCGTACTGGAGGCGCTGGTCGTAGCCCTCCGGATGGGAGGGGTATCGCTTCTCGAACCCCTCCCGGCACAGCCTGGCGAACAGGCTGGGGCCGTCGTAGCCCTCCGGGTACTGAAATTCCGGCAGGTGGTAGTGGCCGAACTCAAAGGTGACGTTGCACTGGTCGGCGATTTTCTGGGTGTTGGCGATGGCCTCCGGGAGCTCCGGGAACAGCGCGGCCATCTCCGCCTCCGATTTCAGGTAGAACTGGTCGGACTCAAAGCGCATCCGGTCGGGGTCGTCCAGGGTCTTGGCCATCTGGACGCACATCAGCACGTCCTGGGCCCTGGCGTCCTTTTGCTCCAGATAGTGGGCGTCGTTGGTGGCCACCACCGGGATACCCGTCTCCCCGTGGAGGCGGCGGATGCCGGCAATCACGTCCTGCTGCTCCGCAATGCCGTGGTCCTGCAATTCCAGGTAGTAGTTGCCCTCCCCCATGATGTCCAGCATGGTCAGGGCGTGGGCTTTGGCCCCCTCGTAGTCGTGGTTCACCAGCAGCCGGGGCAGCTCCCCCGCCAGGCAGGCGGACAGGGCGATGAGGCCCTGATGGTGCTCCCGCAGCAGGTCCAGGTCGATGCGGGGCTTGCCGTAAAAACCCTCCAGGTTGGCCTGGGACACCATATAGGACAGGTTCCGGTAGCCTTCATTGTCCCGGCACAGCAGAATCAGGTGGCGGCTGTCCCGGTCCAGGCCGGGGTCCCGGTCGAACCGGGTGCGGGGGGCCACATAGACCTCGCAGCCGATGATGGGTTTCACCCCGGCGGCGTTGCAGGCCCGGTAGAAGTCGATGACGCCGTACATGACGCCGTGGTCGGTGATGGCCACGGCGTTCTGGCCCAGCTCCTTTACCCGCTGGGGCAGGGACTGGATGCGGCAGACGCCGTCCAGGAGGGAAAATTCGGTATGAACGTGCAGGTGGACAAAGGACATGGTGAGAATCCCTCCTGTTCTGTCAATGTTGTCTATTTGAGAGGACTATTTTCCTTAGGTAAGGTTCGAGAAAGGAAACAAGTTTTTTCCCTCCGGGGGCCCCATTTCTCGCGCCGCTGAGAAATGGGGGAAAGAGGGCGGCTCAAGAGGGCCGCTGTGCGTCCCTCTTAAGAATCTCCCTCTATCCCGCTGGGCTTCGCGCCGCCCGACTTGTAAGTGGTCTGTCAGGCAACAGACGATGTGACTTGATACGCACCAAAGCTGCCGCCGATGGCGGCTGGGGAACATCGCGGTTCTCTGTTGATAGCGCTAATCTGATTTTCTGAGCGGAGACATATCTCTCCTTAGAAAAAAGGAGAAGCTTTCCATTGCCTGTTTTGTGAGATGGAATCAATTATTGTCGTCGCAATTCGCCGCGTCAATGGCGATGGCGATCATCAGGCACAACAGCTCGTTGGCGGGGTCGGGGATGTGGAGAACGTAGGTGTCCCCCCAGTTCAGCGGCGCCTTGGAGATGTGGAGAACGTAGTTTCCCACGGCGTCCACCACGTCGTAGTCCCAGCCCAAAAAGTTTCCCTGCACCTGCCAACCGTTGCAGTCCAAGCTGTAGCGGGGCCGGAAAAGGGTCAGCTCCTTTTTCAGCGCACCCAGGGAGTGGCCGCCGATGACGATCTCAAACTCCGGCAAAAAGCGGAAAATCTTCTGATGAATGGAGGCCAGGGGCCGGTTCTGGCTGTCATAAAGGTAGATTTGGTGGCCCAGGGTCAGGAACTCCGCCTTGACGAAGTACACCGGACGCTGGTTCGCGTCATATACGTCATAGGTGTCCGTCCAGCTGAACACCCGCTGTTTGATGAGAAGCTCCATGAGGGGGTCTCCCTTCCGTTTATCAGTATGATTCTGTATTATGGGGTGGATGACGGCTTCCCGCCGTCCTGATTTGGCTCCGCCGCCAGCTCGGTCAGCTTCCGCAGGCGATGGTTCAGGCAGGACTTGCTCACCGGCGGCACGCACAGCTCTGCCAGCTCGGACAGGCTCAGCTCCGGATGCTCCACCCGCAGCCGGGCGGTCTCCCGCAGCTTGTCCGACAGGTGGGACAGCACCCCCCGCTCCTCCAGCCGGCGGATGGCGGCGATCTGCTCCTGGGCGGCGGCCACCGCCTTTTCCACATTGGCCACGTCGCAGTTGTACTGCCGGTTGACGCCGTTGACAAGGTTCTTCTCCAGCTTGGCGTTCATCACCTCCATGGCGGCCACCGGGGCGCCGATGGTGGTGAGGAAGTCGGCAATGGCGTCGCTCTGCTTGAAATAGGTCAGGTAGCTGGCCTTCCGCCGGGTCTCCCTGGGGGCCAGGCTCAGCTCCGGGGCCAGGGCCTGAAGCTCCCGGTGGACGGCGAAGTGGCTGGTGGCCAGCTCCAGGTGGTACCGCTTGGCGGGGTCGGTGACGCTGCCCCCTACCAAAAAAGCCCCCCGGAAAAAGGCCGCCTTACAGCAGTCCTTTTCCAGCGCGGCGTAGTTGATGTGCAGGGCCACCGCCGTCTCCGGGCTGTAGCCGTAGGTGTTCAGCACGGTGCGGATGGCGGCGGGGTCGGTCATGCGAAAGGTCATCTTGTGTCCGGCTGCCAGCGCCTCCGGCTGCACGTCGAATTTCACGCCGAAGGCCTTCCGGAACAGCCGGGGCAGCCGTTGGGCCACGTCGGCGGATTGGGTGGTGATGCGAATCTCCCGGGGGGTGAAGGCGTTGCAGAACAGCAGCACCCCATAGGCCTCCGCCTGGGCGCAGCAGCTGCGGCTGAGCCGTTCCCGGCACAGCTCCCCCTTGGTGTCAGAGGAAAAGGACATGGCGCGCGCCCCCTATCGGTCCAGGATGTAGCGGATGCCGTCCGCCGTGCTGACCCGGAGGCAGCGATCCTGAATCAGGGTCATCAGCGCCCCGGCCAGTTTGACGGGGTCGTGCCGGGCCTTATGGGTCAGCTTTTCGTCAGACAGGGGGGCGGTCACCAGCTCCACCCCCATGGCCTCCACCGCCTCCGGGTCAATGACCAGGGGGGCGGCGTTCTCCGGCTCGTAGCGGGCGGCCACCGGGCTGGGGATGGGGGCGGAGTTGGCCAGGCAAACGTCCACCAGCTTCCGGCCTCCGGCGTGCTTGAGGAGGGCATTCAGATGGTCGGACAGGGTGTAGCCCTCCGTCTCCCCCTCCTGGGTCATGATGTTGGCCACATACACCCGCAGCCCCCGGGACTCCGCCACGGCGGCGGATACCCCCCGCACCAGCAGGTTGGGGATGATGCTGGTGTACAGGCTCCCCGGCCCCAGCAGAATCACGTCCGCCTTGCGGATGGCCTCCAGGGCGTCGGGCAGGGCCTCCGGCCAGGCCGGGTCCAGGGCGACCCGGGTGATGCGGCAGTCCTGCTCCTTCTTGAAGGCGGAAATTTTGGACTCCCCCCGGACGGAGGTGCCGTTCTCGAATTCCGCCACCAGTTCGATGTTGGCGTTGGTGACGGGCAGCACCCGCCCGGTGATGGCCAGCACCTGGCTCATGCTGGACACCGCCTGGTCAAAGGAGGGGTAGATCTCATTCAGCGCCGCCAGAATCAGGTTCCCCATGCTCTGCCCCTTCAGGGAGCCGTCATGGAACCGGTAGGAGAAGAGCTGCTCCATCACCGGCTCGCAGTTGGCCAGGGCCTGGAGGCAGTTGCGCACGTCGCCGGGCGGGGGCATCCCCAGGTCCTGGCGGAGCATACCGGAGCCGCCACCGTCGTCCGCCATGGTGACGATGGCGGTGATGTTCTTGGTGTAAAACTTCAAACCCCGCAGCATGGTGGACAGGCCCGTGCCGCCGCCGATGGCCACGATCTGCGGCCCGCCCCCTGTGGGAATCGTATATGTGTACATAAACGACGCCTCACTTTCGATCCCGGGAGATGTCCCGGTGATGCTCGGTGACGGGGAAACCCAGCTCCCGCACCATCAGGGCGGTGCTGTGGCACAGGGCCACGCTGCGGTGCTGTCCGCCGGTGCAGCCCACGGCGATGGTCAGGGCGGTTTTCCCTTCCTTCTCGTACAGGGGGAGGAGGAAGGCCAGCATATCCCGCAGCTTATCCAGAAACGCCCGGGTCTCCGGGAACTGGTTCAGGTAGTCCAGCACCGGCTGGTCCAGACCGGACAGCTTCCGCAGCTCCGGAATGTAAAAGGGGTTGGGCAGGAAACGCACGTCGAAGATCAGGTCCCCCTCCAGCGGGAGGCCATACTTGAAGCCGAAGGACATGACGCTGACCCCCATCCCCGTGTTGGCGCTCTCCCCCATCCGCTCCAGCAGGGTGCTGCGGAGCTTGGCGGTGGTGGCGAAGTTGGTGGAGTCGATGATCTCGTCCGCCCGCGCCCGCACCGGGGCCAGCAGCGCCCATTCTTTCTGCATGGCCTCCTCCAGGGAGAGGCCGTCGCCGGCCAGGGGGTGGCTCCGCCTGGTCTCCTTATAGCGGCGGATGATGGTGGGGACGGAGGCCTCCAGGAAGAGCAGGGTGTAGTCGCACCCCAGCTCCTTCAACCGGTCCAGGGCGGTGAACAGGGCGGCGAAGTTGGTGCCCCCCCGAATGTCGCTGACCAGTGCCACCTTCTCGTGCTGAGGAACCTCCTCCATGCAGAGCTGGACAAATTCGGGGATCATCACCGTCGGCATATTGTCCACGGTAAAATACCCCGCGTCCTCCAGAAAATTGGCCGCCTGGCTCTTGCCTGCGCCGGACAGCCCGGTGATCAGAATGAACTTCATGACAGGATGCCCCCTTTTGCGTATTGACCGCTGTTTTCGGAAAGAAACCCCTCAGTCTGGCCTTGCGGCCAGCCAGCTCCGCCGTCAAGCGGCATTTCCGCTTCGCTCCCTACCCTTTCAGGGGCGCCAATGACGCAGCGATTCCCACTGCCTTCTGCCTCCCCTGAAAGGGTAGGGAGGCGCAAAGCGGCGGAAATGCCGCTTGACGGCGGAGGGGAACCGGCGGCAGCCGGTGGAGGGGTTTGTGTACAAAACGGATTTCAAACCTGACTTCCGTGGTATATGGTTTTAAGGAACCTCTGAATAAATGGACGAGAGCGGATTGCGAGGAAATTTGCGTCTGCGACTCGCATGGCCTGCGGCCATTGCTCCCTGCATTCGCGCATAAGAGGAATTGGCCATTCGGCCTGCGCTTCAGAAAAAGGCGCAAAAGCGCAGGATCAGGAGCGCCGTTAGGCGCGGGCATACCCCTTGAGGGTAATCCTGACGGATTTCAAGATTTTGCAACGCATTTATGGCGCAAATTTACCGCAAGGCGCCGAAGTGCATTTGTTCAGAGGTTCCTTAAGTGAGCTGTTTGATCTCCAGCTCCAGAGAGATGCCGGTCTCGGCCTGCACGATGTCGTGTACCTGCCGGGCCAGGGCCAGCACATCGGCGCAGGTGGCCCCGCCCTTGTTGATGATGAAGCCGCTGTGCTTCTCGCTGACCTGGGCGCCCCCCACCGTCAGCCCTTTCAGGCCGCACTGCTGAATCAGGGCGGCGGCAAAGCCCCCCACCGGCCGCTTGAAGGTGCTGCCTGCGCTGGGATACTCCAAAGGCTGCTTGCTGCGGCGGCGCTGGTTCAGGGTGTCCATCCGGGCCTTGATGGCGTCGCCGTCGCCGGGGGCGAGCTGCAGCAGGCCGCTGAGGACGATTTTATCCCCGCCGGTGAAGGCGCTGCGGCGGTAGCCGAAGCCCTGTTCCTCCCCACGGAAGGTCTGAATCTCCCCCTCCAGGGTGACGCAGCGGGTCTCTGTCAGCACGTCTTTCAGCTCCCCGCCGTAGGCGCCGGCGTTCATCACCGCCCCGCCTCCCAGGGTGCCGGGGATGCCGGAGGCGAATTCCAGACCGGTCAGGGCGTGCTTCTGGGCGAAGGCCGCCAGCCGGGACAGCAGCACCCCGGCCCCGCAGCGGACGCGATGCTCCGGCAGCAGGGTCAGTTCGTCCAGCCCGTCCAGCAGGCAGATGACAAATTGCTCCATCGGCCCGTCGCTGCACAGCAGGTTGCTGCCGTTGCCCAGGGGCACCGGCGTGATGTCCAGTTCCCGGGCCACCTGTAAGGCGGTCAGCAGCTGGCCCTCCCCTTTGGGAAGGGCCATCACCGCCACCGGCCCGCCGATGCGGAACGAGGTGTGGCGGCTCATGGGTTCATTGCGGCGCACCTCCAGCCCGGGGCAGGCGAGGCGCAGCGCATCTTCTAAAGCGTCAAAGCGGTTCATGGAATTCCTCCGCAGCTTGTTAAAATTTGCATACACATTCAGTATAGCAAATTTTAACGGAAAATAGAAGGGGGCAAATGCAAATTCCGGCGAATTTTTCTGGTCGGCCGGAATCCGGCTGCTGCCCTCTGTTTTGCCCGCCCCCTTGCATTTTTCAAAACCTGTGCTATACTGAAACTGCACTAAAACCCGAACACCTGCCAGAAGGGAGATTCATATCATATGAAGAAGTGGAACAGATTCATCGCCGGGGCGCTGGCCCTGAGCATCCTGACCGCGCTGCCCACCGCCGCCCTGGCCGCCAGCGGCACCGCGGAGGAAACCGTATCCGGATACCTGATTTTGGGGGAGGACCTCAGCGACAGCCAGGAGAAAACCGTGCTGAAGCTGCTGGGCGTCTCCGACCTCTCGGAGTACGAGGTCAGCTACACCACCCACGAGGAGGAAGAGGAGCTGTTCGGCTCCTACCTCTCCGCCTCTCTGCTGGGGACGAAGGCCCTGTCCTCCATCCTGCTGGTGCCCGCAGAGGAGGGCAGCGGCATCACCGTCACCACCTATAACATCAGCTACTGCACCGAGGAGATGTACCAGACCGCCCTGGCCGACGCAGGGGTGGCGGATGTGGAGGTCTATGTGGCGGCCCCCACCTCCCTCAGCGGCACCTGCGCCCTGGCCAGCGCCTTCAAGGCCTACACCATCATGACCGGTGAGGAGCTGGACGAGGACGCCACCGACGCCGCCGCGGAGGAGATCGTCACCACCGGCGAGGTGGGGGATGCCATCGGCGACAGCGACACCGCCACCAAGCTCATCACCGTCCTGAAGGAAAAGGCCCTGTCCGAAAATCTGAGCGAGGACGAGATCGGCGACACCCTGGACCAGCTCTGTGAAAACATGGGCGTCACCCTGGACGACGAGCTCCGGCAGAAGATCATTGACCTGATCGTGAAGCTGCAAAATGCGGATATCGACCTGGACACCATCAAGCAGCAGGCCTCCGCCCTGTACGACTCCATCAAGTCCGAGCTGGAGAAGCTGGACGCCAGCGGGGTCACGAACGGCAGCTCCAATGCGTTTGTCGCGCTGATTCAGTCCATCGTGAACTTCTTCAAAAGCCTGTTCAGCAACCTGTTCGGCTGAGGGACTTCTGAGGCAATGTTATCAATTTAAGATGCAATCTATCCTGAGTTGAGGAGCATAACGCAGCCTTACCGTCAGATTTCCACGACCAAAGGACGACAAAATTGACGCCACGTCCCGCCCGCCTTCGGTAGGGCGGGACGGGCGGCAATCGTTCCCCAGCCGCCATCGGCGGCAGCTTTGGTGCGTAACAAGTTACATCGTCTCTAG